>NZ_JBTOPV010000037.1:0-32493 GCF_055284355.1 Pseudomonas sp. HP_01 | reverse complement strand
TTCGGTTTTGTCCGGGTGCTTGATCAGGACAAGCTGACCGGCTTTGTATTCATACGTGGTGCTGTGCCCGGCCGGATCGGTGAAGCGAACCATCTGGCCGCGTTCGTCGTATTCCCACGCGCTGACCTTGCCCGAGCAGTCGATGTACTTCAGCAACTGGCCCGCAGCGTTGTACTCAAGTTTCTTGGTATTCCCGTTGGCGTCCTTGATCGCGGTAGGAAGGCCGAATTTGTTGTAGGCGTATTCGGTAACGTTCTCTAGCGGGTCGATCGCCTCGATCAGATTTCCACGAAAGTCGTAATCCCGTTTCCACAACCCGCCTTCGCCATCGCTGATCTTGATCAGGTGGCTTTTATTGTCATACGCGTAGTTCATCACGCTGTGATCAGCGCGGGTGTGTTCGGTCAGATTGCTGAGCTTGTCGTAGCGATACCGGTCGGTGCTGCCGTCGGTGTGGACGTGGCGGATGATGTTCTTGGGGGCGTCGCGGAAGAACCACTCCGATCGCCCATCGGCGTGGCAAATGCGGTAGGTGTAACCGAGGCTGTCGTAGTAGTGCCGGGTTTCATGACCGAGCGCATCGGTGACATAGGTGAGACGAATGTTTTCGTCCCATGCCAATCGCGTGTCGAAACTGCCGTCGTCAGCCCATTCGCGAATGGCTTTTGCGTCGGGGCCGGTGCCTGACCATTGCAGGTTCAAACCGCGATTAGTGCGGTCGGTGTAGCGGGTGATCAGATGGTTTTGATACTGATAACGCCATGCGGCGCCATTCTCATCCTGCGCCAGAACAAGGTCACCACAATCATCGTATTGATAGGCACACAGTTGGCGTTTAACCTTGCCGTCACGAACTTCCCAAAGCCCCGTCAACCGTCCGTGATCGTCAATCAAAGTGCCCAGGCGAAGATGGACTTTGCTGAGATCCTTCTCCGAGTAAGTCACCAATTCGGAGAGCAACAAACGCTCATCATGCCGATGCTCGTAATGCAGCATCACCCCAGCGCCGTTGGGCAGCATCTTGTTGATGAGAACAAAGCGCTTGCCCCGCCGAACATAGGTTTCCCTGTGCTCAAGCCCACGCATCAGCAACAGCCGATCCTTGCTGAGGCGAACGACGGTCAGATTTTCAATGGCATTAAAGTGAAAGAGCTTGACCTTGGGCAGAGGAAATTGATGGCTACGACCATCGGAGTCATGAAACACCAGACCATCGCCGACGAGATCAAACCGCGTGGTAAACGGCGTAATCCAGCGTGCGCCGATAACATCCTCATCGAACGCATCCAGACTCGAGCAATAAGTCCGGGTCCACTCAACCGGAAACGGCCCCGGTAGACTGAAGTCGGTATGACTGACCGACTCAGTACCCATCGCAAAACTGATGCTTCTGGTTGTTGACGCACAAGCGCAATTTTTCTGTTCGTTAGGCCGACCCTTCGCCGGCTTCTCACGCTGAACAACTTCAAGTTTGCCTTCGCTACCCCGGCGCTTGGCCTGATTAGTCACCCCAGGCTTGATGTTGAAAGCCTGCCCGTGCCCATTACGCGCACGCCAACTGACGACCGCACCTTCCAAGGTAACCAGCAACGCAGCGATGGAATGCTGCCCGCTCGGATCAGCCAGCCCCGTAATCTGCGTCCGAAGCTGAGGCGCCAGGTCACGCAATAATTTGGCCTGCCTGACCACCTCTTCTTTAACCGCTTCAGGCACAAGGTATTCAGCAGCGCCATTCACCGCGCCCTTGCCCGCCGCAGCGCAAACCTCCGCCGCCGCCGCAAAGATATTGCCAATTGCAGCCTTGGGATCGTAGGCCCAGAGATCCCCAGCGGCATGGACCCACTGCTGTGCCTCAAGCAAATCAGCCTTGGCGTTCAGCTTCGGGTCGACCAGGCTCTCCAGGCCTTCGGCAATCTGAAACAAGACGCCTTCGCCCAGCGCTCCCGCATCTTCAAGAATCCCGGGGAGCTTGGTCTGCGCCTGGCTCACAAAATCATCAAGCGTCCCGACAATGGTGGCATTCAGGTGCCCGATCAGAATCTCGATCAGCGCATCCCCCAGCACCATCTTCCCCGCCTGCCGCATTTCCTGACGGACCAGGAACAGCATCGGCCGCAGGCTCATCCGCGCCGCCGCCATGCCCGGGGGAAACGGCACCATCCCGATCAGATTGATGCCCAGACTGACCCAATCCAGCGGATCACGTTTCTCACTGGTCGCCAGCCGAACGATGTCATTCAGCGCATCGACCAGCGCCATGATGTTGCCGACCACGGGCAGCCCGCCGGCGAACGTCTTGATCCGCTCAAGGGTGACGACCCCGCCGCTGATCTCCTGCAACCAGGCATCGAAATTGGCCGCGCCAAGACCAACGTCTTCGACCTGAATCAGATCAAGCGGAACAACCGCCACTTGAGGTTCACGTTTTTCGTCGCCGCCAGACGTCACTGCAGGGTTTACCAAGGATGCTCTCCGTGCTCAAAAAGCCATCCGGAGCGGCGTGGATGCCTGTCCGGGGGCCACGGAGATATCAAGAGCTATGCCAGCTACGAATTAGCCAATAAAAATCAATAACTTAAGAAGTAAAACATCAAGTTTTAGCGAACGCCAAACCCGATACCCTCTAAAAAGTGCGCAAGAAGTTGCCCACCCCTGCGCAACTTCTTGCGCACTCGTCTGCAGACCACAAACGACGTGGCCTGCAGAGCATTTACCCCCCCATTTTCACTAAAGGAGTGCGCAACTTCTTGCGCAGTCGGTGTAGCGCCGGTCGCGGTGAAGGCGAGGACAATAGGCATAAAAAAAGCCTGTCCGAAGACAGGCTTTTTCACCAACTCTTACCGCTAATGCAGCTTACGAACGCACAACAGGAGTAGGCGCGGTTTCGGCCACACCCAGGTCGTCGGTTGGCGCGGTGTTGTCGATGGCACGACCGCCAGATGCCAGCTCGGCCTGCATCTGCGGAACGTCCAGCTCGCCGACCCACTTGGCAACAACCAGGGTTGCCACAGCGTTGCCGCACAGGTTGGTCAGGGCGCGGGCTTCGGACATGAAGCGGTCGATGCCCAGAATCAGCGCCAGACCAGCCACAGGCAGGTGGCCCACCGCGGACAGTGTCGCGGCCAGCACGATGAAGCCCGAACCGGTCACGCCTGCCGCACCTTTGGACGACAGCAGCAGCACCAGCAACAGGGTGACCTGATGGGTGATGTCCATGTGGGTGTTGGTGGCCTGAGCGATGAACACCGCGGCCATGGTCAGGTAGATCGAGGTACCGTCGAGGTTGAACGAGTAACCGGTCGGGATCACCAGACCGACGACGGATTTCTTCGCGCCCAGACGCTCCATCTTGATCAGCATGCGTGGCAGCGCCGACTCGGACGACGAGGTACCCAGCACGATCAGCAGCTCTTCACGGATGTACTTGATCAGCTTGAGGATGCTGAAGCCGTGAGCTTTTGCGATGGAGCCCAGCACCAGCAGCACGAACAGCAGGCAAGTGATGTAGAAGCACAGCATCAGCTGACCCAACTGCACCAGCGAGCTGACACCGTAAGCGCCGATGGTGAACGCCATGGCGCCGAGCGCGCCGATCGGGGCGAGCTTCATGATCATGTTGATGATGTTGAACATGACGTGGGCGAAGCGATCGATGAAGTCCAGGATCGGCTTGCCGTAAGCGCCCAGGCGATGCAGGGCGAAACCGAAGATCACCGAGAACATCAGCACTTGCAGGATGTCGCCGTTGGCGAACGCGCCGACGATGGTGTTCGGGATAACGTTGAGGATGAAACCGACGATGCTCTGGTCTTTACCGGCGGTCACGTAGGCCGCGACTTTGGAGGCGTCGAGGGTGGACACGTCGATGTTCATGCCGGCGCCCGGCTGGACGACGTTGACCACGATCAGGCCGATGATCAGCGAGATGGTCGAGACGATTTCGAAGTACAGCAGCGCGTAGCCGCCGGTCTTGCCCACGGATTTCATGCTCTGCATGCCAGCGATGCCGCTGACGACGGTGCAGAAGATGATCGGTGCAATGACCATTTTGATCAGTTTGATGAAACCGTCACCCAGCGGTTTGAGCGTTACGGCAGTTTCGGGGTACCAGTGACCAAGCGCGATACCGACGATGATCGCGACGATCACCTGGGCGTACAGGGATTTATAGATGGGCTGACGAGTCGTCATTGCAGTTTCCTCAAGAGCATCGAGCTGCAGCATTCCGGTTGCAGAGACGCCTAAAGTGCGAACCCTCCTGCTGGGAGGGATTTGTTTTTGTCGAGCTGCGCGCGGCAGACCTCTGCTCAGTGCATCGCAAGCACCGTGCCAGTGTTGATAAGTCGCGGGAGAGGCCCGGTTTGCGCGAGCCAACTGGCAAACGGGAGATTCGCTGACCGGAAAGGGGTGGCGGTTTTCCGCCGTTTCGCGGCAAATCGCTCGCCACACTGGCGGGTATCCGCCTCCAAAGGCGTGCGAACAGCTTTAGGTTAGAGGGCGAACTGAATGCGGAAGGCCGCGCCACCCAGTTCCGAATCCCCCAGAGTGAGCTGCGCGCCGTAGCTTTCGATGATGTCCTTGACCACTGCGAGGCCAATGCCCTGACCCGGGTTTTGCGTGTCCAGCCGTTCGCCGCGTTCGAGAATCCGGGCGCGCTGGTTTTCCGGAACGCCGGGGCCGTCGTCTTCAATGCACAGCTCGTCGCCCATCATTGATGAGCGCCAGCTCACGCGCACTTCGCCGAGGCAAAGGCGATAGGCGTTTTCCAGCAGGTTGCCGAGCATTTCCAGCAAGGCGCCCTCTTCCATTTGCACCTGGCCGTTGTCCGGCAGGTCGAGGACCACGTTGACGCGCTTGTCGCGGTAGACCTTTTCCAGCGTATTGCACAGGCTTTGCACCACCGGCCTCAGGGCCACGTGATAACGCACCAGCCCGCTCTTGCGCAGGCTGGCGCGCTGCAATTGATAGCTGATCTGCTGGCTCATGCGCTCGATCTGCGATTGCAGAATCCGCGCCTGCTCCAGGTCTTCCGGCCGTTTGGCAAACTGTTCGCTGACGCCCTGCAACACGGCGAGCGGGGTCTTCAGGCTGTGGGCGAGATCGTCAAGGGAATCGCGGTACCGAATGCGTTGCTCCCGTTCGCTGCGCAACAGGCGGTTGAGCGAGTCGGTCAGGCGCAGCAGTTCGCTGGGATGTTCTTCGCTGAGGCTTTCCCGCGAGCCGGCTTCGACCTGATCGAGTTCCTGACTCATGCCCCGCAGCGCGCGCAGGCCCCAGGTCAGCCCGCCCCACAACAGAATCAGCAGGACCAGCAGTGCGCCGCCGAAGCCCAGATAGAGTTTCTGACGCAGGCCGGAGATGGTTTCCTGGTATTCGCGTACCGGTTGCAGGGCGACGATGCTGAAGGCGGCGTTGCGCCCGCCGAGCAGTTTGATTTCGACGTCATAAACGAAGAACTCTTCGCCGTTGGGTTGACGGATCTTGGCGAATTCGTTGCCGCGGCCGTCGTACCGGGGCTGGTAGTCGATGGCTTGGTCTTCGGCGGCCCGAGAGCGCCACACCAGTTTGCCGGCGCGGTTATAGATGTAGCCGAGCAAGCGGCTGTCGGGCAGGGCGAATTGCTCGCCGGGCAATAACGACGGCATCAGCAGGTGGTCGTCTTCGACGCGGGCGGCAGAGATCAGCGTGGTGACGTCCGACGCCAGGCGTTTTTCGATGGAGCTTTCCAGCGCCAGGCTGAAAGCGCTTTGCAGCGCCGGCAGCATCAGCAGCATGAAGATGACGGCCAACGTCGCGGCGCCCAGCATCAGACGCAGGCGCAGCGAACGAATCATGTACAGCGCTCGGTGAACAGGTAGCCCAGACCGCGCACGGTGTCGATCGGTTTGAAGCCGGCGGGCCCTTCCAGCTTGCGCCGCAGACGACCGACCAGCACTTCGATCACGTTCGGATCGCGCTCGTCGTCATCGGGGTACAGCTGTTCCATCAAGCGCTCCTTGGGGACCACTTGCTGGTGATGGCGCATGAGGTATTCGAGAATCCGGTATTCGTAGGCGGTCAGCGCCAGCGGTTGTTCGTCCAGGGACGCCTGCTTGCGGTTGAGGTCCAGGCTCAGCGGGCCGGCGATGATGGTCGAGTGGGTGAAACCGCTGGAGCGGCGCAGCAGGGCGTTGAGGCGCGCTTCGAGTTCTTCGAACTGGAACGGCTTGACCACGTAGTCGTCGGCGCCGGCAGCGAGGCCTTCGACTTTGTCCTGCCAGTTGCCGCGCGCGGTCAGGATGAGGATCGGGAACGCCTTGTTCTGCACCCGCAGCTGACGGATCAGGTCGAGACCGCCCACGCCCGGCAGGCCCAGGTCGATGACCGCCAGGTCGTGGTTGAACTGGCCCGCCTGATACAGCGCTTCCTCGGCGTTACCCACCGCTTCGACGACGTGACCGCTTTCGGTCAGGCGGGTCTGCAGGTGGTGACGCAGCAGGGCTTCATCTTCGACAACCAGCAATTTCATGACGCTCTCCCAGGCAAAGGCATACCCCTTGTTTCATGATTCTCTTGCTTAAAGAGTCTCTCGTTTCAAGAGTTCTCAACGACGCTGCCGAGCGCGTGCAGTGTGACGAGCCCGGCAGCGATTGTGCAATCAAGACACCGCGAAAAACAGGCTGGCGGCTTATAAAACGTGGTGGACGGGTAACCAGGTGCTCTGACTCTCGCTCAAGCTTAGCGAGGGTGGCTGCTGCAGTGTGCGGACCGGTGCGCCGGTTTCGAACAGTCTAGTCGGACTCTGCACGGACATTTGCGCGATGTAAGCGGCCGGAAGATTGCCCGTTTGCACGCTCACACCGTTGACGCGGGCGGTAAGATTTCCATAGCCGGCGGCGTAGGGATGATCCACAGGCTGCTGGCTGAACGTCTGGCTCCAACTGCCGACTTCAGTGCTGCTGGCAAGGCTGCGGCGCAGGCCGTTGATGCGGTCGGCGCGTTCGGTGTTCTTGCCGAAATCGGTGCGAGATACATCCGCGTTGCCATCAGCCGCTTGCGCCGCCGCGCTGCTGCCAAGGAACGCCAGCGCCAGAAAGAGCTTGTTGAACGTCAGCATGAGCAGGTCCTCCGGCGCCAGGCGCCTTGTTGGGTACGGTTTGGAGCATACCCAGCCAGCGCTGAACCCCTCCTGAACATATCCCGACCCACCGCATTCGTCAGCAAGCTGACTCCCACAGATTCTGCTCAGCCGTTGGATTTTGCGTTCGCCGCCCATCGATTTGCCCGCAACCGAGATTTCCTGCTCCGACGCCGATCCACTGTAGGAGCGTGGCTTGTCCCGCGATCGGCTGCGCAGCAGTCGTGAAACTTGACGCCCTGGTAATGCCTGACACACCTCATGCACCGATTTACTGGCGCTGCGCGCCAGATCGCGAGCAAGCTCACTCCTACAGGTTCCGCGGCGTCCAAAGCATTCAGCGCAGACCAAAAGCCGTGCCCGACCGTGCGCAGATTCCGAGCCGGACGAAGATCAATGTAGGAGTGAGCTTGCTCGCGAAAGCGGTCTGCCTGTGCCATCAATATCGCCTGACCCGCCGCATTCGCCAGCAAGCAGGCTCCCACAGGTTCTGCTCAGCCGTTGGCTTTTGCGTTCGCCGCCAATCGATTTGCCCGCAACCGAGATTTCCTGATCCGACGCAGCTCTACTGTAGGAGCGCGCTGGCCCGCGAAGGCGGTCTGCCTGTGCCATCAATATCGCCTGACCCGCCGCATTCGCCAGCAAGCCGGCTCCCACAGGTTTTGCTCAGCCGTTGGCTTTTGCGTTCGCCGCCCATCGTTTTGCCCGCAACCGCGATTTCCTGCTCCGACGCAGCTCTACTGTAGGAGCGCGCTTGCCCGCGAAGGCGGTCTGCCTGTGCCGTCAATGTCGCCTGACCCGCCGCATTCGCCAGCAAGCCGGCTCCCACAGGTTCTCTGCATGACGCCGAACTCCCGGCCAACGCCGATCCACTGTAGGAGTGAGCTTGCTCGCGAAGGCGGTCTGCCTGTGCCATCAATGTCGCCTGACACACCGCATTCGCGGGCAAGCGCGCTCCTACAGGTTGTGCGCTGGCCGTGGATTTGCGTTCGCCACAAACCGGTGTTGCGGGTCCTACGCTTTTGCGTTCGGCGGCAAACCGGTTTTGCGCACGACGCGGCGGTTCCGGCAGAATGCCGGGCATGACTCGATCCCTGACACTCCCCGACTGTTGCCCTGCCCTGACCGCTCACTGGCCGTTGCCCCACGGGCTGGCGGATGTGGTGTTGGTGAGCAGTCGGTTTGATCCGCAAAAGCTCGTCGACGGTGATTTTCAGCGCTGTCTCATCGAGCCGCCCGCCTCCATTCAGCGGTCGGTCGCCAAGCGGCAGACGGAGTTTCTTGCCGGTCGTTTGTGCGCCCGTGAGGCGATGCGCCGGTTGGACGGCCGCGTCCACGCCCCCCTCATCGGCGAAGACCGCGCGCCTATCTGGCCGCAGGACCTGACCGGCTCGATCACCCACAGCACCGGCTGGGCCGCCGCCATCGTTGCGCGCAAAACGGACTGGCGCGGATTGGGCCTGGACGTCGAACAGTTGATGAGCAACGAGCGCGCCGTGCGCCTGGCCGGTGAGATTCTGACTCCGGCGGAAATGCAGCGACTGAACGCCGGGCCCGAGCACGAAACAGCCAAGGTCGTCACCCTGACCTTTTCCCTCAAAGAAAGCCTGTTCAAGGCGCTCTACCCCATCGTGCTCAAGCGCTTTTATTTCGAGGACGCCGAACTGCTGGAATGGTCAGACGACGGCACCGCGCGGCTGCGGCTGAAAATCGATCTTTCGGAGGAATGGCACAACGGCAAGGAGCTGGACGCGCAGTTCAGCGTGCAGGACGGGCAGCTGTTGAGTCTGGTGGCGATTCGGGGCTGACGGCCGCGCCCAACGGACAATGCTCACATCGCCCCACCCATTCAACCCGATGACTTAGGCAGCATGTGCGCCGCTGCCGAACCGTCTGCCCATCCTTCTCTATATAGCTAACGGACTGGAACAGCGGATTGCGCAGCCCATCCGGCGTCATCCTTTCCCGCAACAAACCATACCCCGCAACAACGGAAACGTCGCTCGCCGCGGACAGCTGCCGCAAGCAGGTCTCCAGATAATCCCCGGCGTTGCCCCACAGCACGGCCGCCGGCACATCGCCGTAATCACTCAAGCGGTCGATCACCTGCTGCAAATTCTCCAGCAGCGGCGCAAACCGCTCGAACGGGTCATCCGAAACCGCCACCTGCGTAACAGCCCCGTCAAACCGCACCCCATCCAGAAATCCCCGTTCGTGCAGGGCGAAACTCAGCCGGTCAAGCCCCAGCGGCCACCCCAGCCCATGGACCAGACTCGCCACCACCACGGGTGGAATCAGCTGCATGGCGTAGTACTTCATCCATTGCGAGACCAGCACCGGCAACTGATCTCTCACCAAGTCCGGCCCATACACCTTCAGCAGCAACCGATCCAGAACCTCATCCCGCAACAGCTCGGTCAAACGACACACAGGCCGCTTTTCATCGACCACCACCGTGCGGGCAAACCCGGCCAAGGCACCGTCGAACATCAAGCGTCCCCCTGCTGACGCGGCCAGGCCAGGCTGAAACACGCGCCGCCGAGGGTCTGGCTGCGCCCGATCAGCGCACGGCCGCCATGCCAGTGGATTATGCGACGCACGATCGACAACCCCAACCCATGCCCGCCCGACGCCCGAGTGCGGCTGTCGTCCAGGCGCATGAACGGCGTGAAGATCCGCTCCCAGGCACTTTCCGGTACGCCGGGGCCGTTATCTTCGACGTCGATGCGACAGCGCTCTTCACTCAGCTGATAGCCGATGCGCACCTCAGACTCGGCGTGGCGCATGGCGTTGCTCACCAGATTCTGCAACGCGCGATGCAAGTAACGCGGTTCGGCCTCGACCCAATGCTCTTCCCCTGATCCGACACGGTTGAGCGCATCGACGCACTCGCCGAGCCTGACACTGATATTCGGCCGCAGCGGCGCCAGTTCGGCAATCACCTGCTCGATCAGGGCGTCCAGGTCGATGCGCTGGAAATTCAGGGTCGGCGCGCCCTGCTCCAGGCGCGCGTAGGTGAGCATCTCGTCGACCAGCTTGTCGAGGTCCTGAATATCGCTGTCCATGCCCACCATGTATTTATGCCGCGCTTCCGGGGTCGTGGCGTCGTTGATCATTTCCAGCCCGAAACGCAGCCGCGCCACTGGCGTGCGCAGCTCGTGGGACACGGCGCGGACCAGTTCGCGCTGGATCATCAGCGAGCGCTGCAGGTGCTCGGCCATGCCGTTGAATGCGGACGCCAGCCGCCCGACCGAGTCCGCGCCCGCCCCCGCACTTGCTACAGGAACGCGAGTTTCCAGGCTGCCCTGGGCGATCTGCGTGGCCGCCGCTT
The DNA here is from genome assembly GCF_055284355.1 of Pseudomonas sp. HP_01. Lineage (NCBI taxonomy): Bacteria > Pseudomonadati > Pseudomonadota > Gammaproteobacteria > Pseudomonadales > Pseudomonadaceae > Pseudomonas > Pseudomonas sp. HP_01. The sequence goes on along the minus strand of NZ_JBTOPV010000037.1, from coordinate 22,045 downwards.
CCAGCCCGCGCAGCCGGTGCTCGAGCCGACGCACCAGCAAGTACACCACCAGCCCGATCAGGCACAGGCCAAGAAACGTGATCAGGATCAGCAACTCCGGCGGATAGGGGTTCATCTGGAACAGCGGACCGATCTCCAGCACCCACGGGGTTTCACCGACGCCGGACAGCACGCGGATCGAGTCGCCGCCCTTGCCCAGTGCCATCACCGTGTCGCCCTCGTCGATGCGTCGACGCTGGTCATCGTCGACATCCAGCTTCTCCAGCCGGATCAGCCGCATGTCGAAGCCGAACCCCTTGCTCTGGCGCAACGTTTCCAGCCGCGCCGGCTGCTCATCGACGGGCAGACGCACCAGTTCGTCGAGCAACAGAAAGATCGTCGCGCGGGCCAGTTGCTCACTGATCTGCCGCACCTCGCCGGTCAGGAGCAAACCGCTGGACGGATTGCCCGACAGCGCTGGCTCGACCTCCCGAAAGACCTGCGCGGCATGGGGCCCGGTCTGCTCGACCACCACCTGCCCGCGACTCAACCGGCTACGGGCGCTGCCTTCGAGATGCGCGTGCTCGGCGGTCTCCAGTGCCAGCGGAATGCCCAGCAGGCGTTCCCACACGGCGAGAGCTCGGGTGCGCTCAATGTCATTCATGCCGCGCAGATTGTCGGCCATCAGCGTGAAGGTGCCGTGGGCCAATTGCTCGCGGTAGTGATCGGCGCGCACGGCGTTGACCAGATGCAGGGTCAGCACGCCGAGCAATGCCACCAGCACCAGAACGCCGAGCATGCCGCCATAGATGCGCAGGAAGATGGAATTCATCGGTCAGCCGTCGCGCTTGAGGGAAGGCAGTTGCGCGGCGGCGTGGGGCACGAACAGGTAACCCTTGTTGCGCACGGTCTTGATCAGGCGCGGGTGATCGGGGTCGTCACCGATACGCGGGCGGATTTTCGAGATGCGCACATCAATGGAGCGGTCCTGGCCGTCATAGCCGACGCCGCGCAGGGCCGTGAAGATCTCTTCGCGAGAGAGAATGCGCCCGGCGTTGGCGACCAACAGCCACAACAGGTCGAATTCGGCGCTGGTCAGTTCGACGCTCTGGTCGTTGAGCCAGGCTTCGCGCAGGGTGTTGTCCACCACCAGCGCGCCGAATTCCAGACGGTGCTGTGCCTGGACAGGGCTTTCGAGGGTTTCGCTGCGCCGTAACAGCGCATGGATGCGCGCGAGCAGCACACGGGGGTGCACCGGTTTGCCAACATAATCGTCGGCGCCCATGTCCAGCCCCTGAATCTGATCGCTGTCGTCGGTGCGCGCGGTGAGCATCAGGATCGGCCCGTCGTAGTGGCTGCGCACCTTGCGGCAGATGCTCAGGCCGTCTTCGCCGGGCAGCATGAGGTCGAGGATCACCAGATCCGGCTGCTCGTCGATGATGCGCCGGGCCGCCCGCGCGCCGTCCCCTTCGAGGCTCACGCGCAGGCCGTTGTTTTCGAGGTAGTCCCGGGTGAGTTCGGCCAGCCGCTGGTCATCCTCGACGATCAGCACCTGCCAGGGTTGTGGCTGCACGGTGAGGCTCCTTGTTTTTTCTTATTAATAGCCGGCTTTACATTCGCGATTTTGGAAGGTGCGGGCAGCGATTCCCCGCGATGCGCCCGATCATGGGCAAATCGGGTGGCAGACACAACGCATTCGCCAGCAAGCCGGCTCCCACAGATCTGCAATCGCCGCCAACCCAGATCAACTGTAGGAGCGCGCTTGCCCGCGAATGCGACCTGCCTGTGCCACCCATTCCACCTGACCCAGCGCATTCCCCAGCAAGCCGCCCCTACAGATCCTGCACCTGACGCCGAAACCTCAGCCAACGCTGATCCACTGTAGGAGCGCGCTTGCCCGCGAATGCGATCTGCCTGTGCCGCCCATTCCACCTGACCCACCGCCTTCGCCACCAAGCCGACCCCCACAGATCCTGCGCCTGACGCCGAAATCTCCGCCAACCCAGATCAACTGTAGGAGCGCGCTTGCCCGCGAATGCGATCTGTCTGTGCCGCCCATTCCACCTGACCCACCGCATTCCCGAGCAAGCCGGCTCCCACGGATCTGCAATCTCCGCCAACCCAGATCAACTGTAGGAGCGCGCTTGCCCGCGAATGCGATCTGCCTGTGCCGACCATTCCACCTGACCCACCGCATTCCCCAGCAAGCCGCCCCCCACAGATCCATGCCTGCCCCGGAAACCTCAGCCAACGCAGATCCACTCCAGAATCGCCCTTGCCAAATACGTTTTTTGTGATAGCGTTCGCGCCCTCAAAAAACCGGGCAATTGTTTTTCACCGGCGTTTTCCGCGATGAAAAAACAGTGACCAGCGGCCCATCCCAGACGCCATGCGGCCTACACGGGATTTCGCCGTTTCACACACAAATTACACACAGCTTTATCCACAGGTCATGCGTTGCAGTAAGTGTCCGAAACGCATATCTTGTAGCCCTTCGACGGCACAGACCCTACATGTAGGGTTTTTGTCTAAATCCCAAACACAACTTATGTCGCGATTTCAAGGTTTTTTTCTCGCGCATGACGTGTGTACGAAGGGCTGAATAACCCCCGAATCTACCGCTTTATCCCGCCCGCGCGAATGGCAGACCACCCAGCCTTGGGATCTGCGCGCAGCGGCACACGTGTTGCAACATCACACGCGCATTCTGCAACAGTTTTCAGGGTGACGGACTCAGGTCCGGCACCCTTTTCGACTTCAACGCCAGGGAGGGTAAATCCACCTTCCCATTCGTCCTGAAGTCATGGCCTGACGTTTGTCAGTCCACTGCCGCAAGACGAAACGGTGGGCGCGCATTTTGCGCCCAAACAAACTTAAAGAACGTGGAGACACCCATGCAAACAGACACAACTCGCGAGAATCCGCAGGCCACCGCGCCGCAGACAGGTGCGACCCAGCAGGACCTGTCCGCCACCGCTCCGGGTCAGCTGCGTGTGATCAAGCGTAACGGCACCGTCGTTGCGTACACCGATGACAAGATCACCGTCGCCATCACCAAGGCCTTTCTCGCAGTTGAAGGCGGCAGCGCTGCCGCTTCGTCGCGTATCCACGACACCGTTGCGCGCCTGACCGAACAGGTCTCCGCGACCTTCAAGCGCCGCATGCCGTCGGGTGGCACCATCCACATCGAAGAAATCCAGGATCAGGTCGAACTGGCGCTGATGCGCGCCGGCGAGCAGAAAGTCGCCCGCGACTACGTGATCTACCGCAACGAGCGCTCCAAGGAGCGTGCCGGTCGCACCGCTGGCGAAACCCCGGTGCAGGCGCACCCGTCGATTCGCATCACCGCCAAAGACGGCAGCCTCGCGCCGCTGGACATGGGCCGCCTGAACACCATCGTCACCGAAGCGTGCGAAGGCCTGGCCGAGGTCGATGCCGACCTGATCCAGAGCGAAACCCTGAAGAACCTGTACGACGGCGTTGCGCTGACCGACGTCAACACCGCACTGGTCATGACCGCCCGCACCCTGGTTGAGCGTGAGCCGAACTACTCGTTCGTCACCGCCCGCCTGCTGATGGACACCCTGCGTGCCGAAGGCCTGGGTTTCCTCGGTGTCGCCGAAAGCGCCACCCACCACGAAATGGTCGACATGTATGCCAAGGCACTGCCGGCTTACATCGAGAAAGGCATCCAGTTCGAACTGCTGAACCCTGTGCTGGCCGAATTCGACCTGGAAAAACTGGGCAAGGCGATCAACCACGAGCGTGATCAGCAGTTCACCTACCTGGGCCTGCAAACCCTGTACGACCGTTACTTCATCCACAAGGACGGTATCCGTTTCGAACTGCCGCAGATCTTCTTCATGCGTGTGGCCATGGGCCTGGCGATCGAAGAGAAAGCCCGCGAAGACCGCGCCATCGAGTTCTACAACCTGTTGTCGTCCTTCGACTACATGGCCTCCACCCCGACACTGTTCAACGCCGGTACCCTGCGACCACAGCTGTCGAGCTGCTACCTGACCACCGTTCCGGATGACCTGTCGGGCATTTACCACGCCATCCACGACAACGCCATGCTGTCCAAATTCGCAGGCGGTCTGGGCAACGACTGGACTCCGGTTCGTGCGCTGGGCTCTTACATCAAGGGCACCAACGGCAAATCCCAGGGCGTCGTTCCGTTCCTGAAAGTGGTCAACGACACCGCTGTTGCAGTGAACCAGGGCGGCAAGCGCAAAGGCGCTGTCTGTGCGTACCTGGAAACCTGGCACATGGACATCGAAGAGTTCATCGAGCTGCGCAAGAACACCGGTGATGATCGCCGTCGTACCCACGACATGAACACCGCCAACTGGATTCCTGACCTGTTCATGAAGCGTGTCTTCGACGACGGCAAGTGGACCCTGTTCTCGCCGTCCGAAGTGCCGGATCTGCACGACCTGACCGGTAAAGCCTTCGAAGAGCGCTACGAGTACTACGAAGCGCTGACCGAGTACCCAGGCAAGGTCAAACTGTTCAAGACCATTCAGGCCAAAGACCTGTGGCGCAAAATGCTGTCCATGCTGTTCGAAACCGGCCACCCATGGCTGACGTTCAAAGACCCGTGCAACCTGCGTTCGCCACAGCAGCACGTGGGCGTGGTCCACAGCTCGAACCTGTGCACCGAGATCACCCTGAACACCAACAAGGACGAGATCGCGGTCTGCAACCTGGGCTCGATCAACCTGCCGAACCACATCGTCGACGGCAAGCTGGACACCGACAAGCTCAAGCGCACCATCGACGTTGCCGTGCGCATGCTCGATAACGTGATCGACATCAACTACTACTCGGTGCCGCAAGCGAAGAACTCCAACTTCCGTCACCGTCCGGTCGGTCTGGGCATCATGGGCTTCCAGGACGCGCTGTACCTGCAGCACATTCCTTACGGTTCCGATGCTGCCGTGGAATTTGCCGACCGCTCGATGGAAGCCGTCAGCTACTACGCGATCCAGGCTTCCTGCGATCTGGCGGACGAGCGCGGTGCCTACGAGACGTTCCAGGGTTCGCTGTGGTCCAAAGGCATCCTGCCGCTGGATTCGCAACAGATCCTGATCGAACAGCGTGGCCAGAAGTACATCGACGTCGACCTGGAAGAAAGCCTGGACTGGGCGCCAGTTCGCGCTCGCGTTCAGAAAGGCATTCGTAACTCGAACATCATGGCCATCGCACCGACCGCGACCATCGCCAACATCACCGGCGTGTCGCAGTCGATCGAGCCGACTTATCAGAACCTGTACGTGAAATCGAACCTCTCGGGCGAATTCACCGTGATCAACCCGTACCTGGTTCGCGACCTGAAAGCCCGCGACCTGTGGGACTCGGTCATGATCAACGACCTGAAGTACTACGACGGTTCGGTGCAGCAGATCGAGCGCATCCCGCAGGAGTTGAAAGACCTCTACGCGACCGCCTTCGAAGTGGACACCAAGTGGATCGTTGACGCGGCCAGCCGTCGTCAGAAGTGGATCGACCAGGCGCAGTCGCTGAACCTTTACATCGCCGGCGCATCGGGCAAGAAGCTGGACGTGACCTACCGCATGGCCTGGTACCGTGGTCTGAAAACCACTTACTACCTCCGTGCCCTGGCCGCGACCAGCACCGAGAAGTCGACCATCAACACCGGCAAGCTGAACGCCGTTTCCAGCGGTGGCCACGGCCCGGACGACTCGGCGATCACCGCCCCGCGTCCAGCCGAAGCGGCACCGGCCGGTCCAGCGCCAGTGCCAAAAGCCTGCGCGATCGACGAGCCGGACTGCGAAGCCTGCCAGTAAAACCCGCTGGCAAGCGCCTCCACCTGTAGGAGCGCGCTTGCCCGCGAAGTCCTCGCTCACACCACAGATCCCTGTAGGAGTGAGCTTGCTCGCGAAGCGGCTCAAGCAACACCGCGACCCGGGAGCCTAAACGCTCTCGGCCCTCGCTGCCCCTCCCCACTTTCCGCTACACTCCCCTCTTGCCAAGCCAGGAGATCGCCCCATGCCAGCTGCCTCGCTAGAGTCCAAAAAAGCCTACTGCGCCAAAACGCGTCGCTCCAACTACGCCGCCAGCCTGCGTCTGGAAGGTTTCGAGAGCTCGCCCGCCGACTCCGAACGCCGCCTGCCCTCCCGGGAAGAGCTGCTCACCAGCTACCGCAAAAAACAGGCCTGATGGTCGACAAATACGGCGTCGGACAAGACCCTTACTGTCCGCCCGGCAGCACTGTGCTGCGCAACCGCCTCGACCTCACCGATGCAAAAACCCTGGCCCAAGCCGAGCGCGACCTTTCTGAAGTCGCCGCCGAAGCCATCGACTTCTCCCCTCCTCCCTACGACCTGCCCTACCTGCAAGCCATCCACCGCCAGTTGTTCGCTGATCTCTACGATTGGGCGGGCGAACTGCGCACCGTCGACATCTCCAAAGACCAGACCCACTTCTGCGTGACCCACCGCATCGAGCCCGAGGCCAACAAGCTGTTCAAGGTATTGGCCGACGCGAACTGGTTTCAGGAGCTGGATCGTGGGCACTTGATTGCGGCGAGTGCCGAGCTGTTTGGGGATTTGAACGTGATTCATCCGTTTCGTGAAGGGAACGGGCGGGCTCAGCGGATTCTGTTCGAGCACATCATCGTGAATGCGGGGTTCGAGATCAGTTGGTGGCCGGTGGAAGCGGAGGAATGGATACGGGCGAATGTGGATGCGGTGGGGTGTGATTACGAGGGGATGGTGCGGGTGTTTGAGCGGTGTGTTGGGGGGGCGATTGCAATTGATTGCAAGGAAGATTGATTCAGGTGAATGGTGATCTCCGGAACGCCATTCGTCGCGATTAAGTCTCTCGACATTGAAGGTCGTTCAAAGCCGCAGCTAGGGCGCCTCAAGCTGCGGCCCTTTGAATACGCCGCGATTACCGTCTGAAAGCAAAACGGCCGCTCCTGTCGCCGCATTCATAGCGACACATTGACGCCGTTCGACGGATTGCCGCGCCATCTGACACACTATATGATGTGTCTCGCAACACGCAGACACACTAGATAAGTGATCCAACTTGATCCAGTGGCGCTTTTCTCGAACGCACGAATCGGGAATTAACGCAAAGGAAAATGACGGCAAATCGCCCCTCAAATTCCGTCACGGACGAACCTGCGCCGGGCAAAATCTGTATAATCCCGCGCTCATCCAGGGTACTCAAAATGACCGCTTGCACTTGCAAAACCGTCACTCTGAAATCGGCCTCTGCTGACTTGTTTCGCAGGTGCACCGCAGGCAACCCTCGCAGCATGTTCGTTGATCGATTTGAAGCAGCGTTTAGCGCCTTAGTCGATCAATCACAGTAGCACCAAGAACCACCCAACCTATTCCCGTTGCCAGCCCCGCTATCAGCAACGCTGGCAACGCATACTTTGAAATCCACAGGCCGCTTAAAACCGGTCCTCTAGCAGGAGCCTCCTCACCATGCTGAGCTGGGACGAATTCGACAAAGAAGACGCCGCTGAACCCGCCAAAGGCGCCAACGCCGGCCACGCTTCGGAAGCTGCGATGGACAAACTCGACAGCGCCGGTGGTGCTGCTGCGCTTGAAGCCCGCGCCGTCAGCGCAAACGACTCCGACGCCATTGCCCGCGCCAAAGCCGCGCTGGACAAGCTGGACGTCGCTGAAGGTCTTGCCGAACTCGAAGGCTCCGCCGCCCGCGTCGCGGTCGACGAAAAACGCATGATCAACTGCCGCGCCGACCTCAACCAGCTCGTGCCTTTCAAGTACGACTGGGCCTGGCAGAAGTATCTGGACGGCTGCGCCAACCACTGGATGCCGCAAGAGGTCAACATGACCACGGACATCGCCCTCTGGAAAGACCCGGAAGGCCTGACCGACGACGAGCGCCGCATCGTCCTGCGTAACCTGGGCTTCTTCTCCACCGCCGACTCCCTGGTTGCCAACAACCTCGTGCTGGCCGTGTACCGCCTCATCACCAACCCTGAATGCCGCCAGTACATCCTGCGCCAGGCGTTCGAGGAAGCGATCCACACCCACGCCTACCAGTACTGCATCGAATCGCTGGGCATGGACGAAGGCGAGATCTTCAACATGTACCACGAGATCCCGTCGGTCGCCAAAAAAGCAGCCTGGGGCCTCAAATACACCCGTTCGATCTCCGATCCGAAGTTCGAGACCGGCACCGTCGAAACTGACAAAGAACTGCTGCGCAACCTGATCGCCTACTACTGCGTCCTGGAAGGCATCTTCTTCTACTGCGGCTTCACCCAGATCCTCTCCATGGGTCGCCGCAACAAGATGACCGGCGTCGCAGAACAGTTCCAGTACATCCTGCGTGACGAGTCCATGCACCTGAACTTCGGCATCGACGTGATCAACCAGATCAAAATCGAAAACCCACACCTGTGGGATGCCGAAATGAAGGAAGAAGCGACCCAGATGATCCTGCAAGGGACCCAACTGGAAATCGAATACGCCCGCGACACCATGCCCCGCGGCGTACTGGGCATGAACGCAGCGATGATGGAGGACTACCTCAAGTTCATCGCGAACCGTCGTCTGTCGCAGATTGGTCTGAAGGAAGAGTATCCAGGGACGACCAACCCGTTCCCATGGATGAGCGAGATCATGGACTTGAAGAAAGAGAAGAACTTCTTTGAGACGCGGGTTATTGAGTATCAGACGGGTGGGGCGTTGAGCTGGGATTGATTTAGCTCCAATCACGGCAAGGCACGCTAGAGTAAGCTCTAGCGTGCCTTTGATATTTCAAGCAGCTTATAGTTCGTTGCGTGTTAGCCCTAATTCTCGAGCCAGAATACCGAAACGCTCCTTGATGTTTGACGAATCATTAGTGCCTTGTTGGGATAGCCGATCATACTCTAGAAGCTCATACGACGAACCTGCATAGTCCACAGCCGCTTTAATCTTATTTTCCTTGAGTCTTTCCCTAAAGTCTAGCAACTTGCGGCGGGTAATCTTATCTACTTCACGAGCCTCCAACGCTGCTCGGAAAACTAGATAATACACAATCATATTACCCTGAGCCTGCAGCAACTCGTCCTTGTCCATAAATACGCCTGACATCGACTCGATCACGAGCAATGCTGCAGCTTTGAGATCGGCTACATGACCGGCAGCGCCGGTGTGATATTGTTTTGCAAGCGCGTCCAAATATACTTTTTTGGTATCTATAAGACGGCCACCGCCACGCAGATTTTCCTCAACCAGCAATATGCGCACCGCAACCTCTCGGTGCTTATAGCGACTATTATTGAAGCGAACCTTCCTGAGAAACAACTCGGAGGCCGCGAGTTCCCTTATTGCAGAAACTAAATCCCCACCTATAGCATTCCGCTTCTCGGCGGCGTTTAACGGAACAGCTTCGTTAAGCCTAGAAAACATATCTTCTATCAGATCTTCATCATCAGTGCTGATTCCGACTACAGGCAGGACAAAAGAATCGAAAGCAATACGTATCTTTGGAAACTCCTTCGCCATATCCTCGTAAGTAAGATTTGCAAGATGAATAGTGGGATCTCGCTGATATTCGAAATCTTCGGAAATTGCGAACTCACCGTCTATAAAGTCCCAGATGGTCTGTAACCGCTGGCGCCCGTCAACTACCGCATAACCAAATCCTGTGTCAGTCTTTTGCTCTCTTGAAAACTCATGAAAGTATAGCTTCGGCACATCATAGTCATTAAGAATAGAGTCTATTAGAAGTTGCTTCTTTTCTAACGTCCATACTCCACCCATGCGTTGATAGTGAGGATCGAGTTGAATACCATCCTTTTCAGAATACAAAAACATTATTGTGCTGTTTTTCAGTGCGAACGTCTCGATGAAGCTCATTAAACGCCCTCCTTGATGATTTGCCCTACACTTGCCAGCTCAGGAAACATCTGAAATCGTCCAAACCCCAAAATTCTGAGCTGTTTCAGAATCGTAGGTTTTGCATGATTAGGAATCTTATATTTAATGACATGAGATGAATTACCTATTTCTTCAATAGGTATGTTCTCATGGTGATGAATAGTGAAAACGCCTAGCTGAGCTTGTATGCGCGCATTGTTGCGGGTCGCAATGGTAGCTACGGGAAGCAGTTGGACGCGTTTATTCTGAGCAAGGCTGTGCACGGAATATGCTTCAAGCTCAGAATCATCGAAAGAAGGAATATAGCCCTCCTCATCCTTATTATTGATGTGCGCATGCTTATTTAGTTCTGAAGGCCTAAGAAGCCATAAGGCAGCGTCCGCTTCCTGGCCAGCGGCATATCCCTCGACCGCAAAGTAAAGTCCAACAAGCGGACTCTCGCTCCAGTCGAGCAAACGTGTGGGAACGCCATAGTGCTGCATAAGGAATAGCCAATCGAATGATTCGCCCGGATGGCGCTCGATGAGCATAGCTGCGCTTTGTTTAAAGCGCTTTAACAGGGTTGCTTCAGAAGGAGGATTGACTAAACGCACATATCCTGGCAGTAGGGCCCAGTCGATATTAGCTTGGCCTCTGTACCAAACTGCTCCGGTATAGCCGTCATTGTCTTCATCCAATGCTTCCAATAGCGATTGTACTGACGTGATTTCTCGCATGACCACACGCGTCTCCTTGCGTAAAAAGGGCCATCTAACAGGTAAGTCCACGCTACTATTTAGCCAGCACAATGTCTATGGAAATGTAAATATATGTAACATCGATTGCATCGTTGGATCAGGAGAGGGGGGACAGATGGAGGACGGACGCAGGAGTGCCGGCCCCCGTAGCATCAGCGACTCCTATTGCTCAAGCTACTCTAAACCCTACGCCAGAACGCGAGAAATGATGTGGAGACCAATAGAAATTCGCTATGACCTAGTCAGTATTACTCCTGGGAACCGCTCAACCCGGCCTACGTAGAAGGCAGGGGATATCGCGGTGGGCTATTTTGCGACCGCCCGTTAGGTAAAATCGTAAGACTGGGGGCCGGTACCTATTGCGACGTTAACATCTGGATGGTGATTTCTTCTCCGAACTCAAGAACCTGCGGAGCAACAGACACATTGTCAACACGCACACCCTCAACTACAGGATCAATTTGCCCTAAGACCGTAGTGGAAAAGTCTTTAAGCTCTTCTGATACTCTGAGCTTAGCAATCTTCCCATCCATCTCATAAACCCTGTAGATCTTATATCGACCCAAATCCCGCATATGCAGCAACTCATTGATGGAGACATGTATTTTTTGTTCAAAGCTGCCTGAGGTAGCTTTCACATCGATATAGATTTCGTCCTCCACCACAAAGTCGTATGCTTCGATAGCATTTTCGCTGGAGGCCCACCGGTAACTACCGATTTTTCCAGATGCTTGTTGATGCCCAAGAAAATAATCAACAAATTCCTCACCCATGGAGCCTAATGCATCTGCTTTATCACGAGCTTTTCTCAAATCATCTTTGGATATCTTCCGTTTCGAACTCCATCTTTGTAAAGCATTAACTCCGGACATACCTCCCTGACATGCATCTTCAAATGCGCCATCGATATCCATAAGTCGAGCGGCGTGCGCGCTATCAACGCCAGAAACGCTAACCAAATCCTCTATCTGCGCCGCACTAAAACCACGCATCGACTCCCCATTCATTGCCTTGGATATATGGGCGTGGAACGTCTGGTCCTCAGCGATGTGGCCGGATACGAGCACTAGCTTGAGCTCATCAGGGACTGGCTCGCCTGAAAAAATGAGAATGGCATAATCTCCCTCACGCAGACAGTTATAACGCTCAGGCATGTCAAATGGGTTCGAGATGAACTCACCGTTTAAGCGCCAATTTTTGTAAGCAGCTCCTTTGACAATTTTACGCGCTAGAGAATGCTTCGTAGCTGCCCCAGGACCATATATGCCGAGGTCGACGAGGAATGATGTTTTACCTCTTTGGGCGGAAATATTAGGTAGATCCGGGTATAGAACATCGATAAAGACGTTTGCATTAAGATTAATAGACTTTTGATTACCAGAATTCATCTCCCTGTAATGCCAAGCAAAAAGAGTCAAGTCGGATTTAGTCAACCGTTTAACAGCGATTTTGCTCATGATTATTCCTTCAGGTTTTGCATAATTTCTTTAGCCAACGCATATGCCAGCAGCGGAGGCACGGCATTGCCGATCTGCTTAAATGCAGGATTCATGCTCCCCGAAAATTCAAAACCATCTGGGAAGGATTGAAGCCGGGCTGCTTCCCTGACCGAAATGGTTCGAGCTTGAGCGCTGTCATAATGTATATGAGAGTAGCCATCTTTCCCCAAATGCGCCATTAACGTTCGCGCAGGTTTGTTCGCCTCCATTTTTCGCCATTTATTTGGAAACTTAGTTGGGTCATAGGGCGGGACCATCTTCGTATACAAAGCTTTGAACGCTTCGCTGCCCTCTTCTAACGATTCGCCCAAAATACGTCGTTGAACAACCTTTTCGTTAAATAGGTCGACTGCATGGTTGAACGCTTCGGGATACTGGTCACCAGGATTCATGCGCGCAAAAATTGGGTAGTCGCGTGGCAACGCGCGAGTCACATGCCCGTAAACTACACCATGACTCTCAAAACCCGGCCAGTTTCGCATTAGAGACGCGTAGTCGGAAACGTTGGGGCCATCGGGATAAGTAGCTTCTTCCCTAGGACTACGCGCGCCTTTTTTGACCTCACCAAGCAGATGTTTATCAATTCTTGGTAAGTCGCTTAATGCTAGGTTAGCGGTGACTGCCGGAGCACATGTTTTGGCATCCGCAACGGGGGGATGAATAAAGTAATGATCTTCGCTAAGTAGATCGAGATTGATATTCTTTAGAGCCACCTTGCGGCTATTGTCATAGCCACGAGGCAAATCAACCCAGTGTGTAGGCTTAGGAAAGCTGACAGTTTTTTTAAGGCCTTTGGCATAGGCAATCAAAAACATGCGTTCCCGCATTTCCGGAACCCCGTAATAAACCGCGTTAAGTAACGTATAACCGCAATCATAGCCGAGGTCATCAAGAGTTTCGCACACTTCCTCGGCTATATTATGCCCTCCATAATTCAGGACATCTGGCACATTCTCCATCAAGATTGCTACGGGCTTCAGCTCCTTAACAAAGTGAAGATAGCGAAGGTATAAATTTCCTCTTGGATCTTGTTTGAATGCCTGGGGGTGTTCAGCGACCTCTCTCAGCTTCGCCCTGCCGACTCTCGCAAATGCTTGGCAGGGTGGACCGCCTACAATAATGTCGATTGCACGATCCGGTGGACCGTTGAACCCCATATCACTTATAAACGTGGCTGGTTCTATTAAGGTAATATCATGAGCTTGAGCATGTTTTTCGAACTGATCGGGAAGCAAGTTTTTATGAAAGTTGGTAGCGTGAGAGCGAGCAGCATGTGCGTCAAACTCAACCGCTGCAACATTTTTAAATCCTGCTCGGTCAAAGCCTAATGAAATCCCACCGCAGCCTGCGAACAGGTCCAATACTCGTGGAGCTTCACCGCCGTGAATACGAGCAATTTTTTCTTTGTGAATGTTTCTCATAGAAAATTGAGCGGCCTTAAATCAAAGCGAGCGAGTATATCGAACCGAGGCAATTCAAGCATCCTCCAAACGGCTAAGTCTATCGCCCGATTTTGCCGTCTAACCGTGAGTGCACACGAAGCCGAGGCCAATCAAGGGCCTTGAGATGTGGTCTAGCAAAGTGCAGTCTTTAAGCCCAACGCTGGAGGGAATTTCTGGGGTTGTGTGGCTTATCCAAAATGCCGTGGGATCAGGGCGATTTTCGCGCCGATGACGGTGAAGTAACGCCACCAGACCAAATGAGCACGTCCGCCAACCCCTGACGTGCTCCGCACAAATCTCGCACCAGCAATCCCCCGCCGCGCAAACACTCTGGCGGCGTCATGAGATGGCGGTGTGTCAGTGACGAATCAGGTGCTGACACAATTTTCGCGGGCAAGCGCGCTCCTACAGTGGATGTGTGCTTGGCAGGAACTATCTGGCGGCACTCACACAAAGCGCCTTGCCGCGAAGCACTACAAAACCCTGAAAGTTCCCGCCCAAGCCCCCTTCCCCACATAACATTTTCGCTAACAAATAGTTACCCGGGTTTCATTTGCCCCTGCGTTCGATGCTTCGTAAGGTGGGTTCACCCCATCGAACCCGCCCAGCGCTGGAACGATGGAAACCCACACCCAAGCCGGAGAACGTCAAACGCCTGATCAGCTTTTAGCATTTTGTTTCTGTCGTTCGCTGCGTCGTTGCTCCCGACGTGGTGCCTCCAAGCTCCAAACTTCAGCCGCTCCCCAGCGGCTTTTTTTTGCTCAGCATTTGCTGAATCCGCCCTGCCATTTCCGCCGTATCTGCGACCGGGCGAGCGCGCAGCCGACCGCAAGCACCAACACGCAAAACATCGCCCAGCAGACGCGCTACCTCTGTCATGTCCCGCGCTTCCATCCCTTGGCGAGTGATGAACTGCGTCCCCAGCCGCAACGCCTGATGCCCTGCGCGGGAAGGATCAACACACGTCCCGATGAGAATCCCCTGGGCCTGCAACGCGAGCATCACGGTGCGTGGATCAGCATCCAGTGACAGCGGCAGCAGCAGTTGATGGGTGTGCACTTCGCCGTCATTAGCCCCTATGACAGGCAACCCGGTATCGACCAGCGCGCGATGCAGCGCCGCGCTGTTGCTGACAATGCGGGCGGCATAGTCACGGCCATTGGCCTGGGCTTCAGTGAGGGTGACCGCCAGGGAGGGCAGCCGGCCGGCGTCGTAGTTGGCGAGCATCCGGGTGTCGAGCAGGTTGCGCAGCGCGGGGGCTTCTTCCGGGTCGCGTCCGAGCACCAGCCCTTGGGGTCGGCCGGGCAGGGTTTTGTAGGTAGAGCTGCTGATGAGGTCGACGCCGACGTCAAACGGGTTGGGGTACGTGCCGCCAGCAATAAGGCCGAGCACGTGGGAGGCGTCGAACAGGGTTTTGGCGCCGACCGCGCGGGCGGCGCTGACCACCGGGGCGATATCGTCGGCCTTGATCATGACGCTGCGCCCCAGCACGACGAGCCTGGGGCGGGTGTGGGTGATCATTTCCGCCGCGCGCTCTGCGTCGAGTCGGCAGTTGCGGCGGTCGAACGGCAAGTCTTCAACGACGAGACCTGCCAATTCTGCGGTGCCGCCACGGCGTTGGCTCAGGTGCCCGCCGTGCTCGGCAGCGGGTGCCAGCACCCTGTCGCCCGGTCGGCAGTAGGCGTGAAAGATGGCCAGGTTGGCGAAGGTGCAGCTGGCCAGGCGGACTTCGGCCCATGCTGCGCCGAACAGGGTCATGGCCGCTTGGCTGGTGAAGCTTTCGAGCTCACTGACCAGTTCGGTGTCCGGCTGTTCTTTGTGGCCGGTCGGGCCCATCGCCGGGTAGGCGCTGAACGCGGGATTGTAGGCGGCCATGGCGCGGGCGCTGGGGAGGTTGGCGCCGGCGTAGAGCATCAGGCGCTGGGTTTCCAGCTGCGGTAACCGGTCTGCGCAGGCGGCGAGCAATGCATCGAGATCACGGGGCATGGTCGGCAGCTTCCTCAATGACGCATTAACGGCGGATCGAATCCGGGTGCTCGGACTCGTCCCTGACCAGCAGCATCAGGGCGTCGCGTTTCTCCAGCAGGTGGTGGCGCAGGATGCTGCTCAGGCGCTTGCCGTCCCGGGCTTGCAGGGCCTCGATCATTTCTTCGTGGTCGTGCAGGGCGCGGTCCCATTTCGGTGCTTGATGATTGGAGAGAAAGCGTAATGCGTGGATGCGCCGGTTCAGCGACAGGTAGACCTGACGCAGCGCCGAGTTGCGCGCAGCCAGGTTGATCAGGTCATGGATGGCGCGGTTGCGCTGGTAGTAACCCGGCAGGTCGTTCTGGTTTTTGCTGACCACCATGGCGTAGTGCAGCGCTTTGATGTCGTCGATTTCCTGGGCGGTGATGCGCTCACAGGCCAGCTCTCCAGCGAAGGCTTCGATGCCGCTCATCAGTTCGAAGGTTTCGCGAATCTCCAGTTCCGACATGCGCGCAACGCTGGCGCCACGGTTGGGGTTGATTTCGATCAGCCCTTCTACGGCCAGCACCTTTAACGCTTCGCGCAAGGGCGTGCGGGAGATACCGAGGGTTTCGCACAGCTCGCGTTCGTTGAGCTTGGTGCCGGGTGCGAGCACGCCTTCGGTGATAAAGCCGCGCAGGTGATCGATGACGATGTCGTGCAGACGCTGGCGTTCGACCTTGGGCATTGGCCGGGCGTCGGGCTGTACGCTCATTTCTTCAGTATTTTGCATTCAAAAATCCTTCCTGGACCCGCTCTAGCGCCGAGTCCTTATTCGAAAATGCTCCAGTTCGCCAGGAAGATTAGCGTAATTGGGCCGTTTGACACAGCATCGCCCTGTGCTAGGTTAATTTTGAATTCAAAATACAAAATTATAAAAAAACAAGGAGACACCGATGCTGAAGCTCGATTTCCACCCTGCCGGTCGCCACTTCCTTCAGATCCCGGGGCCTAGCCCTGTGCCGGATCGCATCCTTCGTGCGATGAGTTACCCCACCATTGACCACCGCGGCCCCGAGTTCGGCGAGCTGGGGCTCAAGGTGCTGGAAGGCATCAAGCAGATCTTCAAGACCGTGAATCCGGTGGTGATCTATCCGGCGTCGGGCACCGGTGCCTGGGAAGCGGCGCTGTGCAACACGCTTAGTTCGGGCGACGAGGTGCTGATGTTCGAGACCGGCCATTTCGCGACGCTGTGGCAGAAGATGGCGCTGAGCCTCGGGCTCAAGCCGCAGTTCATCGGTCGGCCCGGCATTGAAGGCTGGCGCGGCGGGATTGATGCGCAAATGATCGAAGACCACCTGCGCGCTGACAGCGGGCATCGCATCAAGGCTGTCTGCGTCGTGCACAACGAGACCAGCACCGGCGTCACTTCGGACATCGCTTCCGTGCGCAAAGCCATCGATGCGGCGGGCCACCCTGCCCTGCTGCTGGTCGACACCATCTCCGGCCTGGCCTCCGCCGACTATCGTCATGACGAGTGGGGCGTGGACGTCACCGTCTCCGGCTCGCAGAAAGGCCTGATGCTGCCGCCGGGCATCAGCTTCAATGCCCTGTCGCCCAAAGCCATCGAGGCCAGCAAGCGTGCCGGTTTGCCCCGCAGTTTCTGGGCATGGGACGACATCATCGAGATGAACAAGACCGGTTACTGGCCGTACACGCCGAACACCAACTTGCTGTACGGCTTGTCCGAAGCGCTGGACATGATCCTCGGCGAAGGCCTGGACAACGTGTTCATCCGTCACAACCGTCTGGCGAAGGCCTGCCGCACCGCCGTGACCGCCTGGGGCCTGGAGATTCAGTGCGCCGATCCGAGCGTTTACAGCCCCGTGCTCACCGGCGTGATGACACCTGAAGGCATCGATGCCGACCAGGTGCGCAAGACCATTTACGAGCGCTTTGACATGTCCCTGGGCACCGGTCTGGGCAAGATGAAGGGCCGCATGTTCCGAATCGGTCACCTGGGCGACTGCAACGACCTGATGCTGATGGCCACCCTCACCGGCTGCGAAATGGGCCTGCAGATGGCCGGCGTGAAACTTCAATCCAGCGGCGTTCTGGCCGCGATGGATTACCTGGGAGGGCAATCGGTGCCGCTGCGACGCGACTAATGCCACACCCCGCTGCGGCCCGCCCGCAGCGTTTTTGACACATCTCACTATCCCGAATCATCGCGTTGTCAGCGAACACAATAAGAAACTGGAGATAGCACATGAAGTTTTTACGTCTGCGCCCCACCACGGTGGTGCTGTTCATGCTGTGCGCCATGTATTTCATTACCTACCTGGATCGCGTCAATGTCAGCACCGCCGCCGTCGGTTTCGGTAAAGAATTCAATCTGAGCAAAACCGAGATCGGCATCGTCTTCTCGGCCTTCGCGTACCCCTACCTCATCTTTCAAATCATCGGCGGCTGGGTCAGCGACCGCTTCGGCGCCAAGCGAACGCTGGTGGTGTGCGGGCTGATCTGGGCCAGCGCCACGGTGCTGACCGGTCTGGCGGGCGGCTTTGTCTCGCTGATCGTCGCGCGGATCCTTCTCGGCCTCGGTGAAGGCGCGACGTTCCCCGCAGCAACGGCCGCCATGTCACGCTGGATCCCCAAGGAAAAACGCGGCTTCGCCCAGGGCATCACCCACGCCTTCGCCCGCCTCGGCAACGCATTGGCGCCAGCGGCGATGATCGCGGTCATGGCCACCTACGGCTGGCGCGAATCGTTTTATGTCTGCGCGGCCACCAGCTTTGTGTGGGTCATTCTGTGGATGTTTTTATTTACCGAGCATCCGAAAGACCACCCGCGCATCTCTAAACAGGAACTGGACACCCTGCCGCCGCCGAAAGTGAAATCCACCGTCGTGCTGCCGTGGGGTCGCCTGTTCAAGCGCATGGCCCCGGTCACGATCGTTTATTTCTGCTATGGCTGGACGCTGTGGCTGCTGCTCAGTTGGGTGCCGATGTACTTCATGAACATGGGCCTGGACTTGAAGGGCACAGCGATTTTCGCGTCGACGGTGTTCTTCGGCGGCGTGGTCGGCGACACCCTGGGCGGCATCGTCAGTGACCGCATTTATGCGCGCACCAAGGACCTGAAGAAGGCGCGCAGCCTGATGGTCGCCGTGTGTCTGGGCCTGACGCTGCTGTCGCTGGTGCCGTTGATGTTCACCAAGGACATGCACATTTCCCTGGCCTGCCTGGCGATCGGGTTTTTCTTCTCCGAGATGACCATCGGCCCGATGTGGGCGATTCCGATGGACATCGCGCCGGACCATTGCGGTACCGCGAGCGGCATGATGAACACCGGATCGGCCATGGCTGCCATCGTCAGCCCGGTGGCCGCCGGTCTGTTGATCGACAAGTTTGGCAACTGGCAGCTGCCGTTTCTGGTCAGCATTATTCTGCTGGCGATTGGTGTCGTGCTGTCGTTCCGCATGAAGCCGCAGAACAAGTTCGACTACGGGACGCCGGCAGCGCCGCTGACACCGAGTGCGGAACCTGCTCCAGTGGTCAGTAAGTAACGCGACAACGGGAGCCGCCTTCGGGTGGCGCTGCCGTCCGATAAGCTGCAATCGAGCCCACTCAATGGAGCACCCTTTTGGACACTGACACCCAACCTTCGCGCCTGGCGCAATTAATCGTCGATGCTCAGAACAAGCATGATTTGTTGGGCGAGCTGGATGACGACCTGAACCCGACCGACCGCGACGCGGCCTACCTCACGCAACAGAAGATCCTGCGCCTGCGTGGCGTTGAAGCAGGGGGCTGGAAGATTGGTTCCAAGTCCTTGGACGGGCCGATTCAGGGCTCGCCGCTGCCTCGCGACTGCCTGTTCCCGTCGACCGGCACGCTGGACCGAAGCGTCTATCCGCCGGTGGGTCTGGAGCTGGAAATCGCCTTCCGTTTCAATCGCGACTTCAGCCCTCGGGATGAGGCGTACAGCGACGAGGAAGTCATGGCGGGCATCGGCGAAATGGCGGCGTCCATCGAGGTGGTTTCCAGCCGGTTTGCGGCCTGGCCGAAGATCGAGCCGCTGACGCAATTGGCCGACTTGCTTAACCACGGCGCCTTGGTGGTGGGTGATTTCGTACCCTACGATGCGTCCTTTCCCTTCGTGGAACCGACGCTGACCTTCACGGTGAATGGCGAGAGCATCGTGCCGTCCAAAGTCGCCAATCCGGCAGGCGACCCGCGCCGGCTGTTGCCGTGGCTGGTCAACCATCACACCCTCAATGGTCTGCCGTTGTCCAAGGACTTCGTGATTACCACGGGTTCTTATACCGGCATGCACCTCGCCCAGGGCATGGCTGAGGTGATGGGGCAGATCAATGGGCTGCCGCTGGTTTCATTGACGCTGGCCTGACGCTTTACCTCGCTGCCATAAAAAAACCCGCCGAGCTGGCGGGTTGTTTTTTGCTGTAAAGCTTTTAGTCAGGGCGGCGAACATACGACCGGTAAACGGGCTGCCAGAAGTCTTTTTCGATCGCTGCTGACAATTCTTCTTCCGATTGCGGCGGCGCCACACTGTCGCGCTGGGCGGCCATGCCGACGGCAAAGGCGATGCGTTTGCTGACCGACTGAACATCCCGCAAAGGCGGCAACATCTGTCCTGCCGCTGCGCATTCAGCCAGTGCCTGGGCCGAAGCCATCAGCATGCCGTCGGTGACGCGGGTCGCCTTGCTGGCGATAGCGCCGAGGCCGATGCCGGGGAAGATGTAGGAGTTATTGCACTGGGCGATGGGAAAGGTTTTGCCCAGCACCTCAATCGGCAGAAACGGACTGCCCGTGGCCACCAGCGCCTGCCCGTCGGTCCATTGCAGAATGTCCTTGGGGTGCGCTTCGATCTGCGAGGTCGGGTTGGACAGCGGCATGATGATCGGCTGCGGGCAGTGGCTGTGCATGGTCTCGACGATCTGCTGGGTGAACAGTCCGGCCTTGCCCGACACGCCGATCAGCACGGTGGGTTTGGCGTTGCTGACCACCTCATGCAGCGACGGCCAGTGGGCGCTGAACGCCCAGTCGTTGAGGGAATCGCTGGAGTGGGCCAGGCGCTGTTGGAAATCATAGAGGCCCGGCTGGCGATCGGTCAGCAGCCCTTTGCTGTTCAGCAGATACACCTGACTGCGGGCCTGGGCTTCGGACAAGCCTTCGAGCTGCATCGCGGCGATGATCTGCTCGGCGATCCCACAACCCGCTGACCCGGCGCCGACAAAGGCGACGGTCTGATCGGACAAGCGCTGGCCCTTCATCTTGCAGGCGGCCAGTAAGGTGCCGACGGTGACGGCGGCAGTGCCCTGAATGTCATCGTTGAAGCAGCAAAGCTGATCGCGAAAGCGCGCCAGCAGTGGCATGGCGTTGGTCAGCGCGAAGTCTTCGAACTGCAGAATGGCTTCCGGCCAACGACGCTGCACGCCCTCGACGAATGCCTGAACGAACGCATCATATTCAGCGCCGCGAACACGCTCCTGCCCACGGCCGAAGTACAGCGGATCTGCCAGCAGCGCCGGATTGTTGGTGCCGACGTCGAGCACCACCGGCAGCGTGTAGGCCGGGCTGATGCCGCCGCACGCCGTGTACAGCGACAACTTGCCGATGGGGATGCCCATGCCGCCAACGCCCTGATCGCCCAAGCCGAGGATGCGCTCGCAGTCGCTGACGACGATGACTTTGACGTTGTCTTTGGTGACGTTGTTGAGGATCTCGTCGATGCGGTCTTTGTCGGCGATGCTGATGAACAGGCCGCGATGGCTGCGGTAGATGCGGGAAAATTCCTGGCAGACCTTGCCGACGGTGGGGGTGTAGATGATCGGCAGCATCTCGTCGAGGTGGTCGTCGACGACGCGGTAGAAGAGTGTTTCGTTGGAGTCCTGGATCGAGCGCAGGAGGATGTGTTTATCCAGATCGGTCGCGCAGGCCTGGTACTGGTGATAGGCGCGGCTCGCCTGTTGTTCGATGGTTTCGACGCGTTCCGGGAGCAGGCCTTGCAAGGCAAGGGCTTCGCGTTCGTCGAGGCTGAACGCCGTGCCTTTGTTCAGAAGCGGAGTGCCCAACAACGTGGGCCCGGCGAAAGGGACTTGCAAGGTGCGATCAGTGGCATGGGTCATGTCTGTCTCCTGTGCTTATTGTATTTTGAATTGAAATGTACACCTTTGGCCTGGAAAGCCAATGCGCCGATGGAATCTGCGGTGCCAGGACGGACGCTTTCCCGGCTGAAGCCGGTCCCACTAAGGCATTGCGTACACCCAAGGAATTGGCTCATGCCGCATACCCTGTGGGACCGGCTTTAGCCGGGAAGACGTCGGGCGTCACGCCGCATACCTTGTGGGACCGGCTTTAGCCGGGAAGGCGTCAGGCGTCGCGCTGCAAATCTCGCGTTTAAACGCTGCCCTCAAGTGTAGGAGCGCGCTTGCCCGCGAAAGCGTCGGCATGGACTGCCCGTCTGCGTCGGATGTACCGGCCTCTTCGCGGTCTCGTGTACACAACACCGAGCCCACGAGACAACGCCAACAAAAGCGTGGGACG
>NZ_JBTOPV010000036.1:0-32629 GCF_055284355.1 Pseudomonas sp. HP_01 | reverse complement strand
GCGAATCCACCGCATTACCCTGTAGGACTGGCTTTAGCCGGGAAAGCGTCGGGCATCACACCGCAAATTTGATGGTGCTCCATCCGGCCTCTTCCCGGCTGAAGCCGGTCCTACAAGAACAATGCGTGCAATCACTGGGATGGCGGAAGCCGGTCCCAGTAAAACGAGGAACGCCACGCCCCCACTGTCCAAATTCCCGCAAACGTGCTTCCCTTACGTCCTGTTTTTTCGCAGTCGACATCAATTTCAGGACTCTGCCCATGCTGAAGAAAATCGCCCTCTCCGCCGCTGCCGTGTTGTTCGCCGGTCATTTGATGGCCGCTCCGGCGCCTCACGTTGTGCTGAACACCAGCTTCGGCGATGTGGAAATCGAGCTGAACCAGGACAAGGCGCCCGTCAGCACCCAGAACTTCCTCAAGTACGTCGACAGCAACTTCTACAACAACACCATTTTCCACCGCGTCATCCCGGGCTTTATGGCTCAGGGCGGCGGCTTCACCGCGCAGATGCAACAGAAGCCCACCAACGACCCGATCAAGAACGAAGCCGATAACGGCCTGCACAACGTGCGCGGCACTGTCGCCATGGCACGGACCGCGGACGTGAATTCGGCCACCAGCCAGTTCTTCATCAACGTGAAGGACAACGCGATGCTCGACCACGGCGCCCGTGACTACGGCTACGCGGTGTTCGGCAAAGTCGTCAAGGGCATGGACGTCGTTGACCAGATCGTCAATGCGCAGGCCGGCAACAAGGGCGGAATGCAGAACGTGCCGCTTGACCCGATCCTGATCAAGACGGCCAAGCGCGTGAACTAAGCTTGCCGCAAGCCTAAAAGCCGGGCGCCTGCCCGGCTTTTGCATTTTAAGGACCGGGCCCCTTGATTCAGCGTGAGCAATCGCGTTTCCATGTGGTCTGATCGGATGACTATCCCGAGCTGCTCTCAAGCCGCTGTATCCAATCCCCATCCAAAGGAGAGCCCGCTCAAGCGTGGGCGTCATTGCCAATGCTCTATCGCCGTTTCGAACAGCTGATCGATATATTCCGCGAAGCCCCCACCGCCGCCCCGCCCAACACCGTCGCCTCGTTCTATCTGTATTACCTGCGTCAGGTGTGGCCCAGCTTTGCCGCGCTGCTGGTGGTCGGACTGATCGGCGCGCTGATCGAAGTCTCGCTGTTCAGCTACCTGAGCCGCATCATCGACCTTGCCCAGGGCACGCCCAACCCGAATTTCTTCCGCGAACATGCGTTCGAGCTGACGTGGATGGTCGTCGTCGCGCTGGTGCTGCGGCCTATCTTTGTTGCCCTGCATGACCTGCTGGTGCATCAGACCATCAGCCCCGGCATGACCAGCATGATCAACTGGCAGAACCACAGTTACGTGCTCAAGCAGAGCCTGAATTTCTTCCAGAACGACTTCGCCGGGCGCATCGCCCAACGCATCGTCCAGACCGGCAACGCGCTGCGCGACTCGGCGGTGCA
Source organism: Pseudomonas sp. HP_01 (assembly GCF_055284355.1). Lineage (NCBI taxonomy): Bacteria > Pseudomonadati > Pseudomonadota > Gammaproteobacteria > Pseudomonadales > Pseudomonadaceae > Pseudomonas > Pseudomonas sp. HP_01. The sequence continues at coordinate 31,147 of NZ_JBTOPV010000036.1, read as the reverse complement.
GTCGGTGGACGCGTTGTGGCACGTGCTGATCTATTCGATCAGCGCGCTGGTGCTGTTTGCCGAGGCTGACTGGCGCCTGATGATTCCGCTGCTGAGCTGGATCATCGCGTTCATTCTGGCGCTGTGGTACTTCGTGCCGCGGGTGAAGGCTCGGTCGGTCATTTCTTCAGACGCGCGTTCGAAACTGATGGGCCGCATCGTCGATGGCTACACCAACATCGCGACGCTCAAGTTGTTCGCCCACACCAATTCGGAGCAGCAGTACGCCCGCGAAGCGATCAGCGAACAGACCGAGAAAACCCAGCTGGCAGGCCGCGTGATCACCGAAATGGACACCGTGATCACCACGCTCAACGGCATTCTGATTGTCACCACCACGGGCCTGGCCTTGTGGTTGTGGACCCAGTCTTTGATTTCCGTGGGCGCGATTGCGCTGGCGACCGGTCTGGCGATTCGGATCGTCAACATGTCCGGCTGGATCATGTGGGTGGTCAACGGCATTTTCGAAAACATCGGCATGGTTCAGGACGGTCTGCAGAGCATCGCGCAGCCAGTGGGCATTACCGATCGGGACGCGGCGCCGAAGCTGGCCGTCAGCCGTGGCGAAGTGAAATTCCAGGACCTCAATTTCCAGTACGGCAAGGGCAAGGGCGTGATTCATGGCCTGAATCTCGACATAAAACCGGGCGAGAAAATCGGTTTGATCGGGCCGTCGGGCGCCGGTAAATCGACCCTGGTGAATCTGCTGCTGCGTCTGTATGACGTACAGGGCGGGCGAATCCTGATCGACGATCAGGACATTTCCCACGTCGCTCAGGAAAGCCTGCGCTCACACATTGGCATGATCACCCAGGACACGTCGCTGTTGCACCGCTCGATCCGCGACAACCTGCTTTATGGCAAACCCGATGCGACCGACGCTGAATTGTGGGAAGCCATGCGCAAGGCCCGCGCCGACGAGTTCATTCCGCTGCTAACGGATTCCGAAGGCCGCACCGGGCTGGACGCACATGTTGGCGAGCGCGGCGTGAAGCTGTCCGGCGGTCAGCGTCAGCGCATCGCCATCACCCGCGTGCTGCTCAAGGACGCGCCGATCCTGATCATGGACGAAGCAACCTCAGCGCTGGACTCGGAAGTGGAAGCGGCGATTCAGGAGAGCCTGGAAACCCTGATGCAGGGCAAGACGGTGATCGCGATCGCTCACCGGCTGTCGACCATCGCGCGGATGGATCGCCTTATCGTGCTGGAAAACGGCGTGATCGCTGAAAGCGGAACCCATGCCGAGCTGCTGGCCCACAAAGGGTTGTACGCGCGGTTGTGGGCGCATCAGACCGGCGGGTTTGTAGGAGTCGATTGATCAAGACACCGCGCGAACCGTAGGAGCTGGCTTGCTGGCGAACCCGATCTGTCATTCGCCACTGAGGTGGCTGAACAATCGCCTTCGCCAGCATTTCCTGAACGGTCGCCGCATGTATAAACCACACAAATCCTTGTAGGAGCGCGCTTGCCCGCGAACGCAGTGTGTCAGCCACCGGGTATTCAGCTGACCCACCGCAATCGCGGGCAAGCGCGCTCCTACAGTTGATCCCGGTCAAAACCTCGCACCTGTGTTGGATTCAGATCGGTAGGTGGATTCGCCGCCCGCTGAATCTACTCGGCTTGCCGATACGGCAACGCCCCGCGCGCTTCTTCGGCGTAGGCCAGAATCCCCGCCCGTTCCTGGGTCAGAAAATCCGCTACCGCTTCTCGCAATCCCGGGTGCGCCAGGTAGTGCCACGAGTGGGTGATGACCGGCTCGAAGCCGCGTATCAACTTGTGCTCCCCTTGGGCGCCGGCGTCGAAGCGCTTGAAGCCGTGGGCGATCGCGTAATCCATGCCCTGATAGAAACAGGTCTCGAAGTGCAGCCGGTCGAACTCGGCCAGGCAGCCCCAGTAGCGGCCGTAAAAGCTGTCGCCGCCGATCAGGCTGAACGCCATGGCCACCGGGCGTGAGCCCTGTCGCGCCAGCACCACGCGAATCGCCTCGGGCATGCGCTCGGCGACCAGGCTGAAGAACTCCCGCGTGAGGTAGGGCGTTTGCCCGCGCACTTCATAGGTATTGGAATAGCAGGCGTAGACGAAATCCCAATGCGCCTCGCTCAGCTCGTGCCCTTCGAGCCAGTCGAAATCAAAGCCCTGCCCTGCCACTTGCTCGCGCTCTTTACGCATCTGCTTGCGCTTGCGTGAGCTCAAGGCGTCGAGGAAATCCTGAAAATCCCGATAGCCGCGGTTCTGCCAGTGGTACTGACAGCCGATGCGCTGCAGCCAGCCGGGTTGTTCGGCAAGCAAGGCGTCGGCAACCGGGTCGGTGAAGTTGACGTGAACGCTGGACAGCTCCTCGCCCTGGGCATAGCCCGGCAGGCAGGCGAGCAGTTCGCGGCCATCTTCGGGCGTCTTCGCCAACAAGCGCGGCCCGCTCACCGGGCTGAACGGCACGGCCACCAGCAGCTTGGGGTAATAGGCCAGACCGGCACGACGGCAGGCGTCCGCCCAGGCGTGATCGAAGACGTATTCGCCGTAGGAGTGCCACTTGCGGTACGCCGGCAGAGCAGCGATGAGTCGCTCACCCTCGTAGTGCAGCAAGTGCTCGGCGCGCCAGCCGGAACGCGGCCCGAGGCTGCCGCTGTCTTCCAGCGAACTGAGAAAGCCATGGCGCAGAAAGGGCGAGTCGCCAGGTATCAGGGCGTCCCACTGTTCAGGTGCAAGGTCCGACAACTTATCCAAACGGTGTAACGACATCTCGCCACTCCAGGTCACGCCAACGTGTTGCGAAGTATCACCTATTCATAAGTGCTGCACATGAATTTACGCACGCCGCCGCTCTAGCCCGCAGGTCCAACGAAATTTTCACATGTCATCGACATGACATCACTTCGCCGCTCTTTCGTCATAAACGCTGGCAATACTGGCGCCTGTTTTTAGAGCCATAGGTTCTAAGGATTCGGACTTTTCCCCGCCCGCCTTTGGTCGGTTGATCCCCGGATGATTCGGTCATCCCTTCTCGATTACGGAGATTGATATGCGTCTTGCTTACACGAAAACTGCGGCAGCCCTGTGTGGTGGTGTGCTGCTGGCCATGAGCGTTCCGGCCAGTGCCGCAGTCGACGCAAAACTGCTCGACATGCTCAAGGCCAACGGCTCGATTTCACCTGCCCAATACGCCGAACTGCAAACCGAGCTGACCAAAGACCAGCTGGCTCAGCAACAGGCCCAGAAAGCCACGTCCGACCAGATCGCCGCCGCTACCACTGCCAAGTCCTCCGAATTGTCTGCCTTCGAACAGAAAGTGGCCTGGGCAGCAAAGACTCAATTCAAAGGCGACGTTCGCGTTCGGCAGGAGACGGTCAAGATCGACGACCAGAACAACAGCCAGGACAAAAACCGTCAGCGTATCCGTGTGCGTCTCGGCGCCTACAGCGAGATCAACCCGCAGGTCAGCACCGGTATCCGCATCGCCACCGGTGGCGATAACAAGGCCAACTCGACCAACGTTGACCAGAACGACTACTTCACCAAGAAAGACCTGTGGCTGGATCAAGGCTTCATCGACTACCACCCGACTGCCATCCAGAACCTGCACGTCATCGCCGGCAAGATGGCTCAGCCATGGGTCAGCGAAGGCGACGTGATCTGGGACAACGACATCAACCCTGAAGGTCTGGCTGCCACTTACAGCCTGCCGATCAACAAGGGCTTCGAGCTGTTCGGCAGCGCCGGTACTTACACCCTCAAGGACAACATCAGCGGTGAAGGGACGCAGTTCAAGAACGACTTGCGCCTGAACGCGGCTCAGTTGGGCACGCGGATCGCCATCACTGACAACGTGAAGATGACGGTCGGCGGTTCGGTCTACAACTACGAAAACTCCAACGACTGTAATCCGGCCGCTGCCAGCACCAGCACCACGTTCTGTGGCTTGAGCATCAACGGCAACAACACCACCGACTTCCGCCTGTATGAAGGCTTCGGTCAACTGGACCTGACCGGCTTTGTCGTACCGGTCGGCCTGTACGGTCAGTACGTGGTCAACAGCGCCACCAACAGCGACGAAGACACGGCCTGGCTGGCGGGTGTGAAAACCAAGGTGTTCGGGTTCGGTCTGGACTACAACTACCGCGATACGCAGCGCAACGCTGTGGTGGGTGCTTTCACCGACTCCGATTTCGCCAACGGCACCACCGGTTCGCGCGGTCACAAGCTGAGCGTTTCCTACGACATCGACAAGAACTTCGCGGTCGGCGCGACGTACTTCCTGACCAAAGCGGACTTCGCGACCTCTGCGCTGCCACGTGATCAGGATGCCAACACGCTGCAACTGGACGTGCTGGCGAAGTTCTAAGAAAGCGAGCTGCAAGCTGGAAGCGACACGTTAAAAGCTAAAAGCCTCAAGCGGCGTGCTGCTGCCGTTTGAGCTGCTAAAAAACTCAAGCCCGCCGTTGCCCTGTCGGATCCCCCTCATCCGTTCCGACAGAGCAGCGCCGGGCTTTTTTGTTGCGATTCCATACGCCGAACTCTGTAGGAGCGTGGCTTGTCCCGCGATCGGCTGCGCAGCAGTCGTTAAACCTCGGCACGCCATTCTTGCTGACACACCGCATTCATGGTGTTGCTGCCGCTGCGCGCCAGATCGCGGGACAAGCCACGCTCCTACGTCATCAACCGCGGTCATTCCGCGAGCGTTATTTCTTGCGCAAGATCACGCTACCGATGGAATACCCGGCGCCGAACGAGCTGAGCACACCCAGCGCGCCGCTTGGCAGGTCGTCCTGGTACTCATGAAACGCGATCACCGAACCTGCGGAGCTGGTGTTGGCGTAGCGGTCGAGGATCACCGGGGCTTCTTCGACCGATGCGTCACGGCCCAGCAGTTTTTTCACGATCAGGTGGTTCATGCTCAGGTTGGCCTGATGCAGCCAGAACCGTTGCACGTCGCCGATATTCAGCTGGTTCTCGTCCAGGTGTGCAGCCACCAGTTCGGCGACCATCGGGCAGACGTCGCGGAACACCTTGCGGCCTTCCTGCACGAACAGCTTGTCCGACTTGCCTTCGCCCTCTTCCGCCGTGCGATTGAGGAAACCGAAGTTGTTGCGGATGTTATTGGAGAACGTGGTCAGCAGCTTGGTGCCGACGATATCGAACTGGTGCGGTGAGGTTGCCAGGTCAGCACGTTCCACCACCACCGCCGTGGCCGCATCACCGAAGATGAAGTGGCTGTCACGGTCGCGGAAGTTAAGGTGAGCGGTACAGATCTCCGGGCTGATGACCAACAGCGCGCGGGCCTGCCCCAGCTTGACGCTGTTGCACGCCGTCTGAATGCCGAACGTGGCCGATGAGCACGCCACGTTCATGTCAAAGCCGAAGCCCTGAACGCCCAGTGCCGCCTGGATTTCGATGGAAATCGCCGGGTACGCGCGTTGCAGGTTGGAGCAGGCGACGATCACACCGTCGATGTCGGCCGCGGTCTTGCCGGCACGCTGCAGGGCCTGTTTGGCGGCAGCAACGCCCATCTCGCAGAGGATCGACCACTCGTCATTGGAGCGCTCGGGCAGGCGAGGCTTCATGCGCTGGGGGTCGAGAATGCCGTCCTTGTCCATCACGTAACGGCTTTTGATGCCGCTGGCTTTTTCGATGAACGCCGCGTTGGATTCCGTCAGTGCCTGAACCTCTCCCGCTTCGATCGCGGCGGCATTTTCGGCGTTGAACTGGGCAACGTAGGTGTTGAAAGACTGCACCAGCTCATCGTTGGAAATACTGTTGGCGGGGGTGAAAAGCCCGGTGCCACTGATCACGACTTCGTACACGGTCGTTCCTCTCGAGATAAAAGCAGCTCATTGACGGCAGCAGCTGAACAGCCAGCACAAGCAAGGGCGTTAGCGATCTGGAACGAAGGTCCCAATGCAACGATGCAGCAACCCGCTTGGCGGACGACGGATATTTATGACGCTGTGAAGTTTAGCCGCGAAGTTTGCCATAACGGCCGCCATTTCGCGCTATCGGGTGACACGAACGGGGCAGTCATCCCTGCCCCACAGGCCGCTCCGATATTCGGTTGGATGCTGGAGATCCACTGTAGGAGCGCGCTTGCCCGCGAATGGGGTCTGTCGGTGGCATATGAGTCGCCTGACACACCGCGATTCGCGGGCAAGCGCGCTCCTACAATAGATCCCGATCAAGACAAGGATTTGCGCTGAATGCAGGACCGTTAAGGCATCACCCCTCGACCTGGGTCCATTGCTTGTTCAGGCGCTTGTCAGAGATCGGCACTTTCGTCCCCAGCTGCTGCGCGAACAGCGAGACGCGGTATTCCTCCATCCACCAGCGATACACCACCAGTTCCGGATCGCGCTTGCCTTCCTGAGCATGTTTGTCGGCGCGGGTCTGGTACTGCGCCCACAGATTGCCCAGCTCGATACTCCAGACCCGGTCCTTCTGTGCCTGGCTGCCGAGCTTCTCAAGACGGAGTTCGACGGCCTTGAGGTAACGCGGCAGTTCCTTGAGCCACACCGCCGGCGTCTCGCGGACGAAACCGGGGTAGACCAGCTTGCTCAGCTGGCCTTTGATGTCGTTGAGCGCCACGGCCTGGGCCAGATCGATCTTGCCCTTGAAGCGCTTTTGCAGGCCATGCCACAGCTTGAGAATCTCAAGCGTCAGCCTTGCCAGCCGCTCCGCATGTTCGGTCAGACCGCCACGCTTGCGCTCGGCCAGGGACAACAGGCCGGCGCCGTCTCGGGGCAACGTTGCTTCACCCTCAAGGATGCAGCTGTCGAGGCTCGCCAGCAGGATGTCTTCGATCAGCGCATCGACCCGACCCAGGTCGCGGTACAGCAACGCCAGCTCGGTCTGGCCGGGCAGCTTGCTGCGCAGGAACTTGGTCGGCTCGGCCAGTTGCTGCAACAACAGCCGTTGCAGCGCTCGACGGTGCTGATATTCGGCCTCGGCCTGGGTCGAGAAGCGCCCTTCCTTGACCGCACCGCCCTCTTCCACCAGCGCCGGATACACCGTCATCGACAGCCCGGCGATCTTCTGCTGAGTCTTTTCGGCCACCGCGGCAAAGCCCTTGGCCTCGACCGGCTGCTGGCCTTTCGCCGATTGGGGCACCGCCAATGCAGCCTGACCGGCCTCGGCGAACCGCGCGGTCAGCTCATCCAGCTCACGGCCTTCGCCGAGGAACTTGCCGTTGGCATCGACCACTTCAAGGTTCATTTTCAGGTGACTTTCCACCTGTTGCGCCGCTTCGGCCCAGGCTTCGTCGGTCACCCGCACGCCGGTCATGCGCAACAACTCGCGGCCCAGTGCCTGAGGCAACGAGCCTTCGGCGAAGACCATCCGCTGCAAGGCGGCTTTGACAAAGTCCGGCACCGGCACGAAATTCTTGCGCAGCGCCTTGGGCAGATTGCGCACCAGCGCCACGCATTTGGTTTCCAGCAGCCCTGGCACCAGCCATTCCAGGCGCTCGGCCGGCAACGACAGCAACAGCGGCGCCGGCACCCGCAGGGTCACGCCGTCGCGCGGATGGTTCGGTTCGAAGTGATAAGTCAGCGATAAGGTCAGTTCGCCAATTCTCAAGGTGTCCGGGTACTGATTGGCGGTGACCTCGCTGGCCTCTCGGGCGAGCACATCTTCCTCGCGCATGATCAGCAGCTGCGGGTTCTTCTGGCTCTCCATCCGGTACCAGGCGTCGAACGTCGCGGTCTGGTGAATCTCCGCCGGCAAGCGTTCGTCGTAGTAGCGGTACAGCGTTTCTTCGTCGGCCAGAATGTCGCGCCGACGCGCCTTGGCTTCCAGTTCGTCGAGCTGCTCCAGCAATTTGGCATTGGCTGAGAGGCATTTGGCTCGGGACTGGATTTCACCGCGCACCAGCCCTTCGCGGATGAAGAACTCGCGGGACACCGCCGGATCGATCGGCCCGAAATGCACCGGACGACGCCCAACGACGATAAGGCCGAACAGGGTGATCTGCTCGAAGGCAACGACTTGGCCGCGCTTCTTCTCCCAATGGGGTTCGAAGTGGTTTTTCTTGATCAAGTGCCCGGCAAGGGGTTCGATCCAGTCCGGCTCGATTTTCGCCACCATGCGCGCATACAGCTTGGTGGTTTCCACCAGCTCGGCGGCCATGATCCATTGCGGACGCTTGCGGCCCAGGCCCGATGACGGATGCACCCAGAACCGCCGCTGACGCGCGCCCAGGTAGTCGCCGTCTTCGGTCTTCTGACCGATCTGGCTGAGCAGGCCCGAGAGCACCGCCTTGTGAAATTTCGGGAAATCGGCCGGCTCTTTGTTGACCGTCAGTTGCAGGTCGCGGCAGATCAAACTCAGTTGACGATGGGAGTCACGCCATTCCCGCAGACGCAGGTAATTGAGGAAATTACGACGGCACCAATTACGCAGCGGACTGGCGGTCAGGGCCTGGCGCTGCTCTTCGAAACCGCGCCACAGATTGACCAGCCCGGCAAAGTCGGAGTCCTGATCCTTCCACTGGGCGTGGGCTTGGTCGGCGGCCTGCTGACGCTCCGGCGGACGCTCGCGGGGGTCCTGAATCGACATCGCGCTGGCAACGATCAGTACTTCCTGCAAGCTGCCCTGCTTCGCCGCTTCGAGCAACATGCGGCCCATGCGCGGGTCCACCGGCAGGCGCGCCAGTTGACGACCCATCGGCGTCAGGTTGTTCTCGCGATCGACCGCTGACAGCTCCTGCAACAGGTTGAAGCCGTCGCTGATCGCCTTGCCGTCCGGCGGCTCGATGAACGGGAAATCGGTGATCTGGCCCAGTCGCAGGTGGAGCATCTGCAGGATGACCGCCGCGAGGTTGGTGCGCAGAATTTCTGGATCGGTGAATTCAGGCCGCGAGAGGAAATCTTCTTCGCTGTACAGCCGCACGCACAGGCCCGGCTCGACCCGGCCGCAACGGCCCTTGCGCTGGTTGGCGCTGGCCTGGGAAATCGCTTCGATGGGCAGACGCTGCACTTTGGCGCGGTAGCTGTAGCGGCTGATGCGCGCCGTGCCGGTGTCGATGACGTAGCGAATGCCCGGCACGGTCAGCGAGGTTTCGGCAACGTTGGTCGCCAGCACCACACGACGGCCCGGGTGCGACTGGAAAATTCGCTGCTGTTCGGCCGGCGACAGGCGCGCATACAGCGGCAGGATTTCGGTGTGCTTGAGTTGCGCCTTGCGCAGCATTTCAGCGGCGTCACGAATCTCTCGCTCGCCGGGCAGAAACACCAGCACATCGCCGGGGGACTTGCGCTCGCTGCGTTCGAAGGCGGCCAGCTCGTCCAGCGTGGCGAGAATCGCCTGATCGACGGTCAGGTCTTCCTCGATGCTGTTGCCCTCTTCGTCCTGCTGGGCGGTCATCGGCCGGTACCACGTCTCCACCGGGAAAGTGCGGCCCGAGACTTCGATGACCGGCGCCTTGTCGAAATGCTCCGAGAAACGTTCGAGGTCGATGGTCGCCGAGGTGATGATGACCTTCAGGTCCGGGCGACGGGGCAGCAGGGTTTTCAGGTAGCCGAGGAGGAAGTCGATGTTCAGGCTGCGTTCGTGGGCTTCGTCGACGATGATCGTGTCGTAGCGCTCAAGAAAGCGGTCGTGCTGGGTTTCGGCGAGCAGGATGCCGTCGGTCATCAGCTTGATCAGGGTGTTTTCGTCGCTCTGGTCTTCGAAGCGCACCTGGTACCCCACCAGCCCGCCCAGCGGCGTGCCGATTTCTTCGGCGACCCGGCTGCCGACGCTGCGTGCTGCGATTCGACGTGGCTGGGTGTGGCCGATCAGTCCGTGCTGCCCGCGACCGATTTCCAGGCAGATTTTCGGCAACTGAGTGGTTTTGCCCGAGCCGGTTTCGCCGGCGATGATCAACACCTGATGTTCCAGCAGCGCCTTCTTGATCTCGTCGCGCTTGGCGGCGATGGGCAGGTTTTCGTCGTAGCGCATGGCGGGCACGCTTTGCGCGCGACTCACCACACGGGCGCACGATGCCTGCACGCGCTCGACCCACTGCGCCAGCTTCGTCTCGTCCGGTTTCTTGCGCAGCTCATGCAATTGCCGGCGCAAGCGATGACGATCGCTGATCATCGCGTGGTCGAGGTTCTTGAAGAGTTGGTCGATGGAGGTCGAATCGTCGGTCATCAGGGCGCGGAATCTTTCTATCTGAATGCAGGGCGCGGATTGTCGCAGATTTGGTGGGGTGGAGGCAGGTCTGTGGCGCAAAGGCATTCACGGGCAGGGTGTAAGTCCTCGCGCGCAATGTGGAGCGCCACCCCGGTCGCTCCCACGAGGTCGTGACGGCTCCCGCATGGAGGGTTTATGCCAAAAAATTAATGGCGGCCATGCGGGCCTATTCCCGGCTGAAGCCGGTCCCACTAAAAGCAGGGCGTGCATCCAGTAAAATATGTGGCGATCACACCAGCCTCTTCCCGGCTGAAGCCGATCCTACAGTGGGTGCGCAGTAGGTCTGTGGGACCGGCTTTAGCCGGGAAGCTTGTGATCTGCTTTTGATCTTCGGACGCAAAAAGTCCAGTCACTGCCAAACGCGACTTGGGTGCAGGCTGAACGCAGGTTTCGCGGAGTGGGCCGAGCCGCATGGATGCGGCGAGAGCGCCGTCAGGACATGGATGTCCGTTCGGCGCGGGCCCACGGAGCGGGACCGGAGTGAAGGAACCCCGACGAAGTCGGGGCCCAACCAGGAGCAAAAGCCCTTGGTTACTTGGGGCTTTATCAAGTAACTCGCCGAAGGCGAAACCCGAGGCCGCTAGGCCGACCACGCTGCCGGGGTCTGTGGTGGTCAGGGCTGACTCAGGCGGGCTTTTTCAGTGCCAGTCTTTTCAATTCTTCGTCGCGCAGTTCGCGGCGCAGGATCTTGCCAACGTTGGTGGTCGGCAGGGCGTCGCGGAATTCCACGCTGCGCGGCACTTTATAAGCCGTGACGTTAGCGCGCATGTGCTGCATGACTTGATCCTTGCTCAGGGTCGTGCCCGGCTTGCACACCACGAACAGCTTGATCGCCTCGCCGGATTTCTCGTCCGGGATACCGATGGCCGCGCACTGCAGGACGCCCGGCAGGGTCGCCAGCACGTCTTCCAGTTCGTTCGGGTACACGTTGAAGCCGGAGACCAGAATCATGTCCTTCTTGCGATCAACGATGCGCATGTAGCCATCCGGCTGGATGATTGCGATGTCGCCGGTCTTCAACCAACCGTCGGCATCGAGCATCTCGTCGGTGGCGGCCTGGTTATGCCAGTAGCCCTTCATCACCTGCGGGCCCTTGATGCACAACTCGCCCACTTCGCCCAACGGCAGCTCTTCGCCCGCATCGTTGATGGTCTTGCACAGGGTCGAGGGCACGGGAATGCCGATGGTGCCCATCTGGATCTTCTGAAAAGGGTTAACAGAGGCCACAGGGCTGGTTTCGGTCATGCCATAACCTTCGCAGATCGAACAGCCGGTGACTTCTTTCCAGCGCTCGGCCGCCGCGGTTTGCAGGGCCATGCCGCCCGAGAGGGTGAGTTTCAGCGAGGAGAAATCGAGGTTACGGAAGTCAGCGTTGTTGCACAGCGCCACGAATAGCGTATTGAGCCCGACGAAGCCGGAAAACTTCCACTTCGACAGCTCTTTTACCATCGCCGACAAATCACGGGGGTTGCTGATCAGCACGTTATGGTTGCCGCTCAGCATCATGGCCATGCAGTGAAAGGTGAACGCGTAGATGTGGTAAAGCGGCAGCGGCGTGATCAGAATCTCCGTGCCTTCATTGAGGTTGGCCGCCATCAGCGCCCGGCACTGCAGCATATTGGCTATCAGGTTGCGGTGGGTGAGCATCGCGCCCTTGGCCACGCCGGTGGTGCCGCCGGTGTATTGCAGCACCGCGACGTCGTCACCGTTCGGCGACACATCCTGCACCGGCTGACCGTGCCCCTTGGCCAGTACGTCGTTGAATTTGACCGCCTTGGGCAAATGGAACGGCGGGACCATCTTCTTCACGTACTTGATGACGCTGTTGACCAGCAGGCGCTTGAGCGGCGGCAGCAGGTCGGCAACTTCGGTGACGATGATGTGCTTGACGCCGGTCTTGGGCACGACCTTCTCGGCCAGGTGCGCCATGTTCGCCAGGCAGACAAGCGCCTTGGCGCCGGAGTCGTTGAATTGATGTTCCATTTCCCGCGCGGTGTACAGCGGGTTGGTGTTGACCACGATGAGTCCGGCACGAATGGCGCCGAACACCGCGACCGGGTACTGCAGCACGTTGGGCAGCTGCACGGCGATGCGATCGCCCGGTTGCAGGTCGGTGTGCTGTTGCAGATACGCAGCGAAGGCACCGGACAGCGCGTACATTTCGCCGTAGGTGAGGGTCTTGCCCAGGTTGCTGAACGCAGGTTTGTTGGCGAAACGCTCGCAGGACTGTTTCAATACGGCCTGTACGTTCGGATACTGATCCGGATCGATATCGGCAGCGATACCTGTCGGATATTTATCCTTCCAGAAGTTTTCGAGCATAAAAGCCGACTCCTCAGCAACAGCGTTTCTACACACCGCTTAATGCGATGATTTCTTGTGTTTGGAATTTTGTAGTAACCACTTTTTGTTGACCGATGGTACAAAAAGCGGGGCGAGCGTATCAGCTTTGCCAAGGGCCGCCTAGAGCCAAAAACGGGCTCTCCAGTCACATAGCTGACTCTTGAATATTTCACGGTCACGTTTAGAGCAATGAACCTAAATGTCGGAAATCTCCTACGTGGTGATGTTCATTTACGCGATCCGATAACCCCCCGCAACAAACTGCCGGGCAAAAAAACGGCGTGATCATCACGCCGTTTTTGCCAGGTAAAAAGCTGTGGCTAAAGCTCAGGGATCAGGCAATGCCGGATCAGGCGATATCCCGCAACTCACGCCGCAGGATTTTCCCCACAGGCGTCATCGGCAACGACTCACGCAGCACGATCTGCTTGGGAATCTTGTAGCCGGTGAAGTTCTCCTTGCAGTATGCCTTCAACTCCTCGCTGGTCAGGGTTGCATCCCTCGGCACTACGAACAGCTTCACAGCTTCGCCCGATCGGTCGTCCGGAACGCCGATCACCGCACAGTTCGCCACTTTCGGATGCCGCGAGACCACGTCCTCGATCTCGTTCGGGTAGACGTTGAAGCCCGAGACGATGATCAGGTCTTTCTTGCGGTCCACGATGCGGATGAACCCGTCCGGGTCGATCACCGCGACATCGCCGGTTTTCAGCCAGCCTTCGCCGTCCAGCACCTCGGCGGTGGCCTCTGGCTTGTTCCAGTAGCCGAGCATGATTTGCGGCCCCTTGAGGCACAGCTCGCCGCGCTCACCCAAGGGCAGCTCAACCCCTTCGTCGCTGATGACCTTCGCCGTGGTGCCCGGCACCGGCATGCCCACCGTGCCCAGCCTGGACTGAGTGCCATAGGGGTTGGCGGTGGCGACGGGAGAGGTTTCGGTCAAGCCATAGCCCTCGACGATCGAGCAGCCGGTCAATTGCAGCCAGCGCTCGGCGGTGGCTTTAACCAGCGCGGTGCCGCCGGAGTTGGTCAGGCGCAACGTTGAAAAATCGAGGTTCTTGAATTCGGGATGGTCCATCAGCGCCACGAACAGCGTGTTGAGCCCGATCATTGCCGAGAACTTCCACTTCTTCAGCTCTTTGATGAAGCCGCCGATGTCCCGCGGGTTGGTGATCAGCAGGTTGTGATTGCCGCTGACCATCATGCACATGCAATTACAGGTGAACGCATAGATGTGATAAAGCGGCAGCGGCGCCACCATGATCTCGCTGCCCTGCTTGAAGATCGGCAGCCCGTCCGGCCCATGCTGGAGCATGCAGGCGTAGACCTGCTGCATGTTGGCGACCAGATTGCCATGGGTCAGCATCGCGCCTTTCGGCGAACCGGTGGTGCCGCCGGTGTACTGCAGCACAGCGACGTCGTCCAGCGCCAACGGCACCCGTTGCAGACGATCGCCCTTGCCCAGTTTTAGAGCACGTTTGAACGGGATCGCCTGCGGCAGATGGTAGGCCGGCACCAGCTTCTTGACCTTTTCGACCACAGTGTTGATCAGCCAGCCTTTGGCGGCCGACTGCATGTCGCCCATCTTCACTTCGATAAGGTACTGGATGTCGGTGTCCGGCAGCACTTCCTGCACGTTCTTGCCGAAGACGTTGAGATAGACCAGTGCGCGCGCGCCGGAATCCTTGAACTGATGGCGCATTTCCCGGGCGGTGTACAGCGGGTTGGTGTTGACGACGATCAGGCCGGCGCGCATGGCACCGAACACGGCAATGGGGTACTGGATCAGGTTGGGCATCTGCACGGCGATGCGGTCGCCGGGTTTGAGGTCAGTCTGCTGTTGCAGGTAACCGGCGAACGCCGCCGATTGGCGCTCAAGCTCTGCGTAGCTCAGGGTGACACCCATGTTGCTGTAGGCCGGCCGATCGGCGTACTGGCGGCAACTGCGCTCGAACACCTCGACAACCGATGTGTACGCCTGAAGATCCACCTCAGAAAGAACGCCAGCGGGACGCTTGTCGTTCCAGAATTCAGGTTGCATGTTGTTTTTATCCTCTTACCTGAGTGTACTGGCCCCGTGGTATTTAAACGGGCGTTTGCCGGACGTTAGCAGCTATGGCATAGAAGGCAAATAGTCGTCGCCACGTCATCACCGGTGTGAATCTTGCGGGTAACCAGCCTGCCATCCGGCTACCGCTATACACTCAAGCAAAGCGCTCGCCACTGCGTTTTTTGAGACAACTTTTTACAGGGGCCAGGAAAACGCGATGGAACACGAAGCTTTTTGGCTGGACGCTCAAGATCACTCTCGTCTCTATGTGCGTGCCTGGAGGCCGATGGGCAACGCCCGGGCGGTGGTCATGCTTTCCCACGGGATGGCTGAGCATGGCGGGCGCTATGACAGACTGGGCGTGGCATTGATGCGGGCAGGTTTCGCCCTGTATGCCGCCGATCAACGGGGCCACGGCCATTCGGCCTCTCATGGCACCCAGGGTCATTACGCCGATCAGGAAGGCTGGAACAAAGTGGTGGGCGACCTCGCCACGCTCAAAGCGTCGATTGCAGTGCGCCATCCGGGCGTGCCGGTTTTCCTGCTCGGTCACAGCATGGGCAGTTACATCGCCCAAGGGTATTTGCTGCACCACAGCGCCAGTGTGCAGGGGGCGATTCTCAGCGGCTCGAATTACCATCCGGTCACGTTCTACCGCTCTGCGGCGCTGGTTGCTCGTTTTGAACGCTGGCGGCAAGGGCCGACGGGGCGCAGCGCGTTGATCGAACACCTGTCGTTCGGCTCGTTCAACAAACGCTTCAAGCCTGTACGCACCTGCTATGACTGGCTCAACCGCGACCCGGTCGAGGTTGACGCGTACAGCAACGACCCGCTGTGTGGCTTTCGCTGCACCAATCAGTTGTGGCTGGACCTGCTCGGCGGCCTGCAGCAGATCAGCAAGCGTTCGAACCTGGCGCAGATCGATCCCGGACTGCCGATCCTGATTATTGGGGGCGAATGTGATCCGGTGAGCGATGGCAAGCGTCTCACGCATCTGGCCGACGCTCTGAGCGGCACCGACCACCCGTTTGTTACGCTGAAAGTCTATCCGCAGGCGCGTCACGAGATTTTCCTGGAGATCAATCGTGAAGAAGTCACCCGTGACCTGCTTGCCTGGCTTGAACAGGCGCTGCAGCAGCCAAGGCCGCGCCGCAGCGAATGACGTCAGTGGTTCATCTTTCCCAACTGTCACAGGACACCCCATGACCCAAGTCACCAACACGCCGTACGAAGCCCTTGAAGTCGGCCAGACCGCCAGCTACAGCCAAACCGTCGAAGAGCGTCACATCCAGCTGTTTGCCGAAATGTCCGGCGACCGCAACCCGGTGCACCTGGACGCCGAGTTCGCGGCCAAAAGCATGTTCAAGGATCGCATCGCCCACGGCATGTTCAGCGGCGCATTGATCAGCGCGGCGGTGGCCTGTGAACTGCCTGGCCCGGGTACGATTTACCTGGGTCAGCAAATGACTTTCCAGAAGCCGGTGAAGATCGGCGACACCTTGACCGTGCGCCTGGAAATCCTCGAGAAACTGCCGAAATTCCGCGTGCGCATCGCCACCCGCGTGTTCAATCAGAACGATGAACTGGTGGTCGATGGCGAGGCCGAAATCCTCGCGCCACGCAAGCTGCAGACCGTGACCCTGGCCGAGTTGCCGCCCATCACCGTCGGCTGACACGGTTCTGAGCCGGCTTGCTGGCGAACCCGATCTGGCAGTCGCCCATCCAGCGTCTGAACAAATGCGTTCGCCAGCAAGCCGACCCCTACAGGGTGTACTTATCCGAGTTGAGGGAGACGGCGCGGGCAGAGCATTTTTATTCCGGATCCGGCAGCTGGCGCCGCAGCAATCAGCACGCAAAAAAATGGGCAACCGAAGTTGCCCAAAATGCCTTGCGTGCTCTTTTATAGAAAACTCAGCGTCTGCCGCGCCGGGGTGAGTCTCTCCAGATGAACAGTCCGACGCTCGAGTAAATCACCATCATCAGCCCCACCGTCATGACGCCGGCTATCACTGCGTGGTCGAGAAACATGCGCACTCCTTCTGCCCGAGCCTGTTTGATAGGCGCAGGTTAACCAGAGGGGTAGCGGGAGAAATTGACTCAGGTCAATGCCGGCGTGAATCGCATACAGCAGCCGGCAGACGGGGAACGAACGGAAGGCAGGTCAGCGTTTCTTCGGTTTGCTCTTGGCTTTCTTCTTGCCCTTGCCCAGCGGCATGGCCTGCTCGAAAGCGCTTCGGACTTCGTTCAGCCGTTTGTCATTGAGGTCGTGCACACGCCTGGCGCGTTCGGCGCTCAGGTCTACCAGTTTTTCGTCATCGCTCATCGCGTATCGCTCGTGAATACCTGTTGCCGCCAATAATGCGCAATCGAGGCGGCGCTGACCAGCGCCTCAGACTTTCAGGTCGACCCACAGCCCCTGGCGCGGCTCGTCGTCGATGATCGGCACAACCGGCACGGTGTCGTCGGCGTTGAGGAAATCGCCGGGGATGGCCGGGCCTTCTTGAAGGTCGGGGTGGCGGTCAGCCACGCGCCGGTCGCTGCGGCGGCGTTGATGGCGGCGTTGTTCTTCGCGCAGCAGCAATTCGGCCTGCTCGCGGTCACGTTCGCCCATGTCGATATTGGTTTCGCTCGAACTCTTTTGAGTCGGCGTTACCGGCGGGATGTCCGGGGTGGGTTTGACCGGGTCCAGCTGCGAAGTCACGGGGGCCGCGCTCAGTGGGATCAGCGGTGGCAGCATGGTAATGGTCTCCTGTTATCAAGCTGTCGGCTGCCGTTTCGTCGACTTGAGCCGATTCAAGCGCGAGTTTCGACTATGTTTTTCGCAGCAAGTGCCCGCCTCAGGTACGCCGCCCACTCTATCCGGGGGTTTTTACAATGTGGCTTTGGCCTGGGCGCCTTGTTCCGTTAACATAGTGGGCTTTTTCAAGGCGGGAGTCAGGCAGCATGTCGCAGCAGTATCAACCGGGGCAACGCTGGATTAGCGACAGCGAAGCCGAGCTGGGTTTGGGCACCGTTCTGGCACAGGACGGCCGCTTGTTGACCGTGCTCTATCCGGCCACTGGCGACACGCGCCAGTATGCTTTGCGCAATGCCCCGCTGACGCGGGTGCGCTTCTCGCCGGGTGACACCATCACCCACTTCGAAAACTGGAAGATGACGGTGCGCGAAGTCGACGACGTCGACGGCCTGCTGGTCTACCACGGCCTCAACGCGCAAAACCAGCCGGTGACCCTGCCGGAAACCCAGCTGTCGAACTTCATCCAGTTCCGCCTGGCCACCGACCGCCTGTTTGCCGGGCAGATCGACCCCCTGCCGTGGTTCTCCCTGCGTTATCACACCCTCGAACACACCAGCCGCCAGTTGCAATCCTCGCTCTGGGGCCTGGGCGGCGTGCGCGCGCAACCGATCGCACACCAGCTGCACATCGCCCGTGAAGTGGCTGACCGTATCGCGCCGCGGGTCTTGCTGGCGGACGAAGTGGGTCTGGGTAAAACCATCGAAGCCGGTCTGGTCATCCATCGCCAGTTGCTGTCGGGCCGCGCCAACCGCGTGCTGATCCTGGTGCCGGAAAACCTGCAGCACCAGTGGCTGGTGGAAATGCGCCGCCGCTTCAATCTGCAGGTCGCGCTGTTTGACGCCGAGCGCTTCATCGAGAGCGATGCCAGCAACCCGTTCGAAGACACGCAACTGGCGCTGGTGTCGCTGGAATGGCTGGTTGAAGACGAGAAGGCCCAGGACGCGCTGTTCGCGGCGGGCTGGGACCTGCTGGTGGTCGACGAGGCCCACCATCTGGTCTGGCACGAAGAAAAGGCCAGCCGCGAATACTCGCTGGTCGAGCAACTCGCTGAAGTGATTCCCGGGGTGCTGCTGCTGACGGCAACCCCCGAACAGCTCGGCCAGGACAGCCACTTCGCCCGTCTGCGCCTGCTGGACCCGAACCGTTTTCATGACCTGCACGCCTTCCGCGCCGAAAGCGAAAACTATCGCCCGGTGGCCGAAGCCGTTCAGGAGCTGCTGGACAAAGGCACGCTGTCGCCGAAAGCCAACGAGACCATCCGTGGTTTCCTCGGGGCCGAAGCCGAAGCACTGCTGACCGCTGTTGCTGCCGGTGACGCCGAAGCCAGTGCCCGTCTGATCCGTGAACTGCTTGACCGTCACGGCACCGGCCGCGTGCTGTTCCGTAACACCCGCGCCGCCGTGCAAGGGTTCCCGGAGCGCAAACTGCACCCGTATCCCCTGCCCTGCCCGGCTGAGTACCTGGAGCTACCGATTGGCGAACACGCCGATCTGTATCCGGAAGTCAGCTTCCAGGCCACTGGCGAGAGCAGTGAAGAAGAACGCTGGTGGCGTTTCGATCCGCGCGTTGACTGGCTGATCGACACCCTGAAAATGCTCAAGCGCGTGAAGGTGCTGGTCATCTGCGCCCACGCCGAAACCGCGATGGACCTGGAAGACGCGCTGCGCGTTCGCTCCGGCATCCCGGCGACAGTCTTCCACGAAGGCATGAACATCCTGGAGCGCGACCGCGCGGCGGCCTACTTCGCCGACGAAGAGTTCGGCGCCCAGGTGCTGATCTGTTCGGAAATCGGCAGTGAAGGCCGCAACTTCCAGTTCTCCCATCATCTGGTGCTGTTCGATCTGCCTGCGCACCCGGACCTGCTGGAGCAGCGTATCGGTCGTCTGGACCGGATCGGCCAGAAGCACATCATCGAGCTGCACGTGCCGTACCTGGAAACCAGCCCGCAAGAGCGGCTGTTCCAGTGGTATCACGAAGCGCTCAACGCTTTCCTTAACACCTGCCCTACCGGTAACGCGTTGCAACATACGTTCGGTCCGCGCCTGTTACCGCAGCTCGATGGCGGTGACGAGGACGACTGGCAGGCTTTGGTGAACGAGGCCCGCGACGAACGCGTACGCCTTGAAAGCGAACTGCACACCGGCCGCGACCGTCTGCTGGAGCTCAATTCCGGTGGTGCGGGCGAAGGCGAGGCACTGGTGGAAGCCATCCTTGAGCAGGATGATCAGTTCACTCTGCCGATCTACATGGAAACCCTGTTCGACGCGTTCGGCATCGACAGCGAGGACCATTCGGAGAACGCGCTGATCCTGCGTCCGAGCGAGAAGATGCTCGACGCCAGCTTCCCGCTGGGCGACGACGAAGGTGTGACCATCACCTACGACCGCAATCAGGCGCTGGCCCGCGAAGACATGCAGTTCATCACCTGGGAACACCCGATGGTGCAAGGCGGCATGGATCTGGTGCTGTCCGGTTCGATGGGCAACACCGCCGTGGCATTGATCAAGAACAAGGCGCTAAAACCTGGCACCGTGTTGCTGGAATTGCTTTACGTCAGTGAAGTGGTCGCTCCGCGCTCGCTGCAGCTGGGCCGCTACCTGCCGCCCGCTGCCCTGCGTTGCCTGCTGGATGGCAATGGCAACGACCTGTCGGGGCGTGTGTCTTTCACCACCCTGAACGGCCAGCTGGAGAGCGTGCCCCGGGCCAGCGCCAACAAGTTCATCCAGGCCCAGCGTGACGTGCTCAATCCGCAGATCAACGCCGCCGAAAGCAAGATTGCGCCGAAGCACGCTGAACGTGTGGCGGAAGCGCAGCGACGTCTGGCGGCAGACACCGAAGAGGAGCTGGCGCGTCTGACGGCTCTGCAAGCGGTCAACCCGACGGTCCGCGACAGCGAACTGGCGGCGTTGCGCGAACAACGTGAGCAAGGCCTGGCCATGCTGGAAAAAGCCGCGCTGCGTCTGGAAGCGATTCGGGTGCTGGTGGCGGGATAAACAGGTTCGCCGCGAATCTGCGGCGAACACAAAACCTGCGTAAAAGGGGACTGATCTTATTTACTGCGTAAAAGGGGACTGATTTATTTACAGCGCTTCACCGTAAATAAATCTGTCCCCTTTTCGGTCCTAAGCCACCGACGGCTTCACCCCCTGCCCCACCGGCTCATCCGCCACCATCCCCTCGCGCATCCTTTGCGCATCGACGCTGAAACACGTCGATGCCTTCGCCAGAAACACCAGCGCGAAAAACAACGCCACCGGTATCAAGTACATCGCATCGTGCAGCCCCACCGCCTTGAACGGTTCGGTCATCTGCTCGACCTGCGCGGCGTACATGGCCGAGTGGGCAAAATGGTCAGACAGCAGCCCCACCACCACCGGCCCCAGCCCGCCGCCTAGCAGATACAGGCCGGCAAAAAACAGCGCCATGGCGGTGGCGCGCAGCCGGGGCTGCACCACGTCCTGAATGGCGGTGTAAACGCAGGTGTAAAAGTTGTAGGAGAACAGCCAGCCTAGGCTGAACACCCCGACGAACACGCCGATCTCGATGCGCCCGGCGTGCAGCGCATAACCGGTGCACAGCGTCGCGACCACCATGCTCATGGCGGCAAACATCAGGCGCCCGTTGCTCCAGCGCTGATGCAGCTTGTCCGCGACCCAGCCGCCGACGGTCAGGCCAACGAGACCGGTCACGCCGACTATCATGCCGGTGGCCATCGCGGCCTCCTGCAAGGGCAGTAAAAAATAACGCTGCAGCATCGACACCATGAACGAGTTGCACGCGTAGGTGGCGAAGTTGAACGCCAGACCGGCGAGCACCAGCCAGCGAAACGTGGGGATCGACAGTAAGCGGCGGATCGGCCGGTGGATTTTCTCTTGGGAAATGGCCACGCTTTCGGCAGCGCCCCGGGCCGGCTCGCGAATGAAGAACATGAACACCGCCAGCACAAGCCCCGGCACCGCGGCGATGAAGAACGGCGCGCGCCAACTGCCGAACGCCTGGACCATCGCGCCGATGGTGAAGAACGCCAGCAGCAGGCCCAGCGGCAGGCCGAGCATGAAAATGCCCATCGCCCGGGCCCGGCGGTGGGCCGGGAACAGGTCGCCGATCAACGAGTTGGCCGCTGGCGCATAGCTCGCCTCGCCAATCCCTACACCCATCCGCACCAGCAAAAACCCCCAAAAACTGCCGACCAGGCCATTCACCGCCGTCAGCCCACTCCACACCGCCAGGCCCCAACCCATCAATTTGCGCCGCGAGCCGTTGTCAGCCATGCGCCCCAACGGCAAACCGGCTACGGCGTAGACCAGCGTGAACGCGGTGCCGATGATGCCCAGCTGAAAGTCGCTCAGCAGCCATTCCTTGCGAATGGGCTCGATGATGATCGCGGGGATCGTGCGGTCGAAGAAATTGAAGAGGTTGGCCAGAAACAGCAGAAACAGAACGCGCCAAGCGTTCCTTGCCTGAGTCGATTGATCCATGGGGCGATCTCTTTCTTGTTATCGGAGGCTGTCGCGGCTGACGCTTCCGGTGTGCCTGAAATCTAGTTACCCCTTGGCACTCTGTCTGTGAACATTCGCCCCGCTGATACCGGCCCATGCGAGACCCGCCAAACCATCCCGCCGGGATCTCCCGCTTCTTGCACAGGAAGCGCGCGGTCAGTGAGGGATTCCGCTACCGGCGACACACCGGGAGTTACCGCCCTACCCACTTCGCCATCATTCGACGCACCATTTTAGAGCAGGGAACAGCCTTACGCCCTTTCGTGGATCAACACCCAAGGCGCGACGACCACTGCCCACAGCGGCGGATCGCGCTCCAAAAGATCCAGAGCCTTTGATTCAGAGACCTTGCCGACCTCCCCGCTGCTCACCCACGCGGCCACCTGGGCCTCGCTGTTCTCGGCAAATGCCTGCGCCACGGCAATCAAATCCAGCGTCGGCTCGACCCACAACAGGGCACCCTTTGCAAAGAACGGTTGCAATTCTTTCCAGGTAATCGAAGCGGTTTCGCCGAGCAGTTTGGCATAGAGGGTGCTAGGTTCTTGCGTCATGGGTTTTCACCGTATTGGAAATCGACGCAATGATAGCGCCGCCTTTCGTACCGACAAACCCGGATTCAAGTGATTGATTGCAGGGAAGTTCGCGCAAGCCGACCGGTTCGCCGCTCCACGGGGCAAAACAGCCGGCTTGATTATGTATCTTTCTGTCGATTAAGCGACACCCACAGGTTTTGCCCCCCGCAGCCAGCTATTCAAGCGCTCGACCGGCGCTCTAAACTGTTCCGGTACAGTTGCTGGGGGTGCGGCCTGGAGATTCAATCCGGTCCTGCAGCTTTGGCCGTCAGGATTATAAAAACTACAACGCAAGAGTGGAGCATCATGACTAAGGGTATTAATCAGATTTCCAAGCTGTTTGCCGCACTGGTTCTGGCGGGGGTTGCCAGTCACTCGTTCGCAGCTGACACGATCAAGATCGGCATCGCCGGCCCTAAAACCGGCGCTGTGGCCCAATACGGCGACATGCAGTTCAGCGGTGCCAAGATGGCCATCGAGCAGATCAACGCCAAAGGCGGCGTGGACGGCAAGAAGCTTGAAGCCGTTGAATACGATGATGCCTGCGACCCGAAACAAGCGGTCGCCGTCGCCAACAAAGTGGTCAATGACGGCGTCAAGTTCGTGGTCGGTCACCTCTGCTCCAGCTCCACTCAGCCCGCTTCCGACATCTACGAAGACGAAGGCATCATCATGGTGACCCCGGCAGCCACCAGCCCGGAAATCACCGCTCGCGGTTACAAACTGATTTTCCGCACCATCGGCCTGGACAGCGCCCAGGGCCCGGCCGCCGGCGACTACATCGCCAAGCAGGTCAAGCCGAAAATCGTTGCGGTCATCCATGACAAACAGCAGTACGGTGAAGGCATCGCCACCGCCGTGAAACAGACCCTGGAAAAAGACGGCGTGAAAGTCGCCCTGTTCGAAGGCATCAATGCCGGCGACAAAGACTTCTCATCGCTGATCGCCAAGATGAAGCAAGCCAATGTCGACTTCGTCTACTACGGCGGCTACCACCCTGAGCTGGGTCTGATCCTGCGTCAGGCACAGGAAAAAGGCCTGAAAGCCGGCTTCATGGGCCCGGAAGGCGTAGGCAACGCGTCCATTTCGCAGATCGCTCAGGACGCGTCCGAAGGTCTGTTGGTAACACTGCCGAAATCCTTCGACCAGGATCCTTCCAACAAGGCGCTGGTTGATGCATTCGCCGCGAAGAAAGAAGACCCGAGTGGTCCGTTCGTGTTCCCGGCCTACGCCGCCGTGGAAGTGATCGCCGACGCGATCAAGACCGCCAAGTCCGAAGACACCGCGAAAGTGGCTGAAGCCATCCACGCCGGTACCTTCAAAACCCCTACCGGTGATCTGTCCTTCGACGCCAAGGGTGACCTGAAAGACTTCAAATTCGTCGTTTACACCTGGCACAAAGATGGCACCAAGACTGAAGCCCCTGTGAAATAACGCAGCCTTCATGCTTACCCGAAGCCCACTGCAACCGCAGTGGGCTTTGTTTTAGCCGGGCAGCGAATTTCACAAGAATTCCGATCCCTGAACATCTTGAAACCGCACCAGTGAACCACTGGGCTCGTGCCGGACGCGGACGTAGATCACGACGCGCGAGCGGGAAAAGACTTCACCAGTGAAACACCAGGCAGGTTTTTAGGAGCACTCAGCAATGCCGATAGATCTCTATCACTTTCTTCAACAGCTGGTTAATGGGTTGACCATTGGCAGCACTTACGCCTTGATTGCCATCGGCTACACCATGGTTTACGGCATCATCGGCATGATCAACTTCGCCCACGGCGAGGTGTACATGATCGGGTCGTATGTGGCGTTTATCGCCCTCGCCGGTCTGACCATGCTTGGCCTGGACAGCCTGCCCCTGCTGATCACCGCAGCCTTCGTCGCGAGTATTGTGGTGACCAGCGCCTACGGTTACGCCATCGAGCGAGTTGCCTATCGCCCGTTGCGCGGCAGCAACCGTTTGATCCCTCTGATTTCCGCCATTGGCATGTCGATTTTCCTGCAGAACACCGTGCTGTTGTCGCAGGACTCAAAAGACAAATCGATCCCCAATCTCATTCCCGGCAACTTCGTTTTCGGCCCCGGCAGCAACCATGAGGTGGTGATCTCGTACATGCAGATCCTGATCTTCATCGTCACGCTGGTGGCAATGCTCGGTCTGACCTGGTTCATCTCCCGCTCTCGCCTGGGTCGCGCCTGCCGTGCCTGCGCCGAAGACATCAAGATGGCCAACCTGCTGGGGATCAACACCAACAACATCATCGCCCTGACCTTTGTCATCGGCGCCGCTTTGGCGGCGGTCGCTGCGGTCCTGCTGAGCATGCAGTACGGCGTGATCAACCCCAACGCCGGTTTCCTCGTCGGCATCAAAGCCTTTACCGCTGCAGTACTGGGTGGCATCGGCAGTATCCCGGGCGCGATGCTCGGCGGTCTGGTGCTGGGCATCGCCGAAGCCTTTGGCGCCGACATCTTTGGCGACCAGTACAAGGATGTGGTGGCGTTCGGTCTTCTCGTATTGGTGTTGTTGTTCCGGCCAACCGGCCTGCTCGGCCGTCCGGAGGTTGAAAAAGTATGACCAGGAATCTCAAATCGGCCCTCTTCAGCGCAGTGCTGGTGCTGGCCGTCGCTTACCCGATCCTCGGGCTCAAACTGGACATCGTCGGGATCAATCTCGTGGTGGTCGGCGCCAGTTCCACCACCGTGCTGGTGATTTTCGCCGCTGCGTTTCTGATGTTCCTGCGCGTGCTGTTCAACGAACAGATCAGCGCCATGTGGCGTTCGCGTCCGCAGAAACCGCTGATGTCCGACAAGACCAGCAACTTTCTGACCCTGCCTTCGACCCAGCGCTGGTTCCTCGGCGCGCTGGTGATCGCTGCGCTGGTGTGGCCGTTCTTCGGCTCGCGCGGCGCGGTGGACATCGCGACCCTGATCCTGATCTACGTGATGCTCGGCCTGGGCCTGAACATCGTGGTGGGTCTGGCCGGTCTGCTCGATTTGGGCTACGTCGGTTTCTACGCCGTGGGCGCGTACACCTACGCCCTGCTGCAGCACTACTTCGGCTTCGGTTTCTGGATCTGCCTGCCGCTGGCGGGGCTGGCGTCGGCAACGTTTGGCTTCCTGCTGGGCTTTCCGGTCCTGCGGCTGCGTGGTGACTATCTGGCCATCGTGACGCTGGGTTTTGGTGAAATCATTCGCCTGTTCCTGCGTAATCTGACCGACATCACCGGCGGCCCCAACGGCATCAGCAACATCGAAAAGCCAACGCTGTTCGGCCTGTCGTTCGAGCGCAAGGCTGCAGAAGGCATGCAGACGTTCCACGAATACTTTGGCCTGCCCTACAACTCCATCAACAAGGTGATCTTCCTCTACCTGATCGCCTTGCTGCTGGCGCTGTTGGCGCTGTTCGTGATCAACCGGTTGTTGCGCATGCCCATCGGCCGCGCCTGGGAAGCCCTGCGTGAAGACGAAATCGCCTGCCGCGCGCTGGGTCTGAATCCGACCATCATCAAGCTGTCGGCCTTTACCCTCGGCGCTGCATTCGCCGGTTTCGCCGGCAGTTTCTTCGCCGCGCGCCAGGGTTTGATCACGCCGGAGTCGTTCACCTTTCTGGAGTCGGCGATCATCCTCGCCATCGTGGTCCTGGGTGGCATGGGCTCGCAGCTGGGCGTGATCCTCGCCGCGGTTGTGATGATTCTGTTGCCTGAACTGCTTCGCGAATTCAGCGAATACCGGATGCTCGGCTTCGGCGCCTTGATGGTGCTGATGATGATCTGGCGTCCCCAGGGCTTCCTGCCGATGCAGCGTCCCGTCATGAAACTCAAGGGGGAGCGCTGATGAGCCGTCCACTTCTGCAAGCGTCCGGCTTGTGCATGCGCTTTGGCGGTCTGCTGGCCGTCAACGGTGTCGGTCTGACCGTCCACGAGAAACAGGTTGTGTCGATGATCGGCCCGAACGGCGCCGGCAAGACCACCGTGTTCAACTGCCTGACGGGCTTCTACAAACCCTCCTCCGGGACGATTCTGCTGGACGGCGAGCCTATTCAAGGCCTGGCTGGTCATGAAATCGCCCGTAAAGGCGTGGTGCGTACGTTCCAGAACGTGCGCCTGTTCAAAGAGATGACGGCGGTGGAGAACCTGCTGGTGGCCCAGCATCGCCATCTCAACACCAACTTCCTGTCCGGCCTGTTCAAGACGCCCGCGTATCGCAAGAGCGAGCGCGAGGCGATGGAGTACGCCGAGCACTGGCTTGAAGCGGTCGATCTGAAGGAATTCGCCAACCGCCCTGCCGGCACCCTGGCCTACGGTCAGCAGCGCCGTCTGGAAATCGCCCGCTGCATGATGACGCGCCCGCGCATTCTGATGCTCGACGAACCGGCGGCCGGTCTGAATCCGAAAGAAACCGAAGACCTGAAAGCGCTGATCGGCGTGTTGCGCAATGAGCACAACGCGACGGTGTTGCTGATCGAGCACGACATGAAGCTGGTCATGAGCATTTCTGACCATATCGTGGTGATCAATCAGGGCACACCGCTGGCCGATGGCACGCCCGAGCAGATCCGTGACAATCCTGAAGTGATCAAAGCCTATCTGGGGGAAGCGTAAATGCTGCAGTTCGATAACGTTTCCACGTTTTACGGCAAGATCCAGGCATTGCACGGTGTCAGCATCGATGTGCAGCAGGGTGAGATTGTCACCCTGATCGGCGCCAATGGCGCGGGCAAGTCGACGCTGTTGATGACGCTGTGCGGTTCGCCGCGCGCGCACAGTGGCAGCATCCGTTATATGGGTGAGGAGCTGGTCGGTCTGGAGTCGTCGGTGATCATGCGCAAGAGCATTGCGGTGGTGCCGGAAGGTCGTCGTGTGTTCGCCCGTCTGACGGTGGAGGAGAATCTGTCGATGGGCGGGTTCTTTACCGACAAGGCCGATTATCAGGTGCAGATGGATAAGGTGCTTGAGTTGTTTCCGCGTCTGAAAGAGCGGTTCAATCAGCGCGGCGGCACGATGTCGGGCGGCGAGCAGCAGATGCTGGCGATCGGGCGTGCGTTGATGAGCAAGCCGAAGCTGTTGTTGCTGGATGAGCCTTCGCTGGGTCTGGCGCCGATTATTATTCAGCAGATTTTCGAGATTGTTGAGCAGTTGCGGCGGGATGGGGTGACGGTGTTTCTGGTGGAGCAGAATGCGAATCAGGCGTTGAAGATCGCTGATCGTGCTTATGTTCTGGAGAATGGCCGGGTGGTGATGCAGGGGTCGGGGGCGGAGTTGCTGGTCGATCCGAAAGTGCGGGATGCTTATCTCGGCGGTTGAATCTTAAGCAAGATCAAGGGCGTCTGCCTGGGGGCAGACGTTTCGCCTTCGGCGAGTTACTTGATAAAGCCCCAAGTAACCAAGGGCTTTGTGCTCCTGGTTTGGCCCTTCCTTCGTCAGGGTTCCTTCACTCCGGTCTCGCTCCGTGGGCACGCGCCGAACGGACATCCATGTCCTGACGGCGCTCTCGCCGCATCCATGCGGCTCGGCCCACTCCACGAGACCTGCGTTCAGCCTGCACCCAAGTCGCGATTGGCGGTGACTGGACCTTCTGTGTACGAAGATCAAAAGCAACGGCAACGGCTTCCCGGCTTAAGCCGGTCCTACTGGGTGTACGCCGCCGCTTTTCGTGGGACCGGCTTTAGCCGGGAAGAGGCCAGTGGCTGCGCCATCAATTTTGATTGTTAACACCGGCCTGATCGTTCCCCCGCTCCGCGTGGGAATGCATCCTGTGACGCTCTGCGTCAGCTCTGTTATCGCCCGAGCAGCGGGGCGAGTGGTCCAAGCGGTCAGAGCTTTTCCAGCACCGCCGTGCTGCGCTCGAACCATTCGGTCAGGTAGTCAGCCATGACTTTTACCCGCCTCGGCAGTCGTCCTTCAAAGGGGTGGACGAGGTACAGCGATGAGACCGGCGTCTGGTAATCACGCAGCAACCAATGCAGTCGCCCTTCTTTCAGTTCCTCATGAACCATGTACGACGGCAGGCGGGCGATGCCGGCGCCGACCAGGGCGGCTTTTTTCAGGAGGCCGTAGTGGTTGCTGGCGAAGGTGCCGCGGACATTGACTCGGGTCAGTTCGTGTTTCTGGTGGTAATCCCACGATTCGCGGCCGCTGTGGTGGCTGTTGAGCAGGCATCGATGCACGCGCAGTTCTTCCGGTGTGTGCGGGGTGCCATTTTTGGCAAGGTAGTCCGGGCTGGCGCAGGTCAGTTCCTGTAACGACAGCAACGGCTTGGCCACAAGGCGTTCATCGATGCCCACGCTGGAACGTATGCCCAGGTCGAAGCCGTCCCGGCGCATGTCGCGGAAGTGGTTGTTGAGGTCCAGTTCCACTTGAACGTCGGGGTAGGTGTGGGCAAATTCGCTGAGCAGGCCTTCGAAGACGGTTTCCCCCAATGACACCGGCACGGTCAGGCGCACCATGCCGATCAGGCTTTCGCTCAGGTACGCCATGGCGTCGCGGACGCGGTCGCGTTGGGCCAGTAGCGCGCGGGCTTCTGGTAGCAGAATGGCGCCCGCCGAGGTCAACGTCAGGCTGCGGGTGGTGCGATGGAGCAGCGTCACGCCGAAGTTTTTTTCCAGTTTGCTGATGCGCTTGGACAGTTGGCTGGTGCTGGTGTCCAGCCATTGCGCGGCCAGGGTGAAGCTGTTGGCCTCCACCAGCATCGCGAACGCGGCCAGATCGTCCATTTCGCTCATGATTGTTTCCTTTCTGACAAACCGGGATTGCCGTTTAGCCCCTGTATCGGTGGGAAAAGGCGACTCACACTGAGCGCCTGATCCATACCAGGGGAAAACCGCATCATGAAAATTCTATTGATTGGCGCCAGCGGCACCATCGGCTCGGCGATCGAGAAAGAGTTGGCGCCACGCCACGAGATCGTTCGCATCGGCAGAACCGGCGCAGACGAGCACGTCGATATTAGTGACAGCGACTCGATCCGCAAACTATTCGAACGGACAGGCCCTTTCGACGCATTGATTTGCGCGGCGGGCAATGTCACCTTCGCGCCGCTCGGCGAAATGACCGCCGATTCCTTCGCCCTGGGCCTGCGCGACAAGCTGATGGGTCAGGTGAATCTGTTGCTGATCGGTCGGGAATTTGCGAACGACGGCGCCTCGTTCACCTTCACCACCGGCATTACCAGCGTCGATCCGATTCGCACCGGAGCGTCTGCCAGCCTGGTCAACGGCGCCATCGACGCGTTCGTGCGGGCCGCCGCCATCGAGATGCCCCGCGGCATGCGCGTCAACTCGGTCAGTCCCACTGTGCTGGTCGAAGCCTTGGGCAGTTACGCGCCTTACTTTCGCGGCTTCAAACCCGTTCCGGCAGCCGATGTAGCGTTGGCGTACGCAAAAAGTGTCGAAGGGCTACAAACCGGACAGACGTATCGCGTCGGCTAATCGCCCCTTGTGATGAGCGAGCAGGCTGAGTAACGTGGCGGCACTTGTCTGGAGACCGCCCCATGTCCGCTGCTCGTTCCGCCCTGATGTTCGCCTTGTTGCCCCTGTTCGCCGGCTGCCAATTGATGCCCATGTCGTCCAGCGACAGCAAGGTGTCGACGGCCGGCATGATCCGCATGCAAGGCACCCTCAGCGGTGACGGCGGCAAACTGTTCTTCGCCCCATGCAACGAACAACGCCGCTATGCAGTGACCGACAAGGGCAATACCGGCGTCCTGCAGGAAGCCGCTTCGGTGGTGGACAAGAGTGGCAAGGCGTTCGCCGATGTACGCGGCAACTTCGTCGCGAGCAAGGCCCAGGGCAGTGACGGTCAGGCTGACATCTATCAGCTCTACCGCGTCGAGCGCCCGAGCGGCGCCTGCGAGGACCCCAACTTCAAGCGCCTGACGATTCATGCCAGCGGCAACGGTCCGAAGTGGAACCTCAACGCCAGCGGCAAGGGTCTGGTGCTGGAGCGCGAAGGCAAAGAGCCGTTCGCCGTGCCGTACATGGAAGAGCAGATGCCCGAGGGCCGCTTCAACCTGATCACCGACGCCAACAACCAACACGTCGAGCTCTACGTCGCGCCGCTGCGCTGTGTGGATCCGTCAAACGGTTCGGTGCAGCACCTGACCGCCGAACTGCGGGTCAATGGCCAGGTTCAGCGCGGCTGCGCGTATTTCGGGGCGATGCGCAACGATTAACCGTTCACCCCGCCCGCCTGTGGGAGCGCGCTTGCCCGCGAATGCGGTCTACCTGTGCCGTCCATTGCGACTGACACACCGCATTCGCCAGCAAGCCGGCTCCCACAGGTTTTGTGCATGACGCTGAAATCCCGGCCAACGAAAATCCACTGTAGGAGCGCGCTTGCCCGCGAATGCGGTCTACCTGTGCCGTCCGTTTCGACTGTCACACCGCCTTCGCCAGCAAGCCGGCTCACACAGGTTTTGCATGACCCCGAACTCCCGGCCAACGAAAATTCACTGTAGGAGCGCGCTTGCCCGCGAATGCGGTCTACCTGTGCCGTCCATTTCGACTGACACACCGCCTTCGCCAGCAAGCCGGCTCACACAGGTTGTGTGCATGACGCTGAACTCCCGGCCAACGAAAATCCACTGTAGGAGCGCGCTTGCCCGCGAATGCGGTCTACCTGTGCCGTCCATTTCGACTGACACACCGCCTTCGCCAGCAAGCCGGCTCACACAGGTTGTGTGCATGACGCTG
>NZ_JBTOPV010000035.1:0-35105 GCF_055284355.1 Pseudomonas sp. HP_01 | reverse complement strand
CCGCCACGTCCACACCGACGGCAGCACGGATCGCTATCGCTACGACAAACTGAGCAACCTCACTGAACACACGCGCGCTGATCACAGCGTCATGAATTACGCCTACGACGACAAGAGCCATCTGATCAAGATCAGCGATGGCGAGGGTGGGCTGTGGAAACGGGACTATGACCTTCGCGGAAATCTGATCGAGGCGATCGACCCGCTAGAGAACGTTACCGAATACGCCTACAACGGCTTCGGTTTTCCTACAGCGATAAAGGACGCCAACGGCAATACAAAGGCGTTGGCCTACAACGAAGCCGGACAGCTGGTTAAGTACACCGACTGTTCTGGCAAGGTCAGTAGCTGGGAGTACGACGAACGCGGCCAGATGGTTCGCTTCACCGATCCTGCTGGCCACAGCACAACGTATGAATACAAAGCCGGTCAGCTTGTCCTGATCAAGCACCCGGACAAAACCGAAGAACGCTTTAGCCGCGACGCCGAAGGTCGTTTGCTGGCCCACTCCGATGGCCTGGAACGCTGCACGACATGGCGTTACAACGCTGCCGGCTTCATCGCCGAACGCGTGGACGCCGCCGAGCAGACCTTGCGCTACCGCTGGGATAAGTTAGGCCGCCTCCTTTCGCTGGAAAACGAAAACGAACGCAGCGCGCATTTTCACTACGACCCGGTCGGCAGGCTGCTGGAAGAGCGCGGCTTCGACAATCGCTCGACTCACTATCAGTACGATCCGGAAACCGGGCGTCTTGCCGAAACCCTCAACGGCCAACGCACCATTGCGCTGACATTCGACCCGATGGGTCGTCTGGCCGAACGCCGCGCCACCCTCGGCGACAAGTCCCAAAGCGAAACCTTTGCCTACGATGGCAACGGCCATCTGGTTATGGCGACCAACGCCGTCAGCAAGCTGCAATGGTTTCACGACCCGGCCGGCAACCTGCTGCGCGAGCATCAGCATTACTCGAATCTGGACAAGCCACTGGTTGCCGTTTGGCAGCACGAGTACGACGCGCTGAATAACCGCGTCGCCACTGTTCGCCCGGATGGACACCGCGTCAGTTGGCTCACCTACGGCAGCGGTCATCTGCTTGGCTTGAAGCTCGATGAACATGAACTGCTCAGCTACGAGCGCGACGACCTCCACCGCGAGATCAGCCGGCACCAAGGCAATAACCTGCTGCAAACCCAGCAATGGGACCCGGCGGGACGCCTCCAAGAACAAATACTGGGCCGAGCAGACGATAAAACCACGCTCATCAAACGCGCATACACCTACGACGCCGCAGGCCAGCTCACCGACATCAACGACAGCCGTCGCGGGCAATTGAGCTACCGATACGATCCCGTCAGCCGACTTATCAATGCGACCAGTCGCTTGGGCGTGGAAACCTTCGCCTTCGACCCCGCGAGCAACCTGCTCGACGAAAGCGCAGCGCCAGTTCGCCGCCCTTTAGATCCCGAGCCAGTCCGTCACAAGCTGATCGACAACCTGCTGCGCGACTACGCCGGCGGCCACTACGAATACGACGAACGCGGTAACCAGACCGAGCGCTGGACCAACGGCCTGCGCAGCGAACTGCACTGGGACCTCTTCGATCGTCTGGTGCACTTCTGCGATCCGCGCCTTACCGTCGACTTCGGCTACGACCCACTCGGAAGGCGCCTCTACAAATTCTCTAAAGCCCATTACCGACCCCGCCCAGAAGCCGGTACTGGCTGGAACGAAAACGAACACGCCCGCAAAGAGCGAGAACTCGGCTGCGGCTTCACCCTGTACGGCTGGGACGGCGACAACCTCGCGTGGGAAAGCAGCCCGCCGCCCTACGCCGGCGCACTCGGCCGAACCATCCACTACATCCACGAGCCCGGCACTTTCGTTCCGGTGGCCCAGGCCATCCGCCACGAAACCATCCGCCTCGTGAGCCAGCCGAAGTACGAAGGCCGCTACAACTTCAAAGAAGACCCGCTGTGGAACTACAGACCCGTCGCACTACCGATTGATGCGCTGGCCTGGTACCAGTGCGACCACCTGGGCACCCCGCAGGAAATCACCGACCAAACCGGCAACACCGCCTGGAGCGCCCAATACAAAGCATGGGGTGAAGCAACCGAACAGCGCTTGGAGTTCGCCCAACAAATCGGCCTGACCAACCCCATCCGATTCCAGGGCCAGTACCACGACCACGAAACCGGCCTGCACTACAACCGGCATCGATACTATGATCCAAGGGTCGGGCGGTTTATCAGCACAGATCCGATTGGGTATTCGGGTGGGCTAAACCTTTACCACTACGTGCCGAACCCGACGGGTTGGATCGACCCGCTGGGTTTGGAAAAAGTTGTCGCGGCGAATAGCCGTAGGGACGCGATGAAAAAGGCCCAGCAGCATGCCCAAGTCCCAAGGGTTAGTAGAGGTGGGGTACCGATTTCGATTGATACTCTGAGGAAGAAAAGTAGGGGCGAGAATTACGCCTGCTTGAAGAAGCAAGGTGCTACAAATCTTGGGTGCAGGGAGCGGGGACAGCGCGCTGAGGTATTTGATCATCCTGACGGGCACCCAGAATTGATCGGGGACGGTCAGCCAGATCATCATGAGGTTCCCCACGTGCACGCAACTAACAAAGCGGCAGAAGTAGTAATTTTCACTTATCCAGCGGGAAGGTCAGGGCGCTAGCATGAAAGATTTTAAGATTTTGTGCTTCAAGTCAGAGGCCCGGGAGTTTCAAAGGAATTCAAGCGAATACATTGCTAGGATTCCTGCTGATCCGCAGGATCAGTTTGCGTTAGTAATGGCTGTCGGGCGTAATGGCGCGATAGGCTTCGATAAAAGCCCAGAAAGCGTTCGCGCCTTAAATGAAATTTTATCGAAATGCTATTCCTTATGCGTGAATAACTCTATCCAAATACCAGAACTCCCAGAGAACATGTTTATGCCTTCGCTACTATTTCGTGATAAGTCTGGTAGATTTGAAGCGTTGATGACCGCCCATAAAAACTATGAAGCCGAACTCAAGAAATATAAGATTCTTTCACGGCATCGAGATGCGCAGGAGCCATCAGCGTCTGTGTTGTCTACGCTTTTACAAGATGACCAGCTGCTGATCAATGAAATGGTGTACCGTGCATTGCAGAATGCTTGCCACTATGTCATTAGCCCCATATTGTCTGGGGAACACGGCCGTGGAGCATTCAATGTTTTCGCAAAAAATTTAGATTTCTTTTTTGAGGAATTTAATTCAGTTGTAAGTGGCTCACCTGGAATAACTTTCGTACACGAATCGGAATTATTGTTCGACTAACGGAAGGGCCGTAAAGTTAAAGGGGACAAAGTTAAAGGGGACGGACCCTTTAACTCTACATCCATGAACCGGGCACTTTCGTGCCCGTGGCCCAGGCCATTCGCCACGAAACGATTCGTCTCGTAAGCCAGCCAACTTACACCGGTCGCTACAACTTCAAAGAAGATCCGCTCTGGAACTACAAACCGGTGGCGCTGCCGATTGATGCGCTAGCCTGGTACCAATGCCACCACCTCGGCACGCCCCAGAAAATCACCGACCAAAACGGCAACACCGCCTGGAGCGCGCAATACAAAGCATGGGGCGAAGCGCAGCAACAGCGATCCGAGTTCGAGGACATATATTTCATGACTAAAATGACTTACGTCATAGACTGCGAAGTTTACCCAATCGCTTGGCGATTCAATTCTGAAGACTGCTTGTTGTCTGACCAAGAAAAGCAAAGCATTATTTTTCTTGATGAAAAACAATCGCAACGACTGTGGAATATATTAATTCCTGCGAAAAATCTGATGGAGCTGAGCAATAAGAATTTTGTGCTTCATGAAAAAATCATTTTGAGCTTTGGCGATATTAATGAGTCGAAAAAATTCTTCGCGAGTCGATTGGCCCATAGCAGTTTTGTCTGGTTTTTCTGGAGTGCGTGTGCAGCCGCTATAGTTCCTCGTCAGGTATTTTTGAAATCATGGGACGATTTCTTCTATCCTTCTGACGAGAATTCTATTTTACTTACGCCCGATTGCCCTAAAGCAATATTTTCATTTGAAGACACCTTTTTCCACGGCGATTTAGTGGGCTCGTATTTTCAGGACGAGCTAAAAGAATAGTCATCTCCTGGCTGATCATAAGTGCCTGAGTCCAGATGTGATTAGAGTACTGCACGCTAAGCAAGCCAAAGGTGACGCCCCCCTATGCAGCGGAGTAGCTGTCTATTCGACGACTATCTGAATGACGAGCAGGCTTATTAAACTAGAAGGATAGCTACATGATAATCTTCAAAGGGGACGGACCCCTTTAACTTGATGAAATGCCTCATGTCCACGCGACAAATAAAAAAGGTGAGGTGTTAATATTTACCTATCCGTCAGGCCGTAAAGGACACTACGATGAAATACTACCAAATTATGTGTTTCAAAGCGGATTTCCGAGAGTTTAGAACTCAAGTGGATAATCTCATAACCGAAATTTCCGCGGGAAATCATGATGAGTTTGCGCTACTAATGGCAACTGACTTACAAAATAATGTTGGCTTCCATACCACACCTCATGGTAATGCCGCAATTCGCACGCTGGTTTCTAGATGCTATTCAGTTGATTTACAGCATTTAAGCGTCAAACGAACGCAGGCAGGGGACGTCGTGCGAATGTCTCGACTATTATTTCGGGAAAAAGATGGCAAGTTTGAATCATTGCTGAGCGAACATTCAAAATATGAAGCTGACCTAAAAAAATATAAAGTGATCTCAAGACACAGGCCTGCCGTGATGCCTACGATGTCAACACTTGCCGGCATGCTTAAGGACGAACGTTTGTCGATCACTGGGAAGGATTTATATGAAGCTTTAGACAAGACTTGCCACTATGTAATGCGGCGGGTGGTATCGGGCGAGCATGGCCGCGATGCATTTATCGTTTTCTCATCGAATCTAGATTTCTTCTTCAGCGAATTCAAAGAGATAATTGCGGATCACGCGACAACTAAGTTTGTCAAAAGCACGCGCGATCTTATCTATTATTAACTTGAAGGGTTATTATAAAGGGGACAGACCCTTTAGCCCTATTGAAGGTTCAGTGCACGATAAAGGTCGCGGAGATGTAACTTTCAGTAGAAAAACAATAGACTGGCTTAATCAGCACGGATGGAGCATTTCACCAAAATGAACTTAACAGCTCTTTACAGAAAGATAATAAGCAAAGAACCGTACAATGACATGGGCGTGTTCTTTTTGAACTACGAAACCTTCGAAGAGTTTCCTATGACATCGAGGTATGCCCGACTAAATCATCTGAAAAAAGAGATGACCGACGAGAAAGTTACGGACTTTCTCGTCGGTCTGTCAGTGTTTCTTTTGAACTCCATTGGTGCGATATCCTGCAAGCCGAAAAATGCTAAACCTTTTTTTGCGATCACCTTCACCGACTTCGAAGCTCTCAAAGAATTTGGCGTTCTGATCCCAAATATATTTATATATCCGCGTCCTGGGTCAATCGGATTTTTAGATAAAATCGAGAAGAGTAGCAGCGACGTCTCACAAGAGATAAATCTTGTGAAAATGCATTTTTCACATTGCGGGATCGCGGACGCCTTTGAGTTCTATGAAAGTAGATTTTATGATTCTGCATGTGGGGAAGATTTTGTACGGGTATTTGCTGTGCAAAAAAAACTGCCGAGGTTAATGAAGTTATAAGACGGGGCTGACTCCGTTACCTTCATCATGGAGGACCAGTAGCATCATTCCGATAAAGATAGTTAAAGGGGACAGTTAAAGGGACAATTAAAGGGGACGGCCCCCTTTAACTCCTATATCAACCGCACGTTTATGGTGAAGGACACCAAACATGAGCGGGTCGACATTGAGGTTATAACCGGCAAGGCTTTCGTGGAGTAAATATATGTTCAACAGCTACCTAGATAACGCGCAATCCTACGTTAGACTGGAACGACATTTACATGAGTTCTTTTATTCGGAGGGGCAGGCGCACGGACTGGACGCCGGCAAATTTAAAGTGCCGTACTGCAATACGAAATTTTCGGATGGGACGCCGTGTCAAGACGGCAATCCAATATTCTCTGCAAGAAATGAAAGCAATGGTCAAATTCTAAGAATAGTGCTTGATGAGGATATCGATACGTTGGTGTCGTATCATGACAAAGAAATGAACTGTGAACTCGTCCTAGTAGGAAAAGTGGCCTTACTGGATGAAATCAAAAAACAAATGTGTAAATGGATTAGGTCTCAATAGTCAAACT
The DNA here is from genome assembly GCF_055284355.1 of Pseudomonas sp. HP_01. Classification (NCBI taxonomy): domain Bacteria; kingdom Pseudomonadati; phylum Pseudomonadota; class Gammaproteobacteria; order Pseudomonadales; family Pseudomonadaceae; genus Pseudomonas; species Pseudomonas sp. HP_01. The sequence goes on along the minus strand of NZ_JBTOPV010000035.1, from coordinate 28,829 downwards.
TGCATGTAGGCGCCGCAATCACGAAACGGAACTGATCTGGAGAGTTAAAGGGAACGCCCCCTTTGACTCCCAGAGAAATTTCGTAAGTGGATATAGCTGGTCGTGGGCGATAGTGCATGGGAGCTTGTATGCTTGATAGCGAACCATCAAGCCGATGTCGATATGTCCGGAGATCGCATAATTAGTAAAAGGGGACGGACCTCTTTAGCTCTAGGTTAATGAAATTATAGCAAGGGGCTGACGCCGTTACCTCTATCGTGGGGGACCAGTAGCTTCATGTCGATCAAGATAGTTAAACGGGACGACCCTCCTTCAATTCACGAACATCCTGACTTGGTCGGACCAGACCGGCCGGAGCGTCACGAAAGTCCGCACATCCACGGAAAGGAAAAGGTGAAATGATATTATTCAATAACCCAGCAGCACGGCCGGGACGATAAAAATGACCTGTTATAAAATCTTGTGCTACCACTCCGGATTAAAGGGGGCGGACTCCTTTAATACTAAAAAGAAGCAGCTAAAGGGAGTCCCCACTTTGACTCACGACCAGTAAACAATAACGGAATGCAATATGAACGTATTGGCATCATCATTTTTTGAGATTTTCATCCAGTTTTTAACGGGTACAACACTAAGACATCCTGAGGTATTTGGACTCGAAAGTTTTTCACCAAGCGAGCTTATTTCTCAAGACTTCGAGCTAGCAGGTAAAGTCGATGACTATCACTTCTTTGAGAAGCTTTACAATGTAAGTCACCACAATAGAAGTGTAGGTGTGGTGTTGAAGCCCTATTTTTTTCAGGACCAGCAGGTAGCTAGCGGCTTCAGAGTTTTAAAGGGAGTGAGGCTCACATCACTATTAAAAGAATATATCAGATATGGTCAACACCACCCTGAAGTTGCCAAACGCATGACATTCTATTTTTTTCATGACAATAAAGACGGCGCTATAATTTTTGATGATTCGCTGGCAGTGCGATTCAGCCATAGAAACCGGAGGGATGGGTATCAGGTCGTGACGCTGGAACGTGACTACGATGAAATAGGGGCATTAAAAAAAATCGCGACTGACGCTATAAAACTCACTATGGATTTTCACGAGCTTGAATTGACCTCCTCTTCTCTGAGGAGAAGGTACCGGGGGGCAGCTTATCAGCAGGTCATCAAGGCGCTGATAGTTAACGGCAAGAAACCTTCTAGTCGAATGTTGTAGGGCCTTCCCTTCCGATGCTTAAATCCTAAATACGGGCAAGTCGGGCAAGCATGATTACATCCGCTCTGGGTGTACCCACCCACTCCAAACGCAAAAAGCCCCGAATCATCGGGGCTTTTCCATCACGCCAGTGAGTTGATCCCCAGAATCAAGGATCAACCTGCGCCATCAACTCCACCACCGGCTCCGTCCGCTTCGCATACCGCTGCGCCACCACCGCGCACACCATCAGCTGAATCTGGTGAAACAGCATCAGCGGCAAGATCAGCAACCCAATCGTGCTGCCCGCAAACAGCACTTGGGCCATGGGCACGCCTGTGGCCAAGCTTTTCTTCGAGCCGCAGAACAGGATGGTGATGCGGTCTTCCTGATTGAAGCCGAACAGCTTGGACAGCAGGGTCGCAGCCACGAGCACCAGTGTCAGCAGCAGGCAGCACACTCCCACCAGCCCGACCAGGTCCCAAATCGGTGTTTTCTGCCAAATGCCTTCGTTGACCGCTTCACTGAAAGCGCCGTAGACCACCAGCAGGATCGAGCCTTGATCGACGAATTTCAGCCAGTTCTTGTTGCGTGCGACCCAGGCGCCAATCCAGCGACGCATGATCTGGCCGGCAATGAACGGCAGCAGCAACTGCACGCTGATCTTGATGATCGCATCGAGGGTCGAGCCGCCTTCGCCGTGAACGTTCAGCAACAGCGTGACCAGCAGCGGCGTCAGGAATATCCCGAACAGGCTGGAGGCCGCCGCGCTGCAGATCGCCGCCGGGATATTGCCGCGCGCCAGTGAGGTGAAGGCAATCGCCGACTGCACCGTCGCGGGGAGCGCACACAGGTACAGGATGCCCATGTACAGGTCTTTGCCGATCAGGGGCGACAGCACGGGTTTGAGTGCCAGACCTAGCAAGGGGAACAGGACGAACGTCAGCCCGAACACCAGCAGGTGCAGGCGCCAGTGCCCTGCCCCGGCGATGATTGATTCTCGGGACAGTTTGGCGCCGTGAAGAAAGAACAACAGCGCGATGGCGATGTTGGTCAACCAGCCGAAGCCAACGGCCACTTGCCCGGTGGCGGGCAGGAAGCTGGCGATGATCACCACGGTGATCAACATGAGGGTGAAGTTGTCAGGGAGAAAACGGGGGCGGGTCATCTGCGTCATCCGAAGGTGCCAGGAACATGCCCGCCACTTTAGCGCGCAATGCACTTACCGACTAACGCCAATATGTCGATCAATAGCGCCTAACGGACACCTAGGCCGAGCTGGACCTACCGATGACGTATTCCCGGCTAAAGCCGGTCCCACTAGAAGCAGCGGAAGCCGCTTGCCAGACGTTGTGTCGACAAGCGGATCAGCGATAACCCGGGTTATGTCAGGCAAGACCGCCCTGAATCACGCGCATCACGGTCACCCGACGCTGGCCCGGGTTGTCGGCGATGAGTCGGGACAATGCGGCTTGCCACTTCAGTATGTCTTTCTCTTTCGAGAGCATCATCAGTTGTTCCCAGCCCATCGGTCCACGGGGGCCAGCCTGTGCAGCGGATATCTCGGGACTGTCTTCGCGTTTCAAGAGGTTTGCTGCAATTTCCGAGAGAGTACTCATGGCTGGCTCCTGGGCATGCGCGTCATGGAGCATGCCAATTCAAAACTAAAGGTGATTTCAGGAGTGCCTTCGCGCCAATTTTCTGTGATCGAGGCCGCCTGTAACAGGGTTGTAGCAAAGTTCAGACCAACAGAGACATGGCCACCCATTGTTCATTCTCCCCTTCAAAGCGGCTGGGAAATACCCGTTCGATCACCCGTCAATTTTCCGTCAGAACGCCCCCTTCAACCGAGCTCTAAACCAACCCGTCTCGCTAAATCTGTAACGCTGGCTTGACACATGAGCACAAAATTTTGTCGCTTTTGTTACAGATTTGAGAAATCTTGATACATTTTTATCTGAATCGCTGGACGATCGTCCCAACCCTGTGCCAGTTTTTCCTCGCTTCATGCACCAAGCGAGTGATTGGATGACCTCGCACCTGAGGGTCATTCGGTCGTTTTTTTTTTCACGCAGACAAGGATATGTCTGAATGTCGAAACTTAAACTCAATGCCCTCGGCGTAACGCCGCAGGGCCCAAGCTCTGCCTACAACCAAATCAACACGTTCAGCCACCAGTACGATCGAGGCGGTAGCCCGATCAATGGAAAACCGTCGTATACGGTGGACAAGGCCGCCGACTACATCTTGCGCGACCATGCCTCATGGGCAGACTCGAACAAGAGCGGCACCATCGAGTTGACCTACACCTTCCTGACCAGCCGCCCCGCCGATTTCGATCGCACCCTGGGCACGTTCAGCTCCTTTTCGGCGCTGCAACAATCCCAGGCCAAGCTGTCGATGCAGTCATGGGCCGATGTCGCGAAAGTCACCTTTACCCAAGCCAACTCCGGCGGTGACGGACACATGACGTTCGGCAACTACAGCGGTGACAACGGCGGCGCGGCGTTTGCCTACCTACCTGATAGCGGCTCGTATGCAGGTCAGTCCTGGTACATGATCAACAACGGCTATCAGGTCAACGCCAACCCTGGCACCAGCAACTATGGGCGCCAGACCCTGACCCACGAAATCGGCCATACCCTGGGCCTGTCGCACCCCGGCGATTACAACGCCGGCAACGGCAACCCGACCTACGCCGATGCCACCTATGCCCAGGACACTCGTGGCTACAGCGTGATGAGCTACTGGAGCGAAACCAACACCGGGCAGAACGCCAAGGGGGCCTACGCCTCGGCACCCTTGCTCGACGATATTGCCGCCGTGCAAAAGCTGTACGGTGCCAATCTCGCGACACGTGCCGCAGACACCACCTACGGGTTCAACTCCACGGCAGATCGTGACTACTACTCGGCGACGTCCACGTCGTCCAAGTTGGTGTTCGCGGTATGGGATGGCGGTGGCAAGGACACCCTGGACTTCTCCGGCTACACCAGCAGCCAGAAAATCAACCTCAACGAGGCTTCGTTTTCGGATGTCGGCGGCCTGGTGGGCAACGTGTCCATTGCCAAAGGTGTGGTCATCGAGAACGCCATTGGCGGCTCGGGCAATGACCTGATCATTGGCAATGGCGTAGCCAACGAACTGCGGGGTGGCGCCGGCAACGACATCATCTTCGGTGGCGGCGGTGCCGATAAGCTGTGGGGCGGTACGGGCGCGGATACGTTTGTATTCGCGGCCAGCAGTGACTCACGGCCGTCGGCGCCGGACCAGCTCATGGACTTTGTCAGCGGTCAGGACAAAATCGATCTGTCAGCCATGCCGGAGTTTGCGACAAGCCATATCCCGCTCACGTTCGTCAGTGCGTTCAGCGGTACGGCAGGTCAGGCCATGCTGTCCCAGATCAGCACGGGCAGCACCTTGTCGATTGACCTCACGGGCGACCGTGCGGCCGATTTCATGGTTAACACCGTAGGCCAGGCCGCCACGACTGACATCGTGGTTTAAGCCTGAGGGGGCGGCGTGCAAACGCCGTCCCCGCCTGACCCGGAGCAGATCAATGAATTGGAAAACCGCGGCGTGTCTTTTCACGACGCTTTTCACCTTAAGCGGAGCACCCCTCATGGCCAGCAGCCTACGTCTCGCGAGCCCCGCCGAACTGGCCGGACCCTGGCAGTTTTACGCCAAGGACGATGCGCAGAAACCCTGCACGTTGATTCTGCAAGAACAGGACGGTCAGCTCGCCGGGGATCTGGCCTGCGCCGGTCACTGGCTGGGCGGCACACCGGCAACCTGGTACCCGACGCCCGATGGCTTGGCGCTGGTCGACAACCACGACGAACTGCTGGTGCACATGGGTCGACAGCGAGAAGGGTTCTACATGGCGCAACTCCCGGATGGCCGCACCCTTTTTCTGCAACGCGAACCCGCCAGCGCCACCCCACGCTCCTGACTTTTTTCAAGGATGAACCCCATGACCCAAGGCCGGCCAAGCCCCCTGCCGCGCGCGCCCATGTGGGCCACGCTCAAGGCCTATAAAGGCATCCTGCTCAGCGTCGGCGCTTTCACCGCGCTCATCAACCTGTTAATGCTGGTGCCCTCGGTCTACATGCTGCAGGTTTACGACCGGGTGCTGTCATCGCAAAACGAAACCACACTGGCGATGCTGACCGTGATGGTCGTCGCCTTTTTCATGTTCATCGGGCTCATGGAAGCCATACGCAGCTTTGTGGTGATCCGCATCGGCAGTGATATGGAGCGGCGCCTGAACCTGCAGCTGTACCAGGCGGCTTTCGAACGCAACCTCAGCCAGGGCGAAGGCAATGCCGCACAGGCGCTGGGCGATTTGACCCTGGTCCGACAGTTCGCCACCGGGCCGGCATTGTTCGCCTTCTTCGATGCGCCGTGGTTCCCCATCTACCTGGCGGTGATCTTTCTGTTCAACCCCTGGCTCGGCCTGTTTGCCACGGTGGGTGCGTTGGCACTGATCGCCCTGGCCTGGCTGAATGAAACGCTGACCCGCAAGCCGCTCGCCCAGGCCGGGCATTTTTCTGTGGCATCGAGCCAGTTGTCCGGCAGCCACCTTAATAATGCCGAAGCGATCCAGGCCATGGGCATGCTGGTGCCGTTGCGCCAGCGCTGGTTCGCCTTGCACAGCCGTTTTCTGGAACGGCAAAACCGCGCGAGCGACATCGGCGCGCTGATCGGTTCGCTCAGCAAATGCCTGCGTTTGTGCCTGCAATCGCTGGTGCTGGGGCTGGGTGCCCTGCTGGTCATCGAAGGCCAGATGAGCGGCGGCATGATGATCGCCGGCTCCATCCTCATGGGTCGTGCGCTGGCCCCGATTGACCAGCTCATCGCGGTCTGGAAACAGTGGAGTTCAGCGCGGCTGGCCTGGCAGCGACTCGACGCCCTGTTGATCGCCCACCCCGAGCGTCCAGCGCCCATGCCCCTGCCCGCTCCCACCGGGCATATCAGTGTCGAGCAAATCAGTGCCGCACCGCCGGGGCGGACCACCGTGACGCTGCAGCAACTGAGTTTCGCCGTAAATGCCGGAGAAACCCTGGGTGTGCTGGGCGCGTCCGGCTCCGGCAAATCAACCTTGGCCCGGGTGTTGATCGGGGTCTGGCAACCCCTGGCCGGCGTGGTTCGTCTGGACGGCGCAGAGCTGCATCGCTGGGACCGCAACGCGCTGGGCGCCCATGTCGGTTATCTGCCCCAGGACATCGAACTGTTCAGCGGCAGCATCGCCGACAACATCGCACGCTTTAACAGTGCCGATCCGCACCTGGTGGTGAACGCTGCCCGCCTGGCAGGCGTACACGAAATGATCCTGCGTCTGCCCCAAGGCTATGACACGCAACTTGGCGACGGCGGCTCCGGGCTGTCCGGCGGTCAGAAACAGCGCGTGGCACTGGCCCGTGCGCTGTACGGCGAGCCAAAACTGGTGGTACTCGACGAGCCCAACTCCAACCTCGACAGCAACGGCGAAGCCGCACTGGCCGCTGCCATCGCCCAGCTCAAGGCCCGAGGTTGCACGGTGATACTGATTACCCATGGCTCTGCCGTACTGAATCAGACAGACCGCCTGCTGGTGCTCAACGACGGACGTCTGCAACTGTTCGGTCCCGCGGGTGATGTCTTGAGGGCGCTCTCCGGTGCCCAGCCCGCGCCTGAACGACCGCAGGGGGTGAGCTTCAGTCGCCAGCTCGGTGCGCAGCAAGGAGGTCAGCGCCATGAATGAACACATCCTTAAACCCGAACGCAGCGCACAGTTTTTCGTCAGCGCAGGCTGGTGGCTGGCCCTGCTCGGTGCCGGGAGCTTTTTCCTTTGGGCTGCCCTTGCCCCGCTCGACCAAGGCATTGCAGTGCCTGGCACTGTGGTGGTTTCGGGCAAGCGCAAAGCGGTGCAGTCGGTGGACAGCGGCGTGGTCAGTCGCATCATGGTGCGCGAGGGCCAAGTGGTGCATCAGGGCCAACCGTTGTTCCTGCTTGACCACACCCAGGTCCAGGCCGACGTTCAATCGTTGCGCGCCCAGTACGAACTGGCCCAGGCCAGCATCGCCAGGCTCCAGGCCGAACGGGACGGCAGTGTGCAAGTGCGCTTTCCCGAGGCCCTGTTACAGAAGGCATCTCCACAGTTGCTCGGCGTACTGGAAGGCCAGCGGCAGTTGTTCAGCAGCCGTCACCAGGCGTTTCAGCGATCCCAGGCAGGCATCCATGCAAGCATCGAAGGTGGCATTGCCCAACTCGCCGGCATGCGCCAGGCGCGCAATGACCTCCAAGCCCAGGCCGAGTCATTGCGCCAGCAACTGGAAAACCTCCGGCCGCTGGCCGAGCGCGGCTACATCGCCCGCAACCGCTTGATGGACTACGACCGGCAACTGTCGCAGGTGCAACGTGATCTGGCACAGAACACCGGTGACACAGGCCGGGTCGCTCAGCAGATCGAGCAATCACGGCTGAGCCTGCAACAAGGTGTCGAGGAGTATCAAAAGGAGGTGCGCGGACAACTGGCCGATGCGGAGCTGAAAAGCATCACGCTGAGTCAGCAACTGGCCTCGGCACAATTCAGCCTGACCCACAGTGAAATCAACGCACCCGCCGATGGCATCGCCGTGAACCTCTCGGTGCACACCGAAGGCGCGGTGGTGCACGCCGGTGAGTCGCTGCTGGAAATCGTGCCCCAGGGCGAAGGCCTTGAGATCGAAGGCCACCTGCCGGTGAACATGGTCGACAAGGTGGCCGAACAGCTGCCAGTGGATGTGCTCTTCACCGCGTTCAATCAAAGCCGTACGCCGCGGGTGAACGCCACGGTCAGCCTGATTTCCGCCGATCAGCTGCTCGACGAGCGCAGTGGACAGCCCTATTACATCGTACGCAGCACTGTCACCGACCAGGCGCTGGCCAAACTCAAGGGCCTGGTGATCAAGCCCGGCATGCCGGCGCAGATGTTCGTCCGCACCGGCGAGCGCTCTCTTCTCAATTACCTGTTCAAGCCTTTGATGGATCGCGCAGGAATGGCACTGACCGAGGAATAGGATGTTTCGGTACATGAAAATCTGGCTGGCAGCGCTGCTGTGGATCAGCGCCGACATGCAGGCCCAGGCAATGGGCTTGTTTGACGTTTATGAACAAGCCTTGCGTAACGACCCGGTCTTCCTCGGCGCCATGAAAGAGCGTGACGCGGGGCTGGAGAATCGTAATATCGGCCGTGCGGGGCTGTTGCCTCAGGTGGCCTGGAACTACAACAAGGGCCGCAACGACTCCAGGGCCACGTACAAAAGCGACGAGCGCCCCAGCTCCCGCGAGGACCGTCACTACAACAGTTTCGGTTCGACGTTGAGCGTGCAGCAGCCGATCATCGACTACGAGGCCTACGCCAACTACCGCAAGGGCGTGGCACAGGCCTTGTTTGCCGACCAGGCCTTTCGAGGCAAAAGTCAGGAGCTGCTGGTGCGGGTGTTGTCCGCGTACAGCCAGGCGCTGTTCAGTCGCGACCAGATCGAGATTGCCGAGGCAAAGAAGAAGGCGTTCGAGCGGCAGTTCGAGCAAAACCGACAGATGTTCGATCAGGGCGAAGGCACCCGTACCGACATTCTGGAAGCCGAATCACGTTACGAACTGGCCGGTGCCGAAGAAATCGAAGCGCAGAATGAGCAGGACGCTGCGTTGCGTGAGCTAGGGGCCTTGATCGGCGTGCCCGAGGTGCGCATCGACGAACTGGCGCCCCTGCGCACGCCGTTCAACTTCCTGGCGCTGACGCCCACCACGTACGAGGCGTGGAATGCCATCGCCCTGAGTGAGAACGCCGACCTCGCCTCCCAGCGCCAACTGCTGGAAGTCGCGCACCAGGAGGTGAAACGCAATGTCGCCGGGCATCTGCCCAAGCTCAATGCCTACGCAACGGTGCGCAGCATGGAATCCGACAGCGGCAATACCTACAACCAGCGTTACGACACCAATACCATTGGCCTGGAAATCAGCTTGCCGCTGTACGCCGGCGGTGGCGTCAGTGCCTCCAGCCGCCAGGCCAGTCGTAGTCTGGAACAGGCGGAGTATGACCTTGAGGGCAAAACCCGTGAGACGCTGATCCAGCTGCGCCGCCAGTTCAACGCTTGCGCCACGGGCGTACGGAAAATCCGCGCTTACGACAAGGCATTGGCTTCAGCGGAGGCCTTGGTTGTCTCCACCCAATACAGCATCAAGGGCGGCGAGCGGGTCAACCTGGACGAGCTGAATGCGCAGCAACAGCTTTACAGCACGCGTCAGGACCTGGCGAAGACTCGATATGAGTACTTGATGGCCTGGATCAAATTGCATTACTACGCCGGCACCTTGACCGCCGAGCAACTGGCGCGGGTCGATGAGGCATTTGGCGCGGGTCGGCCGTACCGCTAAACATCAGTGACCGTCTGGGTAAAGTCCAGTCCAGCGGTCCTGGCCCCCGAGAGAGCAGTTGTAACTGCATATTGATGACGCCTAAATACGCTGAACTATGTTCCTGGCGAATTGATCCCAAACCATGCGCACCCTGCGCGGCCCTGATGGGTCAGTTCATCTGCACAGCGTAAGCATCAGTAAAATAGGGAGCCGTTTTGAACACTACTACCCATCTTGATTACCGAAGCCCGCCAGGTCCGCTGCACGCAATATTGCTGGCCGGCACCGTCCCGCTGTTTCTCGGCGCATTGCTGAGCGACATCACCTACTTTCAGACGTACCAGATTCAGTGGAGCAACTTCGCCTCCTGGCTTATCGCCGGCGGGCTGGTGTTCTGCGGACTCGCCGTGCTGTTCGCGCTGGTCAACCTGATCCGGGCCGATCGCAAAGCCGGGCGCCCCGTGGTCTACCTCGTCTTGTTGGTGGTGACCTTCGCACTGGGGCTGGTCAACGCTTTTGAACACGCCAAGGATGCCTTCGCCAGCATGCCCTCGGGCCTCATTCTCTCCGCACTGACCACGCTGTCGATCGGCGTGACGGCGTGGCTCGGACTCACCAGCATCCGTTCGGGAGAAGGACAATGAGCCACTCAATCAAACTGACCGCGATCAGCATGGCGTTGTTGTTAAGCGGCTGCGGTGACGCAGGGGATAACACTCAGGCGCTGGGTGCTGACCCGAAAATGCCGGCCCCTCAGCGCGGTCTTTTACCCAGCATGAAGATTGCCGAGCCGGTCTTGTGGGGCGATCAGAAGCCGACTGTCCCTGAGGGTTACAGCGTCACGGCCATCGCCGCCGACTTGCAGATTCCTCGCCAGACGCTGGTGCTGCCCAACGGCGATATCCTCGTGGCTGAAGGCCGTGGCGGAAGCGCCGCGAAGCTTAAACCCAAGGACGTGATCGCGGGGTACATCAAGGCCCAGGGCAACACCAAGGTCAAAGGCGGCAACCGTCTGACCTTGCTGCGCGATGCTGACGGTGACGGCGTCTACGAGACGAAGACGGTGTTCGCGGAGAACCTCAACGCGCCCTACGGCCTGGCGTTTGCCAATGGCAAATTGTACGTGGCCAACCAGGACGAACTGGTTCGCTTCGATTACGAAGAAGGCCAAACCAAAGCCGGCGGCCCGCCGATCAAGGTCACTGACCTTCCTGCTGAAATCAACCACCACTGGACCAAGTCACTGGCCGTCAGCGACGACGGGCGCACCCTGTATGTCGGCATCGGTTCGAACAGCAACGTGACCGAGCGCGGTATGGAGGTCGAGCTCGACCGGGCGCGGGTCTGGCAGGTGGACGCCGAGACCGGGGCCCACAAGGCGTATGCGACCGGCATCCGTAACCCGACGGCGCTGACCATTCAGCCGAAAACCGGCCAGCTATGGGCAGTGGTCAACGAGCGCGATGAACTGGGTCCGGATCTGGTACCGGATTACCTGACCTCCGTTCGCGAAGGTGGGTTTTATGGGTGGCCGTACAGCTATTGGGGTCAGAACGTCGACACGAGGGCCCAGCCGCAAAACCCGACAATGGTCGCCGCCGCCATCAAACCCGACTATAGCCTCGGGTCCCATGCCGCTGCGCTTGGCGTCGATTTTTCCATTCCGGCGATGGGCGACAAGTACGCCGAAGGCGTGTTCATTGGCGAACATGGCAGTTGGAACCGGGAGAACCCGGTGGGATACAAAGTCGTTTTCGTACCGTTCAGCAATGGCCGTCCGAACGGTGCGCCGATCGACTTCGCGACCGGCTTCCGGGGTGCCGACGGCAAGACCCGCGGCCGGCCAGTTGGCGTCACAGTGGACCCCCGCGGTGCACTGATCATCGCCGACGACTTGGCGAACACCGTGTGGCGGGTCACTCGCAATCGGTGAAACAGAATTCCAGGCAGGGCAATCCCGCCTGGAATGCACAAGGACGTTACCGCTTCGCTGGCGCGGATTCCTTCACCCTTCTCACTTATTCAATAAGCCATTAACCCATAGGTAACGGACCGACGCCTGCCCAATGAGGCCGAACCGGCTTACCCTCAGGCGTCGGGTCGCCAACCGCTCAAACCATATCAATATCCGGATTACGATCTCGCCGACGTACGTGGTTGTCGTATTCCGCACGCAAATCCGCCGCCGTGGTCACCGCAGCGCGGCTCGTTCGGTCGGCAAGCGAGCCCACTGCCCTGCCCCCTGCAGCGGCTTGATCGCCGACAAACGAGGCGGTGGCGGAGGCTGCGTTCTTGACGCCATTCTGCAGCAGGTCTTCGGCCGCTTCGGTGGCCGGGCCGGTGACGACGCCGGCGGTGGTCCAGCCGGCAAACACTGCGGATGAGGCAGCGGTGTTGGTCAACTGGCTGACGGCGGTTTTCAGGTACGGGTTAGTGATGTTCTTTGTCGCCATTTCCTGAAGTTTGCCCACACCGGCGAACCCGCCGGCCAGTGCCAGCCCATTCTGCGTCAGGCTGGTGGCGGAGACCAGACTGCGAACGGCCTTGCTGCTGTCGGTCAGGATGTCGAGGGGCATGCCTGCCAGACGTTTGCCGGCGTTCAGTGCGGCGCCGCTGTAGCTCGCGTTCTTCACGCCCTCATACGCCGCCAGCCAGTCGGTTTCATCATCGAGCGGCTTGGGCTGGGTGTCTTTGCGCCCGAAGATGAACGCGCCACCACGCTGATGATCGCGGTTCTCGGTGGTGTGCATGCGGTTACCGAACAGGCCGTTGGCGACCAGGCCACCGGCCGACGAAATGACGGTGTCGGTCAGGGCCTGGGCTTTGGGACTGCCGGCCAACGTGGTGGCGACACCGGCGCGCAGCAGGTTACGCGCGCTGTACCCCTGAATGCCGACGCCCATGTCGACGCTTTTTTGGGTCAGCCCGGGGGCATTGCGCCTGGCTGACTCGGCCAGCGCGTCGTGCAACTTTGCCGCAGGCGCTTTGAGGTAGTGGGCGTCGTCGGTGACGCGGTTCATGACCCCGGTGCCGACCTGATCCATGATCCCTGACACCGCGCCGGAAATGAACGGTGTGAGGGGTCGCAGTGGCGCCGGCAACCAGGCGCCCTGGGTGATTTCCGGCTTGGCGTACTGCAACACCGTGGCACTGGCAAAAGGGATCGCGCGAAATGCGCTAGAGCTGCGCGAGGCAAGACGGTCAAGTTTCTCTGCCTTGGCCAGCGTGTCGGCAATGGTGGCGGGTGTTTCGTTGAGTCCGTGGAGCACTCGCGCGCGGCTGTCGGCAATGGCGTCGAGCTGCGCATTGTTGCGTGTGACACCGGCGTTGTGCGCGTTGATCTCTGTCAGCCTGGCGGCGCTGACGTCACGGGGTGGCGTTACGGGCGCCTGTTTGTGACCGGCGAAAACCTGGGTCTTGAGGTATTCCGAGATCGCCCGGATTTCAGTCTCGGCCGTTGCGGCGCTGACCTGATTGACCGCACCCGTTCCGTGAGCGCCTTCTGCGCCTTGGGTGACGGCGGCCGTCTCGGTGTGAAGTGGCAGATGGGTCGATAATGATCTGTTGATTCCGTCCACGTTATTACCCCCTGTGGGTCAGTGCCCGCGAGGGGCACTCCACGCTGTGAGAGGAGCGCGACACCTGTGAAACCTGCTCCCCGATGGATTGACGATAACGATCAGGCCGGCAATTGCCCCTGACCGCTTTCGATGATTTTTGCGAAATTCATGACGTTCTCGACGTACTTCGGATCGCCGATGCCGCCGGCATCCCCGAGGTTGCCTTTGTTGACCTTGTCCGGGCCCGAGTTGTAGGCGCGCAATGCCGAGTCCCAGTCACCGAACGCCTTCTTCTGATCGCGCATGTACAGCGCGCCGGCCATGATGTTGTCGTGGGCGTTGTTGACGTCGGCGTTGCCGAGCTCTTTGGGGTTGTCTCGCTTGAGGGCGGCGAAGGTGTCGGCGTTCACCTGCATCACGCCCGCATCGGTCTTGCCGTTGACGTTGGTGGTGTCCTGACCCAACTGCCCGCGGGACTCGGCCCAGATCTGCCCGGCCAGAATGCTCGGCGGTACGCCGGTGGCCTTGGACGCGTCCATGATGTCGTTGCGGTAAGGTTCGAGTTGTTGTGGCAAATGCAAATCGCCCGAACCGCTGAGGGCCATGTCGCTGCTTACCGCGCCGGCATTGGCAGCGGGCGCGGCGGCGGCCTGAGCGCCTCCTGCAGCTCCTGCACCTTCGGCACCACCGCCGGCAGCCTCCGCAGCGCCAGCACCGCCGCCCGCACCCTCGGCCGCACCGCCGCCTCCCCCGCCGCCGGTCACCGCATTGTTCTGCGCACCAGGATTACCGGTCTGGTTGGGGTTGTTCTGCATCAGCATTTGCATCAATTGAATGATCAACGCCATGAGCTGCTGGGCGATGCCATTCTGGTCGGCGCCACCGGCGAGGGGGTTAGCGGCGTTGGTCGTCGGGTCCTGATTTTGAGGGGAACCGAAGTTGACCTGGGACTGCCCGGCATGGGCAAACAGAATCGAGCTCGCGTCGAGCGCCCCACCGGCGCCGCCGCCACCGCCCAGGGAATTGCTCTGCCCGGGCTTGCCGCTCAGGGATGAAAAATCCGGGTGGGCGGCGGGGTCGCTCAACGGCCGAATCTGGGAAATACCGATACTCATGGTCACTTACCTCTTTCGGGTCAGGAAACATCAATGGGCTTTGGGGATGCCGAACTGATCGAGGACCGGGTCGACGTTGTGATCGAAAGCCTTCTGGGCCTTGTGCTTTTTGACGGCTTCGATGATGGCGGAGATGCCGAAACCCAAGGCCATGGCCGCGTCGGCAATCCAGCCCACCACCGGAATGGATGCGCCAATGGCAGCGCCGGCCGCCAGGCCCGCTGCTTCACCCACGACCATGCCGGCAACGCGTCCGCCGACTTTCGCTGCCACCTCGCCGAGCCCTGCGCGCCCGGCAGATTTGGCCACGGCGTCGTAACCGGTCTTGGCCGCCGAAAGCCCGGACTTGGTGCTGTCGTAAATCGTCCTCGCGGCGTCGGTTTTGTCGCCGCGGGCGAGCATGTCCGAGACCGAGGCAAAGCCTGCCACCGAGCGCAGCGCCGACGGTCCCATATTTGAAGCCACTTGAGCCGCCATCGACGGCGCGTGGTCTTTATCGCCCTTGGCGTTTTCCAGCACCTTGCGGCCGCTCTTGGTGTCTTCCAGATGGCGGAAGGTCGAATCCACATAGCGCGATTGCTGGCTCTGCACGAAGGTGTCCGGCAGGACGCTGTCGTAGGCGGCCTTCTGCGCGTCGGCGCTCTGCAGCGCCTCCTCGCCATCGGCTTTTTTCTGATCGAGCAATTGCCGGACGGCACCGCCCTCACTGAAGTTGCGCACGTACGAATCCTGAATCTTGCCCTGCAGATCAGGCCGCTGCCCCAGTACCTGCTGCGCTGTCGGCACAGTGGCGTTGTCGCCGAGCAAGTCTTTCTGCATTTGCAATTGCGCCGACAACCCGCCCAGGGCGCTGCTGTAATCGGCGTTCGGCTTGTCTTTTTTGGTGGCCTTGTCGGCCGTGCTCAGATCCGCTTGCAGGGCCTCGCCGCTGTTGACCCTCTGCATCTGCCTGGTGACGGCTTCCTGCAACGACGGCGTACTGTCGACCAGCGCCCGCGACTGCTGCGGGATCTGTTTGTCGAGAAACGCCTGCACGTCGGGATCGGCCTGCAGTTGGCCGATCTTTTCGTTCAGCGCATCTTCGGTCTTGCCGGTCTTGCGCAGGTCCTGGCCGGCAACGACGCTCTGCTGGGTCTGCTGCAACTTGACCATGACTGCGGCTTTCTGCTCGCCGCTGTAGGCCGACGGGTTGTCGAAGACGTCCTTGCCCAGCTTGGAAATATCGACGTTGGCCACCGAGTTGAGGGTGGCGGCATCGCTGAGCACGCTGGCAAATTCGCCGCCATTGGTGGGTGCCTGCTTCTTGATCCAGTCACTGATGTTCTTGGCGTTGAACAGCTTGTCGGGGCTGTGGGCCGCGAGCGATCGACCGCTCAGACCACCCTGATCGATCTGGGTGAGAAACCCGGGCTGCGACCAGGTTTTCGCCGCCTGCTTCAAGGGCCCGCCCAGCCCCGGATTGTCGTTCTGAATCGCCTTGAGGCCATCGGCGCTGGTCAGGCCATCGACCTTGGTTTTGCCGTCGGCGCCCAACGCATGCTTGGGGTCGGCGGCTTTGGTCAGGGGTTCGTTGGCACGCATCATCGCAGCGCTGCGGACCATTTCAAGCGATTGCGGGTCGGCGTCCGGATGGTCTTTCTGGTAGCTGGCAATGTCCTTGTCCGCGCTGTCGGCGGCTTTCTGCATGTTCTTGGCAAAGGCCTTGAGGTCACCGTCGGTGATTTTGCCGTCCGCTTTGCCGCCGTGTTTGCCCGTGTCCACGGCGGTTTTCAGCGACGGGTTGGCGTTGATGAAGTCCATGGCCTTGGCCGCGTCCGGGCCTTTTTCAGCGGCCATGCGCGCGGCGGCGATGGGTCGGTTCAGCTCTTTGGCCGCCTGATCGCGCTGGTCCGCTGGCAGGTTGGCGACCATCGGCGCCCAACGCTCAAGCTCCTTGGGCGACGAATATTTCGAGTCATCGAGAAACGCTGCTTCGGTGGCTTTCGGTTCTTCGGCGGGTTTCGCCGCCTCGACCGGGGCGGCGGGGGCTGAGGCGTTAACCTGAGCCACAGGCTGAGGGTTGCCTGTGGGAACGGCACCACCGGCGGGAGCGTTCTGTGCGGGTGCACCCGTCGATGAGGTGGCGGATTCGGGCGACGATTGCGCCTGGCCTTTGAAGAGCTGGGTGAGCTGGTTCAGCAATGAAAGCAGCTGCTGTTCAGTGCTTTGCATCTTGCCTGAAGGGCTACTGCCGGCAAATGTACCGTTCGCCGAGGACTGCTGGGGCGAGGCACCGAAACGCACATTCGGATCGACCCCACCCTTGAGCAACAGCGCCGATTTGGGGTCGGCAAGCGGCGATCCCTGGGCGGCATCGGCGCCGGCGGATTGAGGGGCAACACCGTTGTAGGGAGTGCTTGAGATACGCATGAAGTCGTCATCCGGGCATGAGGGATAGCGACTGTGTGGTTGCTGAGCCGGGTCGGTTCCGATAAATGTTGCAGTTTGTTTCCCAACTACTGAGCTTTGCTTGCCAACTACTGGCTGCACGCAATGCTTTTCAGTGGGACCGGCTTTAGCCGGGAAGAGGCCAGCGTGATCACCATCAATCTTGCAGCGTGGCGACCGACGCCTTCCCGGCTAAAGCCGGTCCCACACAGATCGCATTCAGTCAGTCCCGCTGGATGTACGCGATGCTTTTTAGTGGGACCGGCTTTAGCCGGGAAGAGGCCAGCGTGATCACCATCAATCTTGCAGCGTGACGCAAGACGCCTTCCCGGCTGAAGCCGGTCCCACTCAGATCGTATTCAGTCAGTCTCGCTGGATGTACGCGATGCTTTTTAGTGGGACCGGCTTTAGCCGGGAAGAGGCCAGCGTGATCACCATCAATCTTGCAGCGTGACGCCTTCCCTGCTAAATCCGGTCCCACTCAGATCGCATTCAGTCAGTCCCACTCGGCACTCAGGCAAACGGGTCCATCTGCCGCTTGAGTTGTTCCCTTGCCCGGGACAGGCGCGAGCGCACGGTGCCAATCGGTACCCCGAGGGACGAAGCGGTTTCCTGATAATTGCCGTCCATTTCAAGCGACACCTCGATCACCCGCTGCATGTTCGACGGCAGCGTGCCGATCGCCCTGACGACCTGCATCAACTGACGATGGCCGTCGACCTGATGGCCGATGTCGCCATGGCTGTCGGGTTCGGAATGGGTGTGGTCTTCCCAGCTTTCCTGGTACGGCTGGCGGTACATCTTGCGGAAATGGTTGCGGATCAGGTTGAGAGCGATGCCGCACAGCCAGGTCTGGGGTTTGCTCGCGTGTTGAAACTTGTGCTCGCTGCGCAGCGCTTCCAGAAAGGTGCTCTGCAGAATGTCGTCGACATCTTCCGGGTTCATGACCCGCTTCTGAATGAAGCCGCGAATCATCTTGATCTGATCACTGGTCAGGTGACGTATCCCCTGGGCCGGACGGCGCGCCGGGGCGTCAATGTCGAGAATCGCAAGGTTGGAAAACATCAGGGCTCTTCCTTGTTTTGAGTGTATTAGCCCTATAGCGATATGCGTGCCACACCTTAAAACCCTATAAGTCATTGTTTTTCATGACATAAATAAATATCGAAGAACGCGACTGTGCAAATCTTTGCGCGAACACGCTGTTTCCCGGACGAGATTTGGCACAGATCGGTCTGCTCCACCTCTGCGCACAAATAGATGGAACCGTTTGGCGCCGCGCTCCACTCAGGACCCATGACCAGGCCCCGAACCGAGCCATCCAGAGCCGACTTATGAAGATCGCCGCCCCCGTTGCCCCACAGGCATTGCAAGCCCCTGCGATCACGCCGGCAAAAACGCAGGCGCCTGCGCCCCTGCATGTCAATCCGCCGAACGTCAACGGCACCTCGCCGCAACAGGTCGCGCGGTTCGCTTCGGCGCTGGTTCAACAGAGCCGCAGCCTCAGCCAGCGGGACCTACTCGCCAGTGGCAACGCCCTGCAATCGAGGGCGGTGAAACTGGGCGAGCTGTATCAGCTGTTAATGGGCAGCCAGGACAAAGGCCTCGACGATGCCGCGCGTAACCTGCGCAAGCAGTTGCAAAACCAGAACGCTTCGAGCCTGGCGCAGATTCTGAGTTACACCGACGGCGACCCGGCCAAGGCCCATGTGATGCTGCAGGCGGCCAGAAAACAGGCCCAGGCCGACGGTGCAATGGGCGAGCACGTGGTGCTGAGCCAGCAGCTCAAGCAACTGCGTCGTCAATACGGCAAACGCACCCGCGCAGGCATCAACAGCGCCAAGGCGTTTTCCCGGCCGACTTCGGAAAAGCGCCGCGGCGCCCTGCGCAATCTCTACAGCGTGGCGGTGGCCGGGCAGCAGAACATCACAGGATTAATCGACGCGCTGATCAACGAGCAGGAAGAGCCCGGCGAATTCGAGCTGAACCTGCGGGACATGCGCAGCGCCCTCGCCGACGACCTGTCATCGCTCACCCCGTCCACGTCGCCGCAGCAACTGCGCACCTTGATGCACGGCCTGAACACCGCGCGGCACGTCACCACCCTGCTGCGCAGTTGCGAGCATCTGCTGGGTCGCATGCGCAACAAGAACCCCGCGCTGCAAGTGGATGCTGCGGCCTTCCTCAAACACCTGCTGGCGCTGTCGGGCAAGGGCATGAGCCTGGGCGAAACCCTGCAACTGACGCAACACATCGGCGGCAACCAGCTCAAGCATCAACTGGCGTTTCTCAACGGGCTGCGACCCATGCTGCAACAGCTGCCGATTCTGCTCTGGCGCGACCTGAAAAGCCGCCAGAACGCCTTGGGCAACCTGCTCATTCTCATGGCCGAGCTGACTCGGCAGGAACAGAACCAGCTCCAGGGGGGCCTCGCCTGATGGATCGTGTCATTAACCTGCTCAATCAGGTCGCGCTCGCGGCCATGCGCCGTTCGGAAATCGTCGGTGCGTTCGTGGTCATCGCCATCGTGTTCATGATGATCACACCGCTGCCCACCGGCCTGGTGGACGTGCTGATCGCCATCAACATCTGCATCTCCTGCCTGTTGATCATGCTGGCGATGCACCTGCCGCGCCCGTTGGCGTTCTCGACCTTCCCGGCGGTGCTGCTGCTGACGACGATGTTTCGTCTGGCGCTGTCGATCTCCACCACGCGCCTGATCCTGCTCAATCAGGACGCCGGGCACATCGTCGAAGCGTTCGGCCAGTTCGTGGTCGGCGGCAACCTGGCGGTGGGCCTGGTGATCTTCCTGATCCTCACCGTGGTCAACTTTCTGGTGATCACCAAGGGCTCGGAGCGGGTGGCGGAAGTCGGCGCGCGCTTCACCCTCGACGCAATGCCGGGCAAGCAGATGTCCATCGACAGCGACCTGCGCGCCAACCTGATCAGCGTGCATGAGGCGCGCAAGCGCCGCGCCGAACTGGGCAAGGAAAGTCAGTTGTTCGGCGCCATGGACGGGGCCATGAAGTTCGTCAACGGCGACGCCATTGCCAGCCTGATCATCGTCGCGATCAACATGATCGGCGGTATCGCCATCGGCGTCATGCAGCACAACATGACCGCCGGCGACGCCTTGCAGGTGTACACCGTGCTGACCATCGGCGACGGGTTGATCGCACAGATCCCGGCGCTGCTGATTTCGGTCACCTGCGGCATGATCATCACCCGCGTGCCCAGCGGCGAGAATGGCGTGGAACCCAACATCGGCCGGGAAATTGCCGAGCAGATCACCAGCCAGCCCAAGGCGTGGATCATCGCGGCGGTGGCCATGCTGGGATTCGCTGCGCTGCCAGGCATGCCGACGGCGGTGTTCGTGGTCATCTCGATCATCTGCGGGGTCGGCGGCCTGCTCCAGCTGCACCGCGCCAAGCCCCAGGCCGAGCAGGCCCAGGCCGTGGCCGTCGCGCCGGAAATGAACGGCCGAGAAGACCTGCGCACTTTCTCCCCCAGCCGCCAGTTCGTGCTGCACTTTCACCCCAGTCAGAACCCGGCGCAGATCGAGGCGCTGGTCAGCGAAATCCGTCAGCGACGCAATCGGCTGGTGGTGCAATACGGCCTGACCCTGCCCTCGTTCATCATCGAAACCAGCGAGCTGTTGCCGCCGGACGAGTTTCGCTTTTCGGTTTACGAAGTGCCGCTGCTCAGGGCCACGCTCAGCCAGACCCACGTCGCGGTGGACGCCCGTTCGGTCG
This sequence comes from Pseudomonas sp. HP_01, assembly GCF_055284355.1. NCBI lineage: Bacteria > Pseudomonadati > Pseudomonadota > Gammaproteobacteria > Pseudomonadales > Pseudomonadaceae > Pseudomonas > Pseudomonas sp. HP_01. Next base: position 8,401 of record NZ_JBTOPV010000035.1, on the reverse strand, counting down.
AGGGGTCCCACGAGTCGGCAGTGTACGGCAGCATCGAGCGCGAGGAAGGTCAGTGGCTGTGGCTGCCGACCGACGCGCCGCAATTGCAGGAAGCAGAAGTCGAGCGCATCGACGCGACCACGCTGATCATCGAGCGCATGGAACGGGCGCTGCAATCGTGCGGGCCGCAGTTCATCGGCCTGCAGGAAACCAAGGCAATCCTCGGCTGGCTGGAATCGGAGCAGCCGGAGCTTGCCCAGGAAATGCAGCGGGTACTGCCACTGGCGCGCTTCTCGGCGGTGCTGCAACGCCTGGCGTCGGAGTGCGTGCCGCTGCGGGCGATCCGGGTGATCGCCGAAACCCTCATCGAGCATGGCCAGCACGAGCGCGAAGTCACGGTGCTCGCCGACTACGTGCGCATCGCCCTGAAATCGCAGATCTACCACCAGTATTCCGGCCCCGAAGGCTTGTTGGTCTGGGTGCTGACGCCGGAAAGCGAAGGCATTCTGCGCGACGGCCTGCGCCAGACCCAGACCGAAACCTTCTTTGCCCTCGACAACGAAACCAGCCAGTTGCTGGTACAGCAGCTGCACATCGCCTTCCCGCTGCGCAGTGCCCAGCGCGCGGTATTGCTGGTCGCACAGGATCTGCGCAGCCCGCTGCGCACCCTGCTGCAGGAGGAGTTCTACCACGTGCCGGTGCTGTCCTTTGCCGAGATCAGCAATGCGGCGCAGGTCAAGGTGCTGGGGCGCTTCGACCTGGAAGACGACTTCGAAAGCGATCACGAAGACGACCCGCAAGGGCTGGATAACGAGTACGCCGCTTGAGTGCCTGGAGAGCGTCACATGTTTGAATTACGCGTATTGACCGGCCTGCATCAGGGCGCCGCGCTGCCCCTGGTGGGTGAGCAATGGGGCATTGGCGCTGACGCCGATCAGGATCTGGCGCTGCATGATCCCGGCGTCGAACAGCTGCACTGCCGCCTGCAACGCCAGGGCGAAGACTGGCTGCTCAACGCGGCCGACGGCCCCATCGCCGATGAGGAAGGCCATCTTCACGCGAGCACCCTGCTCACCCCCAACACCGCTTTTGTGCTGGGTTCGGTCTGGCTGTGCGTGTCTCCGGCGCAAGACCCCTGGCCTTCGCTGCCGGCGGTGATTCCTCAAGCGAAGTCCGAGCAGACTTCGCACACGGAAGCGCCCGCCAGCGCGCCGCTGGAGAAGGTTGAGTCGCGCTCGCGCTTTTTCAACCGCACCACCGGCGTGGTCATCGGCCTGTTGCTGGGCATCGCCGGCAGCGCCTGGAGCCTGAGCCGCAGCGCCGCGCCCGCTTCAGAGCAACTGGCAATCAGTACGCCGGCGCAGCAACTTGCGCAGCAGGGCAATCAGCCGGCCAGGCCTTCGAACGAGAAGAGCAAAACCACCGAGCCGTCGGCCAAAAAACGCATCCGGCTGACCAGCGTCGATGACGTGAAACGCCAGCTCAACACCATGCTCAGCGAACGACTGCTGAGCGACGTCAGCGTGGAGCAGACGCCTGAGGGCCTGGCCTTGAGCGGCAACCTGAAGCCGGAATCGCAGCTGGTGTATCAGCGCATGCTCCAGCGTTTCAAGGACCGCTATGACACGCCGGTCGCGTTGATCGATAACGTCGCCGCCGGCACCAGTGGCCTGCCGTTCACCATCGTGCAGATCATGTCCGGTCCCCACGCCCACCTGGTCACGGCGGACGGTCGTCGGCTGTACGTCGGTGACGAGCTGGCCGGGCTGCGCCTGACCCGCATCGATGACAACCGCATCCAGTTCGACGGCGACCGCCACTACGAGGTGAGCTGGTGAACGCGGCGCTGGATCAATGGAGATCCGCTCACCTTCAGCGCTTGAAGAGTTTCTCTGCGGTGAAGGTCAGCGGCCGTGTCAGCGCCGTCAGCGGCATCTTGCTGGAGTGCCAGATTCCCGCAGCCAAGGTCGGTGACTTGTGTGAAGTGAGCAAATCCGACGGCAGCACCATGCTCGCTGAAATCGTCGGTTTTACCCGCGACTGCACCTTGCTCAGTGCCCTCGGCACCCCGGACGGCATTCAGGTCGGCGCGCACATTCGGCCGCTGGGCATGGCCCACCGCATCGGCGTCGATGACCATTTGCTGGGGAGCGTGCTTGACGGTTTCGGTCGCCCTTTGCTGGGCGATTCAGAAGGCGCATTCGCCGGGCCCGGTGATCGGCGCGTGACCCTGCCGGTGATCGCCGACGCGCTGCCGCCAACCCAGCGGCCGCGGATCAGCAGAGCGTTGCCCACCGGCGTGCGCGCCATCGACAGTGCGATTCTGCTCGGCGAAGGCCAGCGCGTCGGCTTGTTCGCCGGTGCCGGTTGCGGCAAGACCACCTTGATGGCCGAACTGGCGCGCAACATGGACTGCGACGTGATCGTCTTCGGCCTGATCGGCGAGCGGGGCCGTGAGCTGCGCGAGTTTCTCGACCACGAACTGGACGCCACGTTGCGCGCACGCTCGGTGCTGGTCTGCGCCACATCGGACCGGTCCAGCATGGAGCGCGCCCGCGCGGCCTTCACCGCCACGGCCATCGCTGAAGCCTTTCGTGAGCGCGGCCTGAAAGTGTTGTTGCTGCTTGATTCCCTGACCCGTTTCGCCCGGGCCCAGCGCGAGATCGGTATTGCCGCCGGCGAACCCCTCGGGCGCGGCGGCCTGCCCCCTTCGGTCTACACCCTGCTGCCGCGCCTGGTCGAGCGGGCCGGCATGAGCGAGAAAGGATCGATCACCGCGCTGTACACCGTGCTGATCGAACAGGATTCGATGAACGACCCGGTCGCCGACGAGGTGCGTTCGCTGCTCGACGGCCACATTGTGCTGTCGCGAAAACTGGCCGAGCGCGGGCACTACCCGGCCATCGACGTGCAGGCCAGCATCAGTCGGATCATCAGCAACGTCACCGGCCGCGAGCACCAGCAGGCGAACAACCGGTTGCGTCGATTGATGGCCGCGTACAAGCAAGTGGAAATGCTTCTGCGCCTGGGCGAATACCAGCCCGGCAGCGACCCGGTGACCGACTGCGCCGTGCGGCTGAACGAGCCGATCAATGCGTTTCTGCGCCAGGATTTGCGCGAGCCGGTGCCGCTGGAAGAGACCCTGGCAGCGCTGATGCAACTCACCTCGCAACTGCCGGAGTGATGGCGTGGAAGAAGCGCTTGAAGTCGATCCGCAAACCCTCGCCATGGAACAGGTCATCAGCGTGCTCACGCCGCTGCGTCAGCATCGCCAGGCCAGCGCCGAGCGGGCGCAACGGCAGGCGCAGAAAAGCCTGGAGCAGATGCATAACCACTTGCAACAGACTCGCGACTCCTACGCGCAGGAACGGCATAACCAGCGTGAACGCCGCCAGGTGTTGAGCAGCGCCCACGTCAACAAAGCGATGTCGCTGGACGACCTCGAACGCTGGCACGAGAAGGAAAACCGCATGCTCGACCGGCTCGCCTATATCCGTCAGGACATGGCCCGCCAAGAGATAGGTATCGAGGAACAACAGCAGCGTCTGGCCGAGGCGAAACACGCGGCGAAAGCGTCCCAACGCGCCGTGGAAAAACTCGCCTGCCTCGCCGAGGCCCTCAACGAACAAGGTGAATCGTCATGAACAGCCCCGTCCAACACCCGCCTCGCCCGCAACCGCAGCCACGCGCTGAACCGTCCCGTACGCCCTCGCCCTCTCCTGCTTCCCCGAGTGAAACGCGCCAGCCACTGACCACTGTGCGTCGCGCCGATGCCGAACGCCTGCGCCGGCTGTGCGATGAATCCGCGTCGACTGCGTCGTTGAGTGCAGACGGGATGCTTTTCTCCCAACTGTTGGTGCCGCCGGTGACGGAAGAGCAAAGCGAATCGGGTTTCGCCGGGAGCAGCTTCAGCACGTTGTTCCCTAATGAGGGCGTGCCCACGCAGCTCATCGACGAGCTCGCCCAGCGCCTGCCCCAGCAGCCGGACGGTCCGTTGAGCCTGACCTTGCTGATGCCCAATCTGGGCAAGGTCCAGGTCAACGCCAACAAGCGCGACAACCAGTGGAGCATCGAGCTGGGCTTCGCAAGGCGCGGCGTACTGAAACGCTTGCAGCCCCATCAACGCAACTGCGAAAGCGCACTGGAACAGGCGCTGGGCTGTGACGTTGACCTGTCGTTGCATGAGGAGGCGCAGGCATGAACTCGGACATGAATTCGGCGATGAACTCGGACATGTGCCACCGGAACCCCGTAGGACCGGCTTTAGCCGGGAACGCCTCATTCAGTCCGCTGCAACTGCGGGAAGTCAGCGGCGCCGTCGCGGAGGCCTCGCGTCTGCTGGGTGCGGGCGTGAGCTGCGGCTACACCGCCCAGGGTCAGCGGGGCGAACTGACCCTGCGATTGATACCCGACGATGACTGCGCGCCCTTGGCAGGACCGGCTTCAACCGGGAACGCGTCATCGCTGACGTGGTTCGACAGCGCCATCGGCCCCTTCGCCCTGAACGACGCCGAAGCGGTGCTCAGCTTGCTGGGCGAACTGCCGGTCACCCTCGGCGGCGAGCACCAGCCCTGGTACTGGCAGTTGGTGAATCAACGCATGAGTACAGAACTGGCGGAACTGCTTTGCCCTTTGCGGCCACTCAGCGATATCACTGCGCTGTCCGCCTTTGGCGAAAGCCCGAATACCGCGCCGATGAACTGCCGGCTGAAAGTGCGTCTGGGCTCGCAGGTGTTGCACGCACAGCTCTGCGCCGACGCGCGGGTCATGCTGCAACTGCTCGGCCGCCATGAATGGCAGCCGCACCGGCAGAACGTCGCGTCAGACTGGCCCATCCGCCAGCCGCTGGTGTTGGGCGAGCTGTCGTTGAGCCTCGACCAGTTGGCGTCGCTGCAACCAGGGGACGTGCTGCTGCCGTCGTTGTGTCATTTCGACGAAGAAGGCGGCGGTCGGCTTCAATTGGCGGGTCGGCAATGGGCAGTGCAGACGGACAGCCGCGCAGAGCAGCTGTATGTACGGTTCAGCCACGAGGAAGACTTGGGACATGGTCAATGAAGAATTGTACGAAGACGAGATCGAGGATCTTGCCGACGATGAGTCAATTGAGCCAACGCTGAATCAGGCGCCGGATCAGAGTAGGACCGGCTTCAGCCGGGAAGCTTTTGAGGACCCTGGACATCACGGCGCCCCCGAACATCAAACCACTGAAAACGAGTGGCAGGATGAAACCGCCGCCGATGGCTACGCGGGCCACTCTTACGAGCCCCAACCGGCCGAAACCCATACCTCCCTCGATTCCCTGGATCAACTGCCGCTGGCCCTGACCCTGCGCTGTGGCAGCCTCGAACTCACGTTGGGCGACCTGCGCCGCCTCGCTGCCGGCACCGTCTTACCCGTCAACGGCGTAACCCCCGGTTTCGCCACCTTGTGCCACGGCGAACGGGTCGTTGCCGAAGGCGAACTGGTCAGCGTCGAAGGCCGGCTCGGTCTGCAGATCACCCGCATGGCGGCCCGCCCATGATCATGGACGGGATGAACCCGGTGATGCTGGCGCTGTTTCTCGGTGCCCTGTCGTTGATTCCGTTTCTGCTGATCGTCTGCACGGCCTTTCTCAAGATCGCCATGACCCTGCTGATCACCCGCAACGCCATCGGCGTGCAACAGGTGCCGCCGAACATGGCGCTGTACGGCATCGCCCTGGCCGCGACCATGTTCGTCATGGCCCCCGTCGCCCACGAGATTCAGCAGCGGGTTCACGATCGCCCGCTGGAGATGGGCAGCACTGAAAAACTGCAGGCCAGCGCCAACACCGTCATCGAGCCATTGCAACGGTTCATGAGCCGCAACACTGACCCCGAGGTCGTCGCCCACCTGCTGGACAACACGCAGCGCATGTGGCCCAAGGACATGGCCGATCAGGCCAGCAAAAGCGACCTGCTGCTGGCCGTCCCCGCCTTCGTTTTGTCCGAGTTGCAGGCGGGCTTTCAGATCGGCTTTCTGATCTACATCCCGTTCATCGTCATCGACCTGATCGTCTCCAACCTGCTGCTCGCCCTGGGCATGCAGATGGTCTCGCCGATGACCATTTCGCTGCCCCTCAAACTGCTGCTGTTCGTGCTGGTGCAAGGCTGGACGCGCCTGCTCGACAGCCTTTTCTACTCGTACATGTGAGGCAGTGATGGAAGCGCTGGCGTTGTTCAAGCAGGGCATGTTTCTGGTGGTGATTCTCACGGCACCGCCGTTGGGGGTCGCCGTGCTGGTCGGCGTCATCACTTCGCTGTTGCAGGCGTTGATGCAGATCCAGGACCAGACCCTGCCCTTCGGCATCAAGCTGGCCGCCGTCGGCCTGACCCTGGCCATGACCGGGCGCTGGATCGGTGTCGAGCTGATCCAGTTCATCAACCTGGCCTTCGACCTGATCGCCCGGTCCGGCGGCGCGCACTAAATGCCCTTCGACGCCCAGGGCCTGTTCGAACTGATGCTGGGCATGGGCCTGGCGGCCGCGCGCATCCTGCCGTGCATGATTCTGGTGCCGGCGTTCTGCTTCAAATACCTCAAGGGCCCGCTGCGTTACGCGGTGGTGCTGGTGGTCTCGATGGTGCCGGCACCGAGCATCAGCCGCGCGCTGTCGGGCATGCAAGACGACTGGTTTTCCATCGGCGCGCTGCTGCTCAAAGAGGCCGTACTCGGCACCCTCCTCGGCCTGTTGCTGTACGCGCCGTTCTGGATGTTCGCCTCGGTGGGCGCGCTCCTCGACAGCCAGCGCGGCGCCTTGAGCGGCGGCCAGCTGAACCCCGCGCTGGGGCCTGACGCGACGCCGCTGGGCGAGCTGTTTCAGGAAACGCTGATCATGCTGGTGATCCTGTCCGGCGGGTTGTCGCTGATCACTCAAGTGATCTGGGACAGTTATCTGGTCTGGCCGCCCACCGCCTGGCTGCCCGGCATGACCGTCGACGGCCTGGACCTGTTTCTCGAACAACTCAACCAGACCCTCCAGCACATGATGCTCTACGCCGCGCCGTTCATTGGCTTGCTGCTGTTGATCGAGGCCGCGCTGGCGATCATTGGCCTTTACGCGCAGCAACTGAATGTGTCGATCCTGGCCATGCCGGCCAAGAGCATGGCGGGCATCGCCTTCCTGCTGATCTACCTGCCGACGCTGCTGGAACTGGGCAACGGCCAGATCATGCAGCTCGCCGATCTCAAGCACTTGCTCGGCCAACTGGTGCAGGTGCCATGAGCGAAAAAACCGAAAAGGCTACGCCCAAACAGCTAAGCGACGCCCGCGAAAAAGGCCAGGTCGGGCAGAGTCAGGACCTGAGCAAACTGCTGGTCCTGCTGGTCGTCAGCGAAGTGACCCTGGGCCTGGCGGATGAAAGCGTCGCGCGCTTGCTGAACTTGCTGAACCTGTCGTTTCAAGGGGTTGGCCGGCCCTTCATGCACACCGTCGAGCAGGTCGCCAGCGAAGGCGCCAGCGTGTTGATCGGGTTCATTCTGAGCAGCGTCGGCATCGCGATGTTGATGCGGCTGGTGGGGAGCTGGATGCAGATCGGGTTCCTGTTTGCGCCCAAGGCATTGAAGCTGGATTTCAACAAGCTCAACCCGTTCACCCACGCCAAGCAAATGTTCTCGGCGCAAAGCCTGACGACCTTGCTGCTCAGTATTTTAAAGGCCACGGCCATCGCCGTGACGCTGTACGTGGTGGTGAAGCCGTCACTGGGCACGCTGATTTTGCTGTCGAGCACGGACCTGACGACGTACTGGCATGCGCTGTTGCAGGTGTTCCGGCATATCTTGCGGGCAACGCTGGGGTTGCTGTTGGTGATCGGTGCGGTCGATTTTGCGCTGCAGAAGTACTTCCACGCCAAGAAGCTGCGGATGAGCCACGAGGACATCAAGAAGGAGTACAAGCAGGCCGAGGGTGATCCGCATGTGAAGGGGCATCGTCGGCAGCTGGCCCATGAGTTGTTGAACCAGGCGCCGACCGCGCCGGCCAAGCCGGTGGAGGATGCCGACATGGTGGTGGTGAATCCGACGCATTATGCGGTGGCGCTGTATTACCGGCCGGGCACGACGCCGCTGCCGCAGATTCATTGCAAGGGTGAGGATGATGAGGCGCTGGCGTTGATCGCGCGGGCGAAGAAGGCGGGGATTCCGGTGGTGCAGAGTATCTGGCTGGCGCGGACGCTTTATAAGGTCAAGGCGGGCAAGTACATCCCGCGCACGACACTGTTGGCGGTGGCGAATATTTATCAGATCGTGCGGCAGCTTGAGGAAGTAACGGACGAAGTCATTCGGATCGAAGATGTCTGATCAAGATCAAGATCAAGATCAAGATCAAGATCAAGGGCGTCTGCCTGGGGGCAGACTGTTTCGCCTTCGGCGACTTACTTTTGAAAAGCACCAAAAGTAAGCAAAAGTG
>NZ_JBTOPV010000034.1:0-274519 GCF_055284355.1 Pseudomonas sp. HP_01 | reverse complement strand
CTGGCCTCTTCCCGGCTAAAGCCAGTCCCACTAAAGCATCCGCGTGCATTCAATGGGACTGGCTGGAACGCCGACTTGTGGGACCGGCTTTAGCCGGGAAAGCGTCAGTGGGCACAGCACAGAAAGTGAGGCCCGCATCCGTTTCAACACTCAAGTGCGTTGGGCGACTGCCGACGCATCCAGCGGCGCGGCATCGTCCGGCGTGGTCGAAAACGGCTCGATCTTGCCGACAATGAACAGATAGCTGAACGCCCCCAACAGCGCAAACGCCCCGGCGGTGAGCAGCGGCGCGGTGAACGAGCCGTTGCCGATCACTAGCATAAAGCCGGTGAAGGTGGTGATGAAGATCCCGGCAGTGTTGGACGCGAAGTTCTGAATACCGCCGATCGACGCCACGTGGGCAGGCGACGGCGCCACGTCAGCTGGCAGGCACCAGATGCTCGCGCCGGCGAACGCCAGACTTGCATAGGCCAGACTGAAAAAGCCCAGCATCGCCCAGGTGCTATCCACGAACACTGACAGGGAAATGCTCGACGACATCAGCATGCCGCCAACGATGCAGGTCTTGCGCGCCGCAGTGAGGCTCCAGCCCCGGCGATACAGCGCGTCGGACGTCAGCCCGCCAATCCAGCCGCCGACGACGGACGCCACCGCCGGAATGGTGCCCAGCGTGCCAAGGGATTTCAGCGAGAAACCGCGTTCGGTGACCAGGTAGGTCGGAAACCAGGTGATGAAGAAATAGATCACGAAGTTCAGGCAGAAGAAGCCCAGCATCATCCCCCACAGGGTGCGGTGACGAAACAGCGACGCCCATTTCACTTTCGGCCGCGCGGCGAGTGTGGCCGCCTTGCCCGCTTCGTGTTGCTCGATGGCCGCAACGGCTTGAGGCTCTTTGTAGATCAGGAACCAGCCCACAACCCAGATCAGACCCACCGCGCCGGTGATGATGAACGACGCGCGCCAGCCCCACAGCTCGATGATCAGCGCCACCAGCGGGATGGACAGCGCCGAGCCGACCCGCGAACCGCTGTCGAAGATGCTGGTGGCAAAGCCACGCTCCTTCACGTCGAACCATTGGCTGACGATTTTTGCGCAGGACGGATAGGCCCCCGCCTCCCCCACGCCGAGCATCAGCCGGCAACCGAACATCGATGCCAGGCTGCTGGCCGCCGCCGTTGCCGCTGTGAACAGCGACCACCAGGCCACCGCGAGGGGCAGCGCGATGCGCGCGCCGACCTTGTCGACGAACCAGCCAAACGGCATTTGCATGAGTGCGTAGGTCCAGAAGAAGCCGCTGAGCAGCAGTCCCATTTGCCCTGAGCCAAGGCCGAGTTCTTTCTGGATGTAGGGGGCGGCAACCGCGAGGTTGGCCCTGTCGATGTAGTTGATGGCCACCGCGAGGAAGCACAGAAAAATTACCAACCAGCGCCCTTTCTGCATGGCGAGTCCTCCTAATTATTTTTATGAGTAAGACGTCGTTAGAGCTTCGTATAGCGCCCGGGCCCTGATTCACGCGCTGCTCGGCGAGGGATAACGCATCCCCTGGAGAACGGCAAAATTGGCCTGACCAAATATCCGAATGCAGCCGATACTAGACCCGCAAACCGGGTTAGGGAAATCGAAAAGGCGATTTATTTGCCAGTTTACGGCTCGACGGTCGGGGTTTGCATAATTTGGCCTGACCAATCTATGCTGCTGCGCACGCCATATCGGGCCGCTGGTGGTGAAGCACTGGCGGTCTCGAGCGGCCAGCCTCCATAACAACAAGGACTGCGCAATGAAGATGACCTTCCGTTGGTTCGGCGACAGCGATCCCGTCACCCTGCCCTACATCCGCCAGATCCCCGGGATGACCGGCGTGGTCTCGGCGATCTACGACATTCCGGTGGGCGAGGTCTGGCCGCTGGACAAGATCGCCGCTCTCAAGGCCACGGTGAATGCCCACGGGCTTGAGCTGGAGGTCATCGAGAGCGTGCCGGTCCACGAAAACATCAAGCGCGGCCTGCCTTCCCGCGATCAGTTGATCGACAACTACGGCCAGACCCTGCGCAACCTGGCGGCCTGCGGGATCAAAGTGGTCTGCTACAACTTCATGCCGGTGTTCGACTGGACCCGATCGACCCTGGCCATGGAGTTGCCGGACGGTTCGACCACCCTGGCGTTCGACGTGGCGGTGATCGAGCAGGCGAACCTCGATAACGGCATCACCCTGCCGGGCTGGGACGTCAGCTATGAGCCGCAAGTCCTGCGCGCGCTGATCAACGAATATGCCCAGGTCGATGAAGCCACTTTGCGCGAACGGCTGGCGTACTTTCTGGAGCGCATCATTCCGGTGGCCAAAGATGCCGGGATCAAGATGGCCCTGCACCCGGACGATCCGCCGCGTTCGATGTTCGGCATGCCACGGGTGGTGAAGAACCGCGAGGACCTGGCGCACATTCTGGCGATGGTGGATGACCCGGCCAATGGCTTGACCCTGTGTTCAGGTTCACTCGGCGCGGATCTGGGCAACGACATTCCCTCGCTCGTGCGGGAATTCGGCGGTCAGGGGCGCATTCACTTCGCCCATCTGCGCAACGTGAAGGTCAACGAAGCCGGTGATTTTTACGAGACCGCGCACCGCTCCGAAGACGGCTCGCTGGACATGGCCGAGATCGTCAAGGCATACGTAGAAACGGGTTTCGAGGGGTATTACCGCCCCGACCACGGACGCATGATCTGGGGCGAAACCGGCAAGCCGGGCTACGGCCTGTACGACCGTGCGCTAGGCGCGGTGTATTTGAATGGCTTGTGGGAAGGGATTCGCAAGACGATGGCGTGAGGCTCGTAGCTCAGGGCTCGCGATCCCGGATTGGAAACCGCCCTCAGAAGCGACACGACCTGTAGGAGCGCGCTTGCCCGCGAAATCGTAGGTACATTCGACGCATCTTCAGCGTCTGTACTCACGCGTTCGCGGGCAAGCGCGCTCCTACAGTTTGATCCGGATCACAGGTCATTCAGCGTTAAGCCAGAGTGAGAAGGCGTCCAGGGTGTCACGAAGCGCCGAGGGACTCGCCCGAGCCACTCGCTCTAACGCAACTCCGCATCCATCCCGTCCAGCCAGCGCGCTTCGGAGCGGCGGAGGTGTTCGCGCATGGCGGTCTGGGCGCCGATCAGGTCGCGGGTCTGAACCGCGTGCAGAATCGCTTCGTGCTCGGCCACGGCCATGGCCCAGGTTTCGGTGGTTTCGGAGTGTTCGCTGACGTGGGCGGTAAGCGGGCTGTAACGCTCTTCGAAAAGGGAGGTGATGATGCGCACGAGGGTCGAGTTGCCGCTCATTTTCGCCAGTCGCTGGTGGAATTTGCGGTCATCGTCCAGCGCCGGCACGCCTTTGAGCGCCCCTTCGCGCATCTTGTCGATGCACCCTTGCAGGTAGCGAAAATCAGCCTTGCTGCCGTGCAGACAGGCCAGCATCACACTCTCGCCCTCGATCAGCGCCCGGGCCTGCATCAGCTCGGAAGGGCTCTCGCCCAGCGTGCGGGTTTTGCCTTTAACGCCCAGCAGGTGCTCACAGACGTAGATGCCGGAACCCATGCGGATTTCGACGCTGCCTTCGATTTCCAGAGCGATCAGGGCTTCGCGCAGGGACGGACGAGAGACGCCGAGCAACTGCGCCAGATCGCGCTCGGGAGGCAGCCGCGCACCGGGGACGATGCCATGCTTGCGAATGTGCTCGCGCAAACGGTCGGCGGTGATCTGGTACAGGCGGCGTTCGGGTGCAGGGCTTGGCGCGGTCATCAATCACGTTCCATCAGGATGCGCCGGAGGATATCACAGGCATTGGGATGCCTTGCTGGGTGGCCTGCAGTCTGCGAACAACCTTAATTTATGATTCTTCCCCACGCTCCGCGTGGGAACACATCCCCTGACGCTCTGCGTCACACGAGGGGACGCTCTGCGTCCCGGGCGGCATTCCCACGCGGAGCGTGGGGACGATCATCAATGCATGCATCCCATTTAGTAGGACCGGCTTTAGCCGGGAAGAGGCCGGTGCGTTCACCCTCAATTTTGCGGTGCGCCAATTGCCGTCTTCCCGGCTGAAGCCGGTCCCACTATTTGGTGCGTGGTGTGCCAGCCGGCATCAATCGGCCAACGCACCCTTGAGCTTCGGCTGCTCCAGCCCGGCAATGCCCTGCCCCATCTCCACCACCGGCAAGAACCTGCGGCGTTTCTTCTCTTCGTGGTTCTGCGCGATGTCGGCAATCCGGTGCTGCAGAAACGGGTTGAGAAAACGGTCACGAACGCTGGCCAGATAATCCCGGGCCTGATCCCGTTGCCCCTTCGCTGCAAACACCGGCAGCACCTCCCGCTCCCACAGGTCCTCCAGACTCTCGCGCAGCAGCGGATCATTCATTGCCTGAAACACCGTCTCACCCTCAGGCCGGCCATCTTTCAACCAACGCTCCGCCAGCCAGGTGTGCCCGAGATTGAGCATGAACAGCTTGAACTGCTCGCACTGCTCCAACTCGTCCGTCACCACCAGGCAAGGGTGCGTACACGGCAGCACCAGCCCCGGCTGACGCTCAATCGCCCAGATCGCGTAAGGCTCGGCAATGGCACCCACCGGCTGGATGGGCTGCGAGACGATGCGATCGACCAAAGAATTCGCCCATCGACAGGTGTCGCGCAGATAGCGGGCAAATCCGGTGTCGATGCCCCACTCCGCCGCGAGCTGAATGATCAGGTCACGCAGCACGTCGCCGTTGCGTGAAACCAGCTCACAGGGAAACAGCGACAACGGCTCATCAGGATTCGTCTGCCAGCGGTCATGGAGCAACACCAGCAGTTTCGCCGGAAAACTCCGGGGCGTCGGCGCATCGGCAACCAGGCAAGACGCCGTGTCCGTCGCATCCAGCAGGTAGCCTCTGTCGCCCGTATTGGAAATCACCACCTGCACGTCGCGCCGTATCCCCTGACGTATAGCCGACCAATCGGGGCCGGCTTGCAGCGCCTCGGCAATCGATGTCGACCAGCGTTCTTCATCCACTGTGCGGCCGTTTTCTGCGCCTTGAATGCGCACCGGATAACCCGTGCCACCGGCCAGCGCCGCAACCCGCTGTGCGCTGTCGGCGCTGCCGGTGGTTTGCACGACGGTGATTCTGCCCAGCGCTTCGCCCTTCTCAAGGGCTTGGGAAATGAACAGGTCGGCATGGGCCTGAAGAAAACGGCTGGTACCGAACTGCAGGATGGGGGTGAACGGGGTTGCACTCATGCCCGCGTCTCCTAGCATTCGACGATGGCTTTGACGACGCGCTGCGCAGGGTCGAGCAGCGTGGTGAAGCGCTCGGTCACCTCGCTCAGGGCCATGCGGTGAGTATTCAGCGCGGCGTCCGGGATCAGGCCGTCGCGCAGGCACTGCTCGACGTAGCGAAAGTCTTCGACGGTGGCGTTGCGGCTGCCCATGAGCGTCGCTTCGCGCTTGTGAAATTCGGGGTCGGAGAAGCTGATGGTGTCGCGAACGATGGACACCAGCACGTATTTGCCACCGTGGGCGATGAACTCGAAACCGCGCTCCATGGCCTTGGCGTTGCCCGTGGCGTCGTACACCACATCGAAGAACTCGCCCTCGGTCAGTTGCTCCAGTTGCTGCTTGTCGTCTTCGCCAATCAGCACGGCCGAGTCGATCTGCAGGTGCTGTTTGCAGAACGTCAGGCGATCCTCGCGGGTGTCCAGCACGGTGACTTTGGCGCCCCGCAGGCGGGAGAAAATCGCCACGGCCATGCCGATCGGGCCTGTGCCGACCACCAGCGCGCGCTGGCCGGATTGCACGTCAGAGCGACGCACCGCGTGGGCGCCAATGGACAGAAATTCGATCATGGCCGCCTGATCCAGCGTGACCCCGTCGGCCTTGAGCACGAAGCCGTGGGGCAGGCTCAGGTATTCGGTGAATGCGCCGTCGCGGTGGACGCCCAGCACTTGAATGCGCACGCAGCAATTGGTCTTGCCCTGGCGACAGGCGATACAGTCGCCACAGGACAGGTACGGCATCACATACACTACGTCGCCAGGCTCAAGACCGCTGCCCGCCTCGCTTTGCTCGACGATGCCGGAGAACTCGTGGCCCATGACCCGGGGGTATTCGAGGAACGGCTGGTTGCCGTTGAAGATGTGCAGATCCGTGCCACAGACCCCGACCCGCTTGATGCGGACCAGCGTTTCGCCCGGTGCGCGTTCAGGTTTCGGACGGTCGAGGGCCAGCAGGGAACCGGGTTTTTCGCAGACGACGGTGAGCATCTTCTCTCTCCAGACCAGGCACGCCGACATTGCTGAAACGGCCAGAGCCGCAGGTTGCCGGGCAGTGATCTTGTTGTTGTGGGTGGCGGATGGATTCTGGAAGCACGGACCGCAGTTGCAATGGCGGGTCCGAGGGTGCAGGAAAAAACTACACAGCCCCACGGACATTGGCAAGACCAATTAGACAATTACAGCATTGGCCTTACCAGATCAGCGCTTCAACGTCTCGTCGCGATAGCCCACGCCATGGGCTGTAAATCCCCACGACCCATGGTTATGATCGCAGCCCATGACTTCCCCATTGCCGATCCGCTCGCCCTGCCCTCCCGGCGCCTGTAAATGCGACCGCGAGCGGCTGTTGGCGCTGGACGGTGCTGATGTGCGCATCCTTCGCCTGACCCGCCAGGAAGAGAAGCGGCTGCTCGAACGCCTGGAAAATATCGCCAGCCTGGAAGATCTGCAGCGCCTGCAAACGCGGATGTTCGACCAGCTCGGCATCCGCCTGGACATCGAGCCGGGCTTCAATGAGGTGCGCAGCATGCGCGGCATGGTCATCGATATCGCCGAACTGCCCGGCATGTGCCGCAAGACCCGCGCCGCCATCCCCGCCGCCATACGCCGGGGGCTCGAAAAGACCCCGGAGATCGCCTGGCGCCTGCTGGACGCCCACGACTTGTTTCGGGATGCCTGAACGCGGTGACCTGCCCGCAGGATCCGTCACTGCAAGACCCGCCTCACTACGGCCTCACTTCTCCCAGTCCGCCTTGTCGATCTTCAGGCCATGCAAGCCGTTGTAGGCAGCGCGTTTGGGCTGCTCCCAGCCTTGCAGCAGCGCCGCGTCAATGTCGTAGATCTCGACACCCAGCGGCCGGCAAACAGTCAGCGGGTCCTTGGCATCCGGGCCCCACATCGGCAGGGACAGGTCGCCGCCGGGGCACGTCGACAAGGCGCAGAGCAGGTCGATTTCGGCGAAGAACTCCAGGTAATCCCCTTGTTTTGCCGGGCAGGCTTTCATGAAATACAGGTCGTCGTGATTCAAGCCGGTGCATTGGAAGATATTCAGCACGTCGTGCACGTCAAATTCGGTCAGGCCATGGGGCAACACGGCGCGGGTCAGATTCGAATGGCAGTGGTGGTGAAAGTCTTCGCCGGTGAGCATCTTGTTGACGTAGGGATCGCAGCGCGTACCGAGCAGGTCATGCAGCCGACCGCCGTGTTCGTCGATGCCATAACTGGCGAGGCTGTCGTCGGTGATGGTGACCATCGGCCGCAGGAACGGCAGGTTCGACCACAGCCGGTCATGGGTGGTGACATGGGCGCCCTGCAATTGCCGGGTGCGCGCAGCCCACATGCGCTCGCGCGGATCATCGGCGCTCCAGACGTTGAAGTCGCCCACTTGCGGACCCACCGGAGTGGTCACGCGGAACACCTGTCCGGCCTTGACCTTCCACGCCCGGCCGGTGCGGATAGGCACTTCGAACTGCTCGACCAGGGTGCGGCTGTCCTGCGCCTCGCGGATGCGCTCATAAAACGCCGTGTCGACCTGAAGAGCCGAGCCTTTGCTGACCTGATACGCAGCGGGAAAGTCTTTGTACATAGGTGCTCCTGGCGAGTGAGTTTCATCTGACGAATTGAGCACAGCACAGCCCGTGCCAAGGGCATTGGGCGCTTCGATCAGCAGAACCACAGCCGGCTATTTGGAATTTAATTTCCATCTGTACAAGTAATAGAACAGCGATTAGCATTGCGACAGCCTCATCGAGGCCCCGAATCGACCTCAACAAGACCTCACCGAGAGGCTTCAGGGGATTCACATGCTCGACCGCGCCAGACGTTTCTCCATCAAGCAGATAGCGACTCAAGCCGGCGTCAGCAAGGCGACGGTCGATCGCGTCCTGCATCAGCGCGGCAGCGTGCATTACCAGACCCACCGGCGCATTCATCAAGCCCTCGAAGAACTCGAAGCCCAGGAAAAGTCCGGGCCTGCGGTGGGCCGCACCTTTCATATCGACGTCATCCTGCACACGCCCAAACGCTTCAGCGATGCGGTGCAGGAAGCGATTCTCGCGCAGCTCGGCAGTCTGGCGCCGTTTCGAATCTTTCCGCGCTTCCACCTGTACCAGGAAATCGGCACGCAGCAGATGTACGAGCTGATTCTGCGTTGCGTCGAAAAAGGCAGTCAGGGCCTGATCATCAAAGCGGCGGATGAGTTGCCGATCAACGAAGCGGTGAACGAAGCAACGGCAGCGGGCGTGCCGGTGGTGACGTTTGTTTCCGACCTGCCCCAGAGTGAGCGTATCGGTTACATCGGCATGGACAACCGCACGGCCGGGCAAACGGCGGCGTACCTGATGTCGCGCTGGCTGGACGAGCAAGCACAAGACGTGGCGGTGGTGATCAGCAGTGAGCTGTTTCGCGGCGAGGAAGAGCGGGAAATGGGTTTCCGCACCTGGCTGCGCAGCCGTGCGGCCCATCTGCGCGTCGTCGACGTCACCGGCGGGTTTGGCGTGCATGAGCCGACCTTTGTAAAAGTGACCAAAGCGCTGCGGGACAACCCGTCGATCAAGGCGATTTACAGCGTCGGCGGCGGCAACCGCGCAATCGTCGACGCCTTCGCCGCACTGGATCGCCCCCTGGATGTATTTATCGGGCACGACCTCGATCAGGAAAACCGACAACTGTTGGCGGAAGAAAAAATCGCCGCGATTATCGATCACAACCTGCACGTCGACGCCCGCAACGCGTTTCTGCACATCCTGCAGTTTCATCGCCTGTGGAAAGCGGTGCCGATTCCCGTTTCCCACGTGCAGGTCGTTACACCCTTCAATTTGACGCACTGATGTGCAGCCGCACCCGTTACGCCGATCACTCCATAACAACAATCCCGGAGATCCACCCATGCTACGCATCGCTGTCCTCGGCGCAGGCCGTATCGCCAACATTCACGCCGCCAACGTGGCCGCCAACCCCAACGTGCAACTGTCGGTGATCGCCGACCCATGGCGCGAAGGCGTCGACACCCTCGCCGGCAAGCTGGGCTGCGCTGCGGCCTACGATTGCGCCGAGGCCATTGCACGTGACGATGTGGATGCGATTGTCATCGGCACGCCGACCGACACCCACATCGATCTGATGCTGCGGGCGGTGAAGCTGGGCAAACCGGTGCTGTGCGAGAAACCCATTGACCTGGATTTCGCCAAAGCCGCCCGCGCAGTGGAAGAGATCGAGCGCCTGAACGGCAAGGTGATGCTCGGTTTCAACCGCCGTTTTGACCCGGACACCCTGCAGATGCGCAAAGCCATTACGCGGGGGGACATCGGCGAGGTGCGCCAGGTGGTGATCACCAGCCGTGATCCGGGGCTGGCACCGGTGGAGTACCTGACCCACTCCGGCGGCATCTTCCGCGACATGACCATTCATGACTTCGACACCGCACGTACGTTGCTCGGCGAAGAACCCATCGAAGTGATCGCCATCGCCAGCCGCCTCGTGGAGCCCGCACTGGCGCAGATCGATGACTACGACAGCGTGATGGTCTTGCTGCGCACCGCTTCCGGTAAACAGTGCCACATCAATTGCTGCCGCGAAGCGGTGTATGGCTACGATCAGCGCCTGGAAGTGTTCGGCTCAAAAGGAATGATCCTCAACGACAACCATCGCCCGAGCACCGTGCGCAGCTACAGCGCCACGCAAACCGAAGTGCGCGAGCCGCTGGAGAACTTCTTCCTCGAACGCTACGCCGCTTCGTATCGCATCGAACTGAACCAGTTCATCGATGCCGTGCGCGGCAATCAGACCCTGCCGACCAACGCCCGCGACGGGTTGAGGGCCTTGCATCTGGCCAACTGCGCCATCGAGTCGATCAAGACCGGTCGGGCTGTGAAGGTGGAGATCTGAATCCCAAGGTGTTCATCGCCGGTACCCGCTTGCCGGCACGATGAACGCCTTGCGGTTCACTTGAAATCCCGACTGCGCACGTCGAGCCCGGTGAGCATCGGCGTGAGGTCGAACAATCGCTGGGCGATGATGTGGCGCACGCCCTTCTGGAATTCGAACTTGCCGAACACCTGCATCAACTGCGACCCCACCAGCACCTTGCGTTGACGCTCGGCCAGATCACGCCAGACCACCACGTTGATCATGCCGTGTTCGTCTTCCAGGGTGACAAATGTAACGCCGCTGGCGGTGCCGGGCCGTTGTCGACCGACGACAAGCCCGGCGACGCTGAAGCTGCGGCCGTGCTCTTCATCCAGCAAATCCTTTGAACTGCGAAAACGCTTCGCCGCCAGTTTATGGCGCAGCAGGGCCAGCGGGTGCGGACCGAGTGTCGTGCCGAGGGTGTCGTAATCGGCTGCAAGGTCCTGGGCGACACTGGGCAACGGCAGCGCGACCTGGGCCTCTTCGCCAAAACAGTCGTCGCCGAACAACGGACGCTGCATCTCGACGCCGGCGATCTCCCAGCGCGCCCGATGCCGATGCCCCACCAGACCCCGCAGCGCGCCGGAATCCGCCAGCGCGGCACGGGCCCGATTGTCCAGTTCGGCGCGGATGCACAGATCGGCCACGTCCTTGAAATCACGTATGCCACGCGCCTGTTCGATACGCCTGGCGTCCTCCTCGCGGAAGCCGCGAATCATGCGCAGCCCCATGCGGATCGCCAGATTCTGGTTGTATTCCCGGCCAGCCACCGGTTCCAGCGAACAGTCCCAGTCGCTGTATCGCACGTCCACCGGGTGCACGTCGATCTGGTGGCGCCGCGCGTCCTGCAGCAGTTGATCCGGGCTGTAAAAGCCCATGGGCCAGCTGTTGATCAGCGCGCAGGTGAAAGCCGCCGGTTCGTGGCATTTGAGCCAGCAACTGGCGTAGGTCAACAAGGCGAAGCTGGCGGCGTGGGATTCCGGGAAGCCGTAACTGCCGAAGCCCTTGATCTGCTCGAAAATGCGCAGGATGAACTCGTCCGGGTAGCCCTTTTCCTTCATGCGCTCGCTGAGGCGAATGCGATGGGGCTCGAGCCCCCCATGGCGTTTCCAGGCCGCCATGGACCGGCGCAATTGATCAGCCTCGCCCGGGGAATAATCGGCGGCGACGATCGCCAGTTGCATGACCTGCTCCTGAAACAGCGGCACGCCCAACGTGCGTTCGAATACCACTTTCAGCTCTTCGGACGGGTACGTCACCGCCTCTTCGCCGTTCTTGCGGCGCAGGTACGGATGCACCATGCCACCCTGAATCGGCCCGGGGCGGACGATGGCCACCTCGATCACCAGGTCGTAGAACGTGCTGGGCTTCAACCGCGGCAGCATGGACATCTGCGCCCGTGACTCGATCTGGAACACGCCGATGGTGTCGGCGCGGCTGATCATGTCGTAGGTGGGTTTGTCCTCGGCGGGGATGGTCGCGAGAGTCAGGTCGTACCCTCGATAGCCCCTGACCAGATCGAAGGTACGGCGCAGTGCGCTGAGCATGCCGAGGGCGAGGATATCGACCTTGAGCAGGCCCACCAGATCGAGGTCGTCCTTGTCCCACTGAATGATGGTGCGGTCCGCCATGGCGGCGTTTTCCACGGGCACCAGGGTTTCCAGCGGATGCTCGGAAATCACAAAGCCGCCGGGGTGCTGGGACAGATGCCGGGGGAAGCCGATGAGTTCACCGGTCAAGGTCAGCACCCGGCGCAGAATCGGGCTGTCAGGCTCAAACCCGCATTCGCGCAGGCGTTCGGCGGGCGGCATGCTGTCGCTCCAGCGGCTGAAGCAGTCGGCCAAAGCGTTGATCTGGTCGGGCGGCAAACCGAGTACGCGCGCCACATCCCGGACCGCACCCGCACCGTGGTAGGTACTGGCAACCGCGGTGAGCGCCGCCCTGCCCCGGCCGTAGCGACGGAACACGTATTGCAGGACTTCCTCGCGCCGGTCGTGCTCGAAATCGACGTCGATGTCCGGGGGCTCGTCGCGCTCTTCGGAGATGAAACGCTCGAACAGCAGATTGCTTTTTGACGGGTCCAGCTCAGTGATGCCCAAAGCGAAACACACCGTCGAGTTGGCCGCCGAACCTCGGCCCTGGCAGAGGATGTGCTGTTCGCGGGCGAAGCTGACGATGTCGTGCACCGTGAGGAAGTAACTCTCGTACCGCTTGGCCGCGATGACCTTCAGCTCTTTTTCGATGTTGCTGCGGGCGACCTCCGGCACGCCATGAGGCCAGCGACGGCTGGCGCCCTGCTCGATCAGATGCCGCAGCCAACTGCTGGGTGACTGGTCAGGCGGCACCAGTTCGTGGGGGTATTCGTAGCGCAATTCACTGAGGTCGAAGGTGCAGCGCCGGGCGATGTTCAGGGTTTCAATCAGCAGGCTTGCCGGGTAAACCTCGCTCAATACCGAGAGCCGCCGCAGATGCCGCTCGCCGTTGGCAAACAGCCGATGCCCCGCTTCCGCCACGGTGGTGTGATGGCGGACGGCGCTCATGGTGTCCTGCAACGCCCGACGACCGCGGGCGTGCATGTGCACGTCGCCACTGGCGACGGTTGGAATCGCCATGGCCCGCGCCATGCCGAGCAAGGTATTGAGGCGCTTTCGGTCATCCGGACCGCAATGCAGCTCGACACTCAGCCACAGATTCTG
The DNA here is from genome assembly GCF_055284355.1 of Pseudomonas sp. HP_01. Lineage (NCBI taxonomy): Bacteria > Pseudomonadati > Pseudomonadota > Gammaproteobacteria > Pseudomonadales > Pseudomonadaceae > Pseudomonas > Pseudomonas sp. HP_01. Next base: position 261,632 of record NZ_JBTOPV010000034.1, on the reverse strand, counting down.
CTGAAAGATCCCGCGCAGCCAGTTGCCTTGCTCCCGTCTGGTGGGGATGACCTGATCAAGATCCGGCAGCCACAGCGCCAAAAGCCCTGCGACTGGCTGCTGAAAGTCCTCGTGCAGCAAGCGGTATTCGCCTTTCTTGCTGCGCCGTCGGCCTTGGGTGATCAAGCGGCACAAGGCCTGGTAGCCGGCAAGATTCTCCACCAGCAAAACGATTTTCGGCCCGTTCTCGACGGTGATTTCGCTGCCGATGATCAATGGCAGCTCACATTCCTTGGCAGCCTGCCACGCACGCACGATGCCCGCCAGGGTGCATTCATCGGTGATGGCCAGCGCCTGATACCCATGGAGCTTTGCCCGCTCGAACAACTCCTTCGCACTCGATGCCCCGCGCTGAAAGCTGAAGTTCGACAGGCAATGCAGCTCGGCGTATCCCGCACTCATGCGAACCAGCCGTGCAGCAACAGGCTGCTGTCGCCAACGCTGCGGTACGCCCAGCCGCGCTGGCCGTTACGGGTTTCGACGAGGTAATAGTCGCGCCGCACGTCGCCGCCGTCCCACCAGCCCGACTCGATACGCTCAGGCCCGGCCAGCACGCGCAGGCCGGGCTCGGTCAGCAGTTCGGGCTCGGGCAATAGCCAGCCAGGACGCGGCACTTTATGGGTCAGCGCCAACGGTTTGCTCGGGGAAGCGGGCAACGAAGCGTGTTCCGGGCGATGGTCGGCATTGAAACCCAGGCCGGCCACCGCTTCATCCCCAAGCCGTGCACGCAGGCGCTCGCGCAACTGTTCCCACGGCATGGTCTGCTGCGGACGGTCGTCGAACAGCTCGCGGTGGGTGGGCACGAAGGCCGGCAGGTCCTTGGCCTGCAATCGCAACGCGCGTACCGGGGACGGCACTTCGACTTGCTCCAGACGCCCGCGCGCCAGCTCGAACAGCATATTGGCTTCGCGCTCGGCACTGAGCAGGCCGACGGGAATCTGCGTGTCCGGCGCAACGCTGCCCACACTCGGCACGTGCTCCAGATGAATCACGAAACGTTGCACGCCGCTGTCGCGCCCGGCCAGAAACACTGCCAGATCGGCAATCATGCGCTTGAGCGGGAACAGCAGCGCCTGGTGGGATTCGACGTCGAAGTTGAGCTCGATGCGCGTATCAAAACGGTCCGGCGGCACATAACACTCCAGCCCCATGGGCCTGCGCCCGAACAGCGTGTCGAGGTGTTGCAGCACGGCTGCCGGAAAACGCCGGGCCAACGTGTCACGGGGCAACGCCTGAACCTGCCGTACGCGATGCAGGCCCATGCGCGCCAGTGAGGTGGCCACCTCGGTTGGCAGGCCGATGCGGTTGACCGGCATCTCTGCCAGCACCTCATGCAGTGAGTCGCCATCGCACACGGCGAGACCATCATGGGCGTTGGCGAGCATGCGGGCCGCCAGCGGATTGGGCGCCGCGACGATGCGGTGGGTGAAGCCCAGCTCGGTCAGTTCCTGACGCAGAAGTGCTTCGAACACCGGCCACGGCCCGAACAGGCCAAAGCTGGATTCAACTTCCATCAACAGCACGCGCGGGTATTTGAGGCTGACATGGGAACTGAAACGGTAGGCCCAGGCCGCCAGCAGACGATGCCAGCGCTCGGTTTCGTCCGGGTCGTATTCGACGGTGGCGAATTCTCGGGTCATGGCATGGGCCGCGGTCAGAGACTGGCCGGCACGCAGGCCCATGGCGCGGGCGGCCGGGTTGACCGTCTGCAGCACCCGTCGCTGAGCGGTGCCGCTGATCAGCGCCAGCGGTTCTTCGGGGTTTTCGCGACGGCGCATGACGCCGTCCAGCGCCAGCTGCGGCAGGAGGACACAGGCCCAGAGCATGGCAACCTCAAGCGTCAGCGGTGAACGGAACGGGGGAGGACGGCGCCAGCCCGCCTCGACACTTGAGCACCCGCAACTGACTGGGGCGCGCGTCGATGGCAATACGCAGCGCGGCCGGAGACGGGTTGGCTGCCGCCTCATGCCCGCGGCAGGCAAAGGCCAGGGTTTCACCGGTTTCGGCGGCCACCTGCAACCGGCGCAAGGCACGGTCGTCGACCTTGGTCGGCCAGCACAACACCGCGCCGCAACTGCCCGAACGCAGGCATTGCTCGACCGCCCACAAGGCATCGCGCTCGCTGGCGTGAATGATGGACAACTGCCTCAGGTCGATGCCTGCCATCTGCCAGGCCTGGGCATAGGGCAAAAAAGGAGGCGCAACCAGCACGATGCGTTCGCCGCTGTCAGCGAGCCGGGCCAGGGTCGGCCACATCAGCCGCAGTTCACCGCTGCCGTTGGCCGCGACCAGCACTTCGGTCATCGCCGCAGGGGGCCAGCCTCCCATGGGCAACGCCGCATCAAGGGCGGCATGGCCGGTGGGCTGCGCGGCAACCGAAGGGACCTGCTGACGCCCCTTCCAGACGCGTCGCTCGTCCAGCAGCGCGTCGAGGCTGACCACCGCGCCCATCATTCCCGGCGCACCAGGCCACAGAACACGCCTTCGATCGCGAAGTCCTGATCGGGCCGAACAATGATGGGTTGATACGCCGGGTTGCGCGGCAGCAAGCGCAGCTGATCATCGCCGCGCTCCAGGCGCTTGATGGTCACTTCGCCGTCCAGCCGGGCCACGATGATCTGCCCGTCGCGGGCCTCGGCGCTTTGCAGGATGCCTACCAGATCGCCGTCGAAGATGCCGTCGTCGATCATCGAATCCCCGCTCACCCGCAACAGGTAATCCGGGACGCGCATGAAGGTGCGGCTGTCCAGGGTGAAGGTGTCGTGATTGTCGAGGTCGGGACCGATGGGTGCACCGGCGGCCACTCGACCGAGCACGGGAATGTCGAGCATTTGCGGCCGCGGACGGGTTTCCATCAGGCGGATACCGCGGGCCTGATTGGCGACGACTTCGATCAAGCCGGCGTCGGTCAGCGCCACGATGTGCTTGCGCGCAACGCTGCGGGAAGCAAAACCGAAGGCTTCGGAAATTTCAGCCAGGCTGGGAGGCTGGCCGTTGTGGGCGATGCGGTCACGAATGAACGTGAGGATGGCAGCGCGTTTTGGGGATAGGGTCGTCATGGAGCACATTTGTACTCTTTTCGACCAAACCTGACCAGCGCCTCCTGTCGATCCGGCTGCCATTTTTGTAACAGAGCGGCGAATCCCGGTAATTGCCACCCTGCTCAAAAGCCCTGCCTAGCGCTCAAACAGCGCCTGAATCTGCGGATACGCGAGGCTGGTCTCGATGACCGTTTCCGAACGCCCTTCCTCCAGAAAGCCCCTTGCGAGTTGCTCGGCCTGTCCCCACAAGGTCTGGGCGATGCTGGATCCGGCGCTCAAGCGGCGTACGCCCAGTTGCGCCAGCGCTTCGGCGGCAGGCAAGCCCTGTCGCGCCAACACATTGATAGGCAGATCAATGCCTGCAACGACGGCCTGGATCTGCTCGACGTCCACCAAGGCCGCCACGAACAGACCATCCGCCCCTGCTTCCCGGTACTTCTGGCCGCGCTTCAGGGTCTCTTCGACCCGCGCATGTTCAGGAACCAGACTCGCCAGATAAACGTCGGTGCGAGCATTGATAAAGACGTGCAGCCCGTTGCGGGCGGCCATGTTTTTAATCGCCTCGATCTTGCGGACGAGCAGCTCCGGCGCGTCTGAACCGTCTTCGATATTGATGCCGACCGCGCCGATATCCAGCACCCGCTTGACGTTTTCCGCGACGGTTTGCGGGTCGTCCGAGTAGCCGTTTTCGATGTCGACCGACAGGGGCACCTTGATCAGCCGCGCGATGCTGGCGGCGACGCTTACCGCGATGTCCACCGGAAACACCCGGCCATCGGCATAACCCTGCGCCCACGCGACTCCCGCGCTGGTGGTTGCGATGGCGGTGGCGCCAAGGCTTTCGAACAGTCGAGCGCTCCCCGCGTCCCAGGCATTGGGCAGGCGCAAAACGGTGGATTGGTGGTGCAGTGAGCGAAACGTCTGAGCGGAACCGGGCATGATCATCTCCATTGATTTAAGGGTCGGCCGTTGCGTACGTTTTCAAGCGGCGTGTTGCGTGAAGCTTTGCGTAAACCGTGAAGCGATTGATTCAGAACAGTGACGCCTGGGTCGAAGCCACCGCCTTGACGCGCTTGCCCCGCTGTACCGGCTGATAACCCTCAAGCGTCAGCAGCAGGTGCTTGGCGTCGAGGCCACCGGCAAAACCGGTCAGCGCACCGGAACTGCCGATCACTCGGTGGCACGGGGCAATGATGGAAATCGGGTTCTTGCCATTGGCGGCACCGACGGCGCGCACGGCGGCGGGATTGCCGATCTGCAGGGCTATGTCGAGATAACTGCGGGTTTCGCCGAAGGGAATAGTCAGCAGGGCCTGCCAGACTTTCTGCTGAAATTCAGTGCCATGAAATTCGAGCTCAAGCTCGAAACGCTGACGCTGCCCGGCGAAGTACTCAGCGAGCTGGCGCTCGGTCCGGTCCAGCACATCGCTGCCGGCGTCTTCACTCATCGCCCCGAGCAACACGCGGTTCGGGCGGTCGTTTTGCCAGAGCACGGCGGCCAGACGCGGGCCCTTGGCGATCAGCTTCAACTGACCGACCGGGGAATCAATAAAGCGGTAGGTGAAGGTCATCGTCTGGCTCCTGCTCTGTTTGTTGTTCTGGCTCTTGTCCGGGCAACTGCGCGCCGAGATCATCCGCGATCGTCCGGGCGCGCGAGTGACGACATACTACTCGCGCGCCCTGCACGAACCACCCGGTTCTTGCGCTCAAACTCCCCGGTCAGCCGCCCTTCTGCTTGCCCGCCACATCCGCCGCGGAATTCCAGATGTGAATCGCGGCGTAGGCGCGCCAGGGTTTCCAGGCTTCGGCCCGCGCCTTGTGCTGCGGCAGACGAAGCAGCGTCGGCTCCTGCAGGGTCATCAGATTCATCAGTACCAGGTCGGCGGCGGGCCAGGCGTCCGGGTCACGCCAGGCGCGCATGGCGATGTATTCCACGGTCCAGGGGCCGATGCCGGGCATGGCCAGCAACTGTCGCCGTACATCACCAATGTCGCCATGGCGAACGTCAAGGGACAGCTCGCCACTGGCCACCGACCCTGCGAGACGCTGCAGGGTCTCGACGCGTTTGCCGGGCATGCCGATCTTGTCCAGGTTCGCTTGCGCGAGGGCGTCTGGGGTCGGGAAGCGCCAGGCCAATTGTTCATGCAGACCTTCACTGACCTGAACTCCGGCCCGCTGGACGAGGCGACCGACAATCGTCGTCGCACCCTTGACGCTGACCTGCTGCCCGACGATCGTGCGCACGGCCAGCTCGAACCCGGAAAACGCCCCCGGCACGCGCATCCCCGGGCGACGCCGCACCAGTGAGGCCAGCCACGGGTCTTGGGAGAGGGCTTGGTCGATGATTTGCGGTTCGGCGTACAAATCGAACATGTGTGAAACCGGCGCGATCAACTGATCGATGTGCTGGCTCACCTCGCCGTGAGCGGTCGCCAGCAGATGCTGCCCGTCCGGCGCCAGTTCCACCGTCAAGGCACCTTGGCTGCCCTTGAACTCGATGTTGCGCATGTACACCCCATCGACCACCGCCTCCACACCCGCCGTCATCCGCGCCGCGAAGAAATCGAGCATGCGCTGCCAGTCAAACGGCTGATTGAAAGGGATCAGGCGCGAGGCGTGGGGCTGGAGAGGTTGAAGCATGGGCGAACCGCCGGCAGTCAGGGTCGGCTGACGCTAGCGTAATCAATGCAGGGGCACAAATTTTTCGGGCTGAAACGCAGATCGAGGGTGATCTGTCGGGCCTCTTCCCGGCTGAAACCGGTCCCACAAAGAGATCGCGTGCACTCAGCAAAACTGGATGTCTCCTCGACTGTAGCGACCGGCTTTAGCCGGGAAAGCGTCAGGGGTCACACCGCAAAATTGAGGTTGATCACACTGGCCTCTTCCCGGCTGAAGCCGGTCCCACATGGAATCGCGCTCTATCTGTAGGACCGGCTTTAGCCGGGAAAGCGTCAGGAGTCAAACCGCAAAATTGAGGGTGATCACACTGGCCTCTTCCCGGCTGAAGCCGGTCCCACATGGAATCGCGCTCTATCTGTAGGACCGGCTTTAGCCGGGAAAGCGTCAGGGGTCACACCGCAAAATTGAGGTTGATCACACTGGCCTCTTCCCGGCTGAAGCCGGTCCCACATGGAATCGCGCTCTATCTGTAGGACCGGCTTTAGCCGGGAAAGCGTCAGGAGTCAAACCGCAAAATTGAGGGTGATCACACTGGCCTCTCCCCGGCTGAAGCCGATCCCACCAAGAGATCGCGTGCACTCAGCAAAACTGGATGTCGCCTCGACTGTGGGACCGGCTTTAGCCGGGAAAGCGTCAGGGGTCACACCGCAAAATTGAGGGTGATCACACTGGCCTCTTCCCGGCTGAAGCCGGTCCCACTAAGAGATCCGATGGGTCCCCATCAGCTCGGGCAGCCCACGGCCCCGCCATCAAGGTTTTGCTTGTAGTTTTCATACTGCAGGGTGGCCTTGCCGTCGTTCCACTTGAGGGTCAGGACCAGCACTGAATCGAAGTCCCCGGCCATCCAGTCGTCAACCAGTTTGAGCTTCTTGCCCGACGCCTCCTCGGCGACTTTGTTGATGAGCTCCGGCAGGTAACCGTGGGACCACGCGGTGTAGATAGTGGCGTCGTGATATTTGTCGCGCATCAGCTCATCGGCCAGATCACCGGTGTCGTTGGCGGCGAAGTCGATATTGACCGGCAGACCCAGCTTGATCGCGCTAGGACCGACAGTCATGAGCGGGCGAAGGTAGCTGTAAGAATGATCGTGCTCGCCCTCTTCCACATGGCGGCTGGGGTTCGCCGCAAAGATAAAGTCGGCCTTGCCGAAGGTGTTCGGCAGCACAGTGGACAGGTCAATGGCGCGATTAAGGCCCTGGCAGTTCAACTGGCCCAGGCCGGTTTCGGGCTTTTCGGCGTGGCGTAGAAACACCAGCGTCTGGGTGCCGTTCTTGGGCTCGGCATGCACACCTTTACCCGCCGCGAACCAGAAAATAGCGGAAGCGATCAGCAGAGTCGGCAACAGAAAATAGGTCATGCGCTGCATCGCGCGGGACAACATAGGAGGCGTTGTAAGGCTCATATCGGCATGGAATTCTGATGGTTCGTGATGGGCGTGACGCCCGATGCAACGTCCTTGTCAGCGTGTGGCTCGGTGCAGTATGGCGAGCGAATATTTCCGTATAACGAATGCCAATCAGATCAGAAAACGCTCAAGAGGTTGCACGCAACCACCTGATTTGCCGAATTAATCGCCGAACGGTCAGAGACGTGTGTTCCTGAAGTTGAGTTGTGCAGAGCTTACATACCCCGGTGCGACTGTTTGGCCAGCAACATCGGATCAACAGACTGCTGTGTCATGCACAGCATCAAAAGCCATGAAGGCCCGTAAATCCGGCTCCCTACCGGCCCAAAGGCCATGGCACAAAGCCTGCAATATTCCAATCAAGCAGACCGATTCGCTCCGACTGCTGATTTCGTCATAAGCAGCCGTGTGCAGCTTCCACGCCCTTGATTGGACACTTACCCATGACCGCATTTTTCCGTCTGCCGACTTCCTTCAAACTACTCGCCGGTGCACTTGCACTGACGTTACAGCCGCTGGCTCATGCTGCCGAAGCGCCACCGGCCGAGGTGCACCTGGATTACGCCTATTACTCGCCGGTCAGTCTGGTGCTCAAGCACTTCGGCTGGCTCGAAAAAGCCCTGCCAAACAGCAAAGTCAGCTGGGTGTTCAGCCAGGGCAGTAACCGCTCGCTGGAATACCTCAACAGCGGCGGCGTCGACTTCGCGTCCTCCGCCAGTCTCTCCGCGGTGCTGGCGCGATCCAATGGCAGCCCGATCAAATCGGTCTACGTCTACAGCCGCGCCGAATGGACAGCGCTGGTGGTGCGCAAGGGCTCGACGCTGCAGAGCGTTGCCGACCTCAAGGGCAAGAAAATCGCCGCCACCAAAGGCACCGACCCTTACCTGTTTACCCTGCGAGCCTTGCAGCAGGCGAAGCTGACCAAGGACGACGTCGAGCTGCTGCATCTGCAACACCCGGACGGCCGTATTGCGTTGGAAAAAGGCGACGTCGACGCTTGGGCCGGGCTCGATCCGCACATGGCGGCGAGCGAAATTCAGGCCGGCTCGCGCTTGTTGTATCGCAACAAGGACTTCAACAGCTTTGGCGTCGTCAGCGTGACCGAGCTTTATGCGAAGGAGCACCCGGAAGCGATCAAAACCGTCCTAGGCGCGTACGAAAAAGCCCGGGAGTGGTCGCTGAAAAATCCGGACGAGCTGGCGCAATTGCTCGCCACCGAGTCAGGCCTGCCGCTGGATGTCGCCAAATTGCAGCTGACCCGCACTGACCTCGGCAGCCCTCTGCTGACCGACAAAGACATCACCGCGTCGAAGGCCGCCGCGCCGATTCTGGTTTCCGAAGAGCTGGTGCGCAAAGGGACGAACGTCGACCAGATCATCGATCAGTTGATCGACCCGAGCTTCGGCAACGCGGTCGTCGCCAAGCCATGAGCAAAGCGCGGGGCAGCGAAGCCAGTGGCGAGGTTAGCAGTGGCAGCGTCAGGGCGCAGGTGTTGAAGGACGAGGCATCTGACACGCAACCGTTTTTGCGGCGAGCACGTGGGAATTGGCGGAGCCGCTTGAAGGGCCTTGCCGTGCCGGTGGCCATTTTGCTCTTGCTGGAAATCGCCGTACGCGTGGGCTGGGTGCAGTCCTACCAGATGCCGGCGCCCAGCCAGATCGCGACGACCCTGACTGATCTGGCAGACGGCGCCCTGTGGAAACACATCGGCGCCAGTTTGACACGGGTGCTGTCGGGGTTCTTGATCGGCGCGGGGCTGGCGCTGGTGTTTGCGGCCTGGGTCGGGCTCAGCCGCGAGGCGGAAGCGTATCTGGAGCCGACGTTCGCCGGCCTGCGTTCAATCCCGAGCCTGGCCTGGGTGCCGCTGTTGTTGCTGTGGCTGGGGATTGGTGAGACTTCCAAGATTGTGCTGATTGCCATCGGGGCGTTTTTTCCGGTGTACCTGAACGGCGTCGCGGCCATCCGCAACATCGACCGCAAGCTGGTGGAGGTGGGCCAGATGTATCGCTTCAGTCGGTGGCAGATGGTTGTGCATGTCTTTTGGCCCGCCGCCTTGCCCGGCATCTTCACGGGCTTGCGATCGGGATTGAGTCTGGCGTGGATGTTTCTGGTGGCGGCAGAGTTGATCGCCGCGACGAAGGGGCTGGGGTATTTGCTGAGTGATGGGCGCGAGACGTCGCGGCCCGATATTGTGCTGACGGCGATCATTGTGTTGGCGGTGTTGGGCAAGTTGACCGATGGGGTCTTGGCGATGCTCGAACGGCGGTGTTTGGCCTGGCGGGATGCTTTTACAGGCTGAGATCAAGATCAAGATCAAAATCAAAATCAAAATCGTCGGCCTAACGGCCTCGGTTTCGCCTTCGGCGAGTTACTTGGAAAAGCACCCCAAGTAACCAAGGGTGCCTGCTCTCGGTTGGGCCCTTCGTTCCTCAGGGTTCCTTCACTCCGGTCCCGCTCCGTGGGCCCGCTGCCATCCGCCATCCATGGCGGGGGGCAGCTCTCGCCGCATCCATGCGGCTCGGCCCACTCCACGAGACCTCCGTTCAGCCTGCACCAAAGTCGCGTTGTGCGGTGTCTGAACTATCTCGGTTGAAGATCAAGATCAAAGGCTTCCCGGCTAAAGCCGGTCCTACGATTGGACCGCATGCTCTCGCGTGATGATCGTGCCCACGCTCCGCGTGGGTATGCATCCCAGGACGCTCCGCGTCACGTCACCCAGGCCTGAATGCGCGCTGTATTCGAGACGCGGAGCGTTCGGGGCGGCGTTACCACGCGGAGCGTGGGAACAATCAGAAATAGTGGCGGCGACCTCGACTGTAGGACCGGCTTCAGCCGGGAAGCCCTTGATCTGCTTTTGATGTGCTTTTGATGTGCTTTTGATCTTCGTACACAAAATGCCCAGACACCGCCAATCGCGACTTGGGTGCAGGCTGAGCGCAGGTCTCGCTCCGTGGGCCGAGCCGCATGGATGCGGCGAGAGCGCCGTCAGGACATGGATGTCCGTTCGGCGCGGGCCCACGGAGCGAGACCGGAGTGAAGGAACCCGACGAAGTCGGGCCCAACCGAGAGCAGGCACCCTTGGTTACTTGGGGTGCTTTTCCAAGTAACTCGCCGAAGGCGAAACCCGAGGCCGTTAGGCCGACGCCCTTGATCTAAAAAACGCCGCAGGCGAAATATCTGCCGTTAGGCAGATGCTCTAAACGCGATGTTGACGCAAGGCACCAATCTGGTGTCTCCTGAAACCGGTTTCAGAGCCAAAGAGCTCTCCCCATAAGCCTGCTGATAAATCCAATAAGGTCCAGGCCGTGAACAGCATCTCCACCCCGACGCGCACCCGCGTCACCATGAACGACGTCGCCGACCTCGCCGGCGTCTCAAAGGCAAGCGTCTCGCGCTTCATCGGCGATGACCGCCAACTGCTGTCCGAAGCCATCGCCAAACGCATCGAACAGGCCATCGACACCCTCGGCTACCGCCCCAACCAAATGGCCCGCGGCCTCAAACGCGGCCGCACCCGCCTGATCGGCATGCTCGTCGCCGACATCCGCAACCCCTACTCCATCGCCGTCATGCACGGCGTCGAAACCGCCTGCCGCAAGCACGGCTACAGCCTCGTCGTGTGCAACACCGACCGCGACGACGAACAGGAACGCCTGCACCTCGCGGCCCTGCGCTCGTACAACATCGAAGGCCTGATCGTGAACACCCTCGGCCATCACCTCGACGAACTGCGCGAACTGCACAGCGAACTGCCAATGGTGCTGGTGGACCGCAAGGTCGATGAACTGCGCAGCGACCTCGTCGGCCTCGACAACGTCGCGGCCGTCCGGCAGGCGCTGGATCATCTGCAGGACGCCGGTTACCGCGACGTGCTCATGGTCACCGAACCCCAGGACGGCACCAGCTCGCGGATTGAGCGGGTCGACGCCTTCAAACAACAGATCACCCAGCGCGCCGGCATGCGTGGCCAGGTCTGCGAAACCGGCGAACCACTGCGCGACCGGTTGCGTGACTTCCTCGCTCAGCAAGGCCCCGGCCCCAAAGCACTGTTCACCGCCAATGGCGTCGCCACCCTGATCACCACCCGTCAACTGCATGAGCTGGGCTGCCACCTGTTCGACGATATCGGCCTGATCGCCCTCGACGAGCTGGACTGGTACCCGCTGGTCGGCAGCGGCATCACCTCCCTCGCGCAGCCCACCCACGAAATGGGGATCACCGCCTTCGAGTGCCTGCTCAACCGACTGCGCGGGGATCAGGAGCCAGTGCGGCTATATGACTTCCCCGCGCAACTGATCGCCCGCGGCTCGACCCGACGACAGACCTGACATCCCCCTGACAGATACCGCAGGTCAACCCTTGCGCCCCGACGCGAACTATTACTCGATTCGCTCGTTCGAACAAAAATGTAACCGGTTTCAGAGGACAATAATAATGACCCTACCATCCGTTGCCATCAGCCTGGGCGCCTACGGTGCCGATCATGTACGTGGGCAAGGCCAGGCCAGTTTCATCCCGCTGCTGGCCAATGCTGGCGTCAAGCGCATCGAGCTGCGGGAAGAGCTGTTCAGCCCCAGCTTCCACGATCAAGACTACCCTGCCCTCGCCCGTGCCATTGCGGCTCAGGGCCTGGAATGCCTGTACTCGGCGCCCCTTGAGTTGTGGCTCGAAGGCGACACGCAGCCGAACCCTGAACTTCGACCGACCCTTGAGCGCGCCACCGCGTGCGGTGCGTTCTGGCTCAAAGTATCGCTGGGACATTTTGGCGAGCACTGCAACGTCGCCGCGCTGGCCGATCGTCTTGCGCCTTACGACGTTCACTTGCTGGTGGAAAACGATCAGACCGAACAGGGTGGCCGCATCGAGCCCTTCGTGGAGTTCTTCGCGCAGATCAACGCACTGCAAATGCCCATCGGCATGACCTTCGACATCGGCAACTGGCGCTGGCAGGAACAGTCCGCCCGCGACGCCGCGCAGCAGTTGGGCCGATACGTCGAGTACCTGCACTGCAAGGCGATCAGGGTCAATGCCGCAGGCAAACTCATCGCCGTGCCGCCAGCGCCGGCCGACCTGCAACAGTGGGAGCAGCTCATCCATCACATGCCGGTGAACCTGCCCCGCGCCGTTGAATACCCGCTGCAAGGCGATGATCTGCTGCAGGTGACCCGCGAACAGGTTGCCCTGCTCGCCCGCCTCGGCCAGTCGCGATCCACTCAATCCAACGCGACGGAAACGGAGGCGCTGAGCCATGTCTGAGATCGATATTCTCTCCTTCGGCGAAACCATGACTATGCTGGTGGCCGAGCAAACAGGTGACCTGGCCCAGGTTCGCCACTTCGAGAAACGCATCGCCGGCGCCGACAGCAACGTGGCGATTGGTCTGTCGCGGCTGGGCTTCAAGGTCGCGTGGCTGAGCCGGGTCGGCAACGACTCCATGGGCCGCTTCGTCACCGACAGCCTGCAACAGGAAGGCGTCGACTGCGCTCACATCACCGTGGACGCCTCGCACCCTACCGGTTTTCAGTTCAAGTCCCTGGAGCTGGAAGGCGCGGACCCTGTGGTCGAGTACTTCCGTCGCGGCTCGGCGGCGAGTCACCTGTCGGTCAACGACATCGTTCCCGAGCTGCTCAAGGCCCGGCATCTGCACGCCACCGGCATTCCTGCGGCGCTGTCCGACACCTGCCGGGAGCTTTCCCACGTGCTGATGACGCAAATGCGCGAGGCCGGTCGCAGCGTGTCGTTCGACCCCAACCTGCGGCCTTCGCTGTGGTCGAGCCAGGCGACGATGATCCGCGAAGTGAACCACCTTGCCAGCCACGCCCACTGGGTCATGCCGGGGCTGGCCGAGGGTGAACTGCTCACCGGCTTCGACACCCCGGCGGACATCGCCCGTTTCTACCTGGACATGGGCGTCGAGGCGGTGATCATCAAACTCGGCGCCAAGGGCGCGTATTACCGCACCCAGCTTAATGAAGCGTTCTTGCCCGGTGTGCCGGTGACCAAGGTGGTCGACACCGTGGGCGCAGGCGACGGCTTTGCGGTCGGCGTGATCAGCGCGCTGCTGGAAAACCTCGGGTTCGAACAGGCCACTGCCCGCGGCAACTGGGTCGGCAGCCAGGCCGTGCAAAGCCGTGGCGACATGGAAGGCCTGCCCTGCCGCGCCGCCCTCGATGCGGCCAACGTCTCGGCAGGCACGCGACGACAGAGCGCCTGAACCTCACTTTTATACACACCGAACCTCCATCACCTGCTGCGACAAAAACAACATGCTCAGGGAGCCTGAAATGGACAAGCTGCTCGAATCCGTGAAACACGCCGGCCTTAAACGTCGCTGGCTATTGATCATGCCCATCGTCTTCATCACCTACAGCCTGGCGTACCTGGACCGCGCCAACTACGGCTTCGCCGCTGCCTCGGGGATGGCCGAAGACCTGAATATCACGCCGGGCATGTCGTCCCTGCTGGGGGCGCTGTTCTTTCTCGGTTACTTCTTCTTCCAAGTGCCTGGCGCGATCTATGCGCAGAAGAAGAGCGTCAAAAAACTCATCTTCGTCAGCCTGATTCTGTGGGGCGGCCTGGCCACACTGACCGGCATCGTCTCCAACGCCTACATGCTGATCGGCATCCGGTTCATGCTTGGCGTGGTCGAAGCGGCCGTGATGCCGGCGATGCTGGTGTACCTCTGCTACTGGTTCACCAAGGCCGAACGCTCGCGCGCCAACACCGTGTTGATCCTCGGAAACCCGGTGACGATGCTGTGGATGTCGGTGGTGTCCGGCTATCTGGTGGCGCACTTCAGCTGGCGCTGGATGTTCATCGTAGAGGGCCTGCCGGCGGTGATCTGGGCATTTATCTGGTGGCGTCTGGTGGACGAGCGTCCAGCCCAGGCCAAATGGCTGACGGCTGAAGAGAAGACCGAACTGCAAGCGCGCCTCGACGCCGAACAGGTCGGCATCAAGCCGGTAAAAAACTACGCCGAAGCCTTCCGCTCCCCGCGGGTCCTGCTGCTGGCCGCGCAGTATTTCTGCTGGAGCATCGGCGTGTACGGCTTTGTGCTGTGGCTGCCGACCATCATCAAGAAAGGCATGCAGATGGACATGGTCGAAGCGGGCTGGCTCTCGGCCCTGCCGTACCTTGCGGCGGTGATCGGCATGGTCCTGGTGTCGTGGGCGTCGGATAAAACCCAGAAGCGCAAAGCCTTTGTCTGGCCGCCGCTGCTGCTGGCTGCCGTCGCGTTCTACGGCTCGTACGCCTTGGGCACCGAGCATTTCTGGTGGTCCTACTCGCTGCTGGTCATTGCCGGCGCCTGCATGTACGCGCCCTATGGTCCGTTCTTCGCCATCGTCCCGGAAATCCTCCCGGCCAACGTCGCGGGTGGCGCCATGGCATTGATCAACAGCCTCGGCGCGCTGGGTTCGTTCGCCGGTTCCTACCTCGTCGGCTACCTCAACGGTGTCACCGGGACGTTGAGCGCGTCGTACCTGTTCATGAGCGGCGCGCTGCTGGTGTCGGTGGTGCTGACGCTGCTGCTCAAGCCGGACAGCAAGGCCCGGCCTCTGAGTGACAAACCCGGCGTTGGTCCTGCGCCTGCCCATTCCTGATCCGGAGCCTTTCGATGACTCACCATGTTGTGCTCTACAAGAAACTATCGGCGCCGTTGATGCAGCGCCTCCAAGCCCAAGCCGAGGTCACGCTGATCGATGATCCGAAATCCAGCGCAGGCCTGGCCCGCCTTCGCGACGCCCTGCCCCACGCCGATGCCTTGCTCGGCGCGAGCGTGAAACTGGACGCCGAACTGCTGGACCTGGCGCCGAAGCTGAAAGCGGTGTCCAGCGTTTCGGTGGGGGTCGATAACTACGACATCGCCTATTTGACGCGGCGCGGCATTCTGCTTACCAACACCCCGGATGTGCTCACCGAAACCACCGCCGACACGGGCTTTGCACTGATCATGGCCACGGCCCGCCGCGTGGTGGAACTGGCGAATATGGTTCGCGATGGCCAGTGGAAACAGAACATCGGGCCGCCGCATTTTGGTTCCGACGTGCATGGCAAGACGCTGGGCATCATCGGCATGGGCCGGATTGGCGAAGCCGTCGCGCAGCGGGGTCATTTCGGGTTCGGGATGCCGGTGATCTATCACAGCCACTCAGCGAAGCCGGCGGTGGAAGCGCGGTTTGATGCCCGCTATCGCAGCCTGGAAGACTTGTTGCGCGAGGCTGATTTCGTCTGCCTGACCGTGCCGCTGACCGCTGAAACCGAGGGGATGATCGGTGCCGAGCAGTTCGCGCAGATGCGCCCGGAGACGATCTTCATCAACATCGCCCGGGGCAAGGTGGTGGACGAACAGGCGCTGATTGCCGCGCTGCAGAAGGGCCAGATCCGCGCGGCGGGTCTGGATGTCTTCGAACAGGAGCCGGTTAGCCCGGGTTCGCCGCTGTTGAAGATGGACAACGTCGTGGCAACCCCGCACATGGGCTCGGCAACCCACGAAACCCGTGAGGCCATGGCCCGCTGTGCCGTGGACAACCTTCTGGCGGCCCTGGCGGGCGAGCGACCGAAGGATCTGGTCAACCCCGCTGCGTGGCGCGGTTGAAGATCCAGACGGTAGGAGACGGCTCGAACATGGGCACAAAACTGTAGGAGCGCGCTTGCCCGCGAAAGCATTGGGTCAAACAACGCCGATGTCACAGATCCGCCGCCTTCGCGACCGTCGTAACCTCCGATTGCTCCTACAGGAGCGTTCGACGCAGTGAAAGGGTGAGCCGAAGATCCCACCCGAAGCCGGCTTGCTGCGGGCCGCGATCGGACGAATGCGATGGGTCAGGCTAAATGGCTGGCGCTGGCAGATCCCATTCGCGGGCAAGCGTGCTCCTGCCATGGATCTCGGCAACCCACGCAATCGTCGGCGCACACAAAATCCCGGCGCGCACCGTCTGCGTTAAACCACAAACCGCGCCACCATCGCTTTCAGATCAACCGCCAGCCGCGACAGCTCATGGCTGGCTGCGCTGGTCTGGTGGGCGCCCGCCGCCGTTTGCGCGGCAAGGTCGCGGATGTTGACCAGATTGCGGTCCACTTCCCTCGACACCTGCGCCTGCTCCTCCGATGCACTGGCGATCACCAGGTTGCGCTCGTTGATCTGCGCAATGGCTACGGTGATCACCTCCAGAGCATCACCCGCCGAACCGGCCAGACTCAACGTGGTGCGGGTGCTGTCGGTGTTGCGCGACATCGATTGCACGGCGTCGCCGGTACGGGTCTGAATCCCCGCGACCATCTGTTCGATTTCCTTGGTCGATTCTGCGGTGCGGTGGGCCAGTGCCCGGACTTCATCGGCGACGACGGCAAACCCGCGACCCGCCTCCCCCGCCCGCGCGGCCTCGATGGCGGCGTTGAGCGCCAACAGATTGGTCTGCTCGGCAATCGATCGAATCACGTCCAGCACCTTGCCGATATCACGGCCCTGGGCCGCCAGACCTTCGACCAATCCGGAAGTGGTCTGGATCTGCCGGGTCATGTCCTGAATAGACTTCACCGTCTCGATCACCCGATCACGGCCCTCACGCGCAGCCTGATTGGACTGCTGTGACGCCTCGGACGTCGACACCGCGTTGCGCGCGACTTCCTCGACCGCCGCCGTCATCTCGTTGACCGCCGTGGCCGCCTGCTCGATCTCGTTGTTCTGCTGCTGCAAACCGCGGGAGGACTCTTCCGTCACCGCGCTCAGTTCTTCGGCCGCCGACGCCAGTTGCGTGGACGAGCCGGCAATCAGCTCGATGGTCTGGCGCAGATTGCGTTGCATCGTCGCCAGGGCGCGCAACAGCTGGGTTGCTTCGTCCTTGCCGTCGACGTCGATGGGACGGGTCAGGTCGCCCGAGGCAATCCCTTCCGCGGCGCGAACCGCCCGGGTCATCGGGTTAACAATACTTCGGGTGAGCAACCACGCCAGCATGATAGTCAGCAGGACGGCAACCCCTGAAACAGCAATCATGCTCAGGTTGGCGCTTTCATATTCAGCTCTGGAGATCTCCCCCGCTTCATTGGCGCTTTTGGTGTTCAGGGCGATCAACTGGTTGATCTGCACACCCATGAGATCAGTGGCTTCTTTCATGCGGGTATTGATCAAGGCGCGCATGTCTTCAACCTTATCTTGACGCGACAAGTCCAACACGTTGGCCTGAATGTCGAGGAACGTTGCCAGCGTCGCTTCAAACTGGTTATACACCGTCAGCTCCTCAACCTCGGCCGGCAGCGCGGCATAGGCTTTTTTGGCGGCCTGCAACTTGCCGATCAATTCGGCAATACGGCCTTCGACCTCTCGCAGGGAGGCGGGCTCACGGTTAACCAGTGTGCGGAATGAGGTGATGCGCAAGCGAAGGCTGTTCTCCAGCATCCCGCTCAGGTAGCCAATGCTTGGCAGCTGGTTGGACTCCATGTCGATGGTGGCCTGGCGGATCTGCGCCATTCGGTGGATGGAGAACACGCTCAAGCCAATGACCAGCGCGGCAATGAAAGCGAATCCCAGGAATGCGCGAGGCGCAATGTTCATGTTTCTTATCGACATGGATGATCTCTCTGGAAGGCTGATACTGCGTGGCGTCTTTTTATTGCCACTCGTCCTGTTATCGGCAACACCTTAACTTTCATGCGAGCGCACTAAACGTTTATAGAGATTTATTTATGCTCTCTTACTTCATACAAGAGCTTTTAGATAGCTATAACGATTCAGCCTATGTTTAAACATGCACCTGGATATAAGCGATTTATGACCAGGATCAACTAAAGATGAAATTTTTTATGGGCGAGGATTTATTTACCGACACTGCCAGGACTCGGTGCTACCTTTACCTGACTCGTGGTCTGCGGGCCAGGCTTCCTCACGCGATGCGTCGATCGCCGCCGAAACCTGGACAGACCTGCCGTTTTCCTACCCTGCGGAGCTTGTGAAGTGCTCGATTGAACGAGGTGGGCTCATGAATAAAGTGACGTTCCCGAACGCCTGCCAGCTGATGCGCTGGCATTTTCATCCGGTGGGCTTCGAAGCCAACATGGATGCGCCCGGCAGCATGGTGGCCCGCCTGTTCGACAGGGCCAGCGGCGAGACGGTGATCGCCATCGCCGCCATCCCCTGCGCCAGCGTGATGAATGCGGCAGACGTGGAACGCATCATTGAGGCCATTGAGCTGGAGGTGGAAACTTTCATTCCCAGGCGCTCCCTGTACCTGAATCGGGCCTGAGCGCCTGAGCTTCCTGCCCTATTCGACTGAAGTGCCGAGTGAAGTGCTCAACGAAGTGCTG
Source organism: Pseudomonas sp. HP_01 (assembly GCF_055284355.1). Lineage (NCBI taxonomy): Bacteria > Pseudomonadati > Pseudomonadota > Gammaproteobacteria > Pseudomonadales > Pseudomonadaceae > Pseudomonas > Pseudomonas sp. HP_01. The sequence continues at coordinate 243,168 of NZ_JBTOPV010000034.1, read as the reverse complement.
AGTGAAGCAGCGCCTCGGCGATCGTCGAAAAACGGCTTGTCCCCTGCAACCCGCGCCGATGCGCGCGGAATATTGGCATCGTCGTTACCCGCTGCGTCGATGAACCAGTAGCAGTGGCGAACGGCGCGGGTGATCGCCACATAGGCCAGGCGCAACACCTCATCCTTCTGCGCGTTGTCGAACGCTTCCAGATCCCCTTCCCGACCCAGACCCGCCAGCTGATAGACCTGATTCTTGTACGGCGACTGCGTCAGATGCTGGCAGTCACCGAGCAGAAACACCGCGTCTGCCTGCAGGCCCTTGGCGCTGTGGTAGGTCAGTTGCTTCAGGCGTCGCTCCTGGGGCGGCAGCCTGTAATCGGCATCGGCGAGGGCCTGCAAGGCTTCCGGCAGGCGGCTGCGTTCACTGCCTTTGCGGTACAGCAGCAGCACCGAGTCGCCGGCGTTGTAATGTTGCGTCAGGCTGGCCAGCAAACGGTCATCGTCGCGGTCCAGTACGGTCACCGGCACCAGCTCCTGCTCAGCGCCGCTGGCGCGGGCCTTTTTGCCGCTGATCGCCGGCGCAGCGCGCACGATATGTTCGGCGGCGTCGATGATGTGCTGATGGCTGCGGAAGTTGTCGCTGAGCATGACCTTGGTGGTCGCGGGCGAGGAAAACTCCTTGGCAAACTCCATGAAGAATTTCGGCGAACTGCCGCGCCAGCCGTAGATCGATTGCCAGTCATCGCCCACGCACAACAGCGATGAACGCTGCGCGCCGCGCCCGACATGCAGCGCCGGCCCGCGACTGCGGATCTCGCGCAGACTGGCGCGGATCCACGACACGATCTGCGGCGAGACGTCCTGAAACTCATCAATCATCAAATGCGACAGCGGTCGCAAGCCTGCATCGCTGACCAGCTTGAGGTTCTCCGGCGAGTTTTCACCGAACAGCGAGAACATCCGGTTATAGGTCATCACCGGCGGTGACTGGTCCAGCAAGTGATTCTCGAAGGCCTTCCAGAACAGGCTCAGCGCCTCAAAGAAAAACCGGTCAGGGTCCTGATCGGAAAAGCTCATCTGCGCCACGGCGTCCGGTACGTCCAGTCCGAGGTTTTCGATGAAGCTGGCGGCGGCGACAAAACAATCGAGCAACGGCGCCGCGCTGAGCTCGCCTTTGACTTTGTAATCGAAGCCCGGACCCGCCACGGCCGCGCCGGACAACGACTGCATCATGCCCCGGGAGGCCTGGTAGTTTTCCAGCCAGATGACCGGCTTGCGGCAGAACGCCTGAAACAGCGTACGCTTGATCACCCACTCGGCCCACACCGGCAACTTGGCGTCCGGGCGGCGCAGGTGCTGGTCTTCGCTCGGGTCGAAGCCAAGGACAATCCAGGCATCCAGCTCGGCGGCATATCCGTGTACGTGAAAGGTCAGGCCGCTGACTTCGACGGTCTGGCGCATCGGCTCGACGCCCTGAATCGGCCACGCGCCGGCGCGAATCCACAGGTCTTCGATGACGTCACACAGTTCCTCGTCGCGCTTGGACGACAGGCCCATCACGGTGATGCGCTTCTGCACGTCCGGATGATCGCGGTCCAGTTCCTTCAGTTGCAGGGACTGCCGGTACAAAGGCGCCATGACGTCACGAAAACGAGGATTGGCGGCGTACAAATCCCGGTAGCACAGGTTCAACTGTTGGCGCTGGGCGTCATTGATGCGCAGGTCGAAGGGGTTGCTGTCGGCGCTGTCGTCTAACAGCTGGCCGGACTGGCTGCTAAGGTTCTCGAACGCCTGCAACTGCTCGAAACCCGGGAGGCTGCGCACCAGCGGCAGGATGCGCGAATGGAAAGTGCGCACCACCTCGCGGGCCTGACGCAGGGTCAGCTCATGCCCCCACAGCGCCATGATCTCGATGAGCTTGTTGATGAAATCCTTGCGCGACTCGCGGGTAAAGGTCACCACGGTCATGGCGTCCAGCTCGAAGCCCAGGTAATGGTTCAGCAGCAGCACGCGCAACACCAGCGACGTCGACTTGCCCGCCCCCGCGCCGGCGATGACATAGGTCGAGGGTGTGTCGCTGAAAATCATCTTCCACTGCACGGCGGTGGGTTGCGCGTGAGCGGGCAGCTTCTCGGCGACGTCCGCCTTGATGCGTTTTTTCAGCTCATTGGTCAGCGGCAGGCGCCAGTCGTCGAACAGGTGGTCATCAACCCTCGGGCCACGGTGCTCAAGGGGCCGGGTGTCGCGAATCACCAGGACCTGACGGCCTTCTTCAATGCCATCCAGATGCCCCTCGGCGTAGCCTTCGTTCATGCCTTCGGCATGGCCGTTGAGGTAACCGTCGGCGTGGCCCTGATGCCAAGACGGCACATGCTGCGCCTGCATGCGCGACAAGCCGCCGCCCATCATGCGGGCCATGAGCCGTTTGAAGAACGGCAGGCGTTCAGGGGTATTCAGGTCGGGCGGCAGCGGGTTTGGCTCGGTGGGTAGCTCGGCGGAAAAATCGTGCGGCACGCGGGCTCCGGATATCAACATTTTCGACAGGGCGCCTATGGTCGCCCCATTCGTCGTTCAGCTCCAGTGAAATGCTTTGCGGTCAGGGAGTTAGCCGATAAAGGGCACGTTCTTTATCGCCTGCACACGCCGAATAACATCGAATTAACCGATTGCATTCATGCAGAACTTACGCTTTTTATCGATAATTAGTTGATAGATCATTGCCCCATCGACTGACAAGTCATCACCAGCGGCGCCCTGCCACAGGCCCGGCCCTGCTACGGAGGAAGTGATCATGCTGCAACTTCGACCTTTCAAATCCCTTGGCGGCGCAGACCACGGCTGGCTGAACGCCCATCACCATTTCTCGTTCGCCAGTTATTACGACGAGAGCCGCATGAACTGGGGCCAGCTACGGGTGTGGAACGATGACGTGATTGAAGCCGGCACGGGCTTCCCACGTCACCCGCACCGGGACATGGAGATCATCACTTATGTGCGTGAGGGCGCCATCACTCATGAGGACAGCCTGGGCAACCGTGGCCGTACCGAAGCCGGCGATGTGCAGGTGATGAGTGCCGGCACGGGTGTGGCGCACAGTGAATACAATCTGGAGTCGAAGGAGACGCGCATTTTCCAGATCTGGATCATGCCGGACGAGGTGGGTGCTCCGCCGTCCTGGGGCGCCAAGCCGTTTCCGAAAGGCGACCGCGAAGGTTTCGTGACGCTGGCAAGCGGCAAGGCGGATGATGATATCGAGCTGCGGATTCGGGCGAACGCCCGGTTGGTGGCGGCGAATCTGAAGGCCGGTGAGACGGCTGAATACGTGCTGGATGCGGGCCGCCGGGCTTATCTGGTGCCTGCGACGGGCGTTATCGAGGTCAACGGCGTTCGTGCTGAAGCGCGGGATGGTGTGGCGGTTGAGGATGAGCGTGTGTTGCGGGTGACGGCCCTCGAAGACAGCGAAATCGTCCTCGTGGATGTGGCTTGAAAAGCGGTAGATCAAGATCAAGGGCGTCTGCCTAAGGGCAGACTGTTTCGCCTTCGGCGACTTACTTTTGAAAAGCACCAAAAGTAAGCAAAAGTGCCTGCTCCTGGTTTGGCCCCTCGCTCCTCGGGGTTCCTTCACTCCGGTCCCGCTCCGTGGGCCCGCCGCCATCCGCCATCCATGGCGGGGGGCGGCTCTCGCGGCAGCCATGCCGCTCGGCCCACTCCGCGAAACCTCCGTTCAGCCTGCACCAAAGTCGCGATAGGCGGTGTTTGGGATTTTTGTGTTCAAAGATCAAGAGCAGATCAAGGGCTTCCCGGCTAAAGCCGGTCCTACAGTGGAGATCGCCGCCGCTCTTTCTGATCGTTCCCACGCTCCGCGTGGTAACGCCGCCCCGGACGCTCTGCGTCCTGCAGACGACGCGCGTCCAGTTTGGAGAACTGACGCGGAGCGTCACGGGATGCATCCCCACGCGGAGCGAGGGAACGATCAAACCATAAGCTGACACGCCGCGCCCTTGTAGGACCGGCTTCAGCCGGGAAGCCTTTGATCTGCACTTGATCTTGATCTTGATCTTCTGCCGCGATGGCTCAAACACCACAAATCGCGACTTGGGTGCAGGCCGAACGCAGACGACGCGGAGTGGGCCGAGCGGCATGGATGCCGCGAGAGCGCCGCCAGGACATGGATGTCCGTTCGGCGCGGGCCCACGTAGCGTCGTCGGAGTGAGGGAACTCCGACGAAGGAGGAGCCCAACCGGGAGCACAAGCCTTTGGTTACTTGGGGCTTTATCAAGTAACTCGCCGAAGGCGAAACGTCTGCCCTTAGGCAGACGCTCTTGATCTTCGTACGCCACAGCGCAGGTTTAACCGGGGACAGATTAATTTACGGTGGAGCGCTGTAAATAAATCAGTCCCCTACACACTTTAGTCCCCTACACACTTTCAAGGCGCTATCGCGCCGTCAACGAGCACTTGCGCCTCTTCGACCAAACGCTTGAGGTGATCCTCGCCCTTGAAGCTCTCGGCATAGATCTTGTAAATATCCTCAGTCCCCGACGGCCGCGCGGCGAACCAGCCGTTCTCGGTAATGACCTTCAGGCCACCAATCGCCTGATCATTGCCCGGCGCCTTGCTCAGTATGCTTTCGATCTTCTCCCCCGCCAGCTCCGTCGATGTCACCTGCTCCGGCGACAGTTTGCTCAACAGCGCCTTCTGCTCGAAGTTGGCCTTCGCCTCGACGCGGGTCGAGACCGGCTCGCCCAACGCATCGGTCAACGCCTTGTACATTTCGCTCGGGTCACGGCCTTTGCGCGCGCGGATCTCTGCGGCCAGCAATGCCGGGATCAGACCATCCTTATCCGTCGTCCAGACCGTTCCGTCACGACGCAGGAACGACGCACCGGCGCTTTCCTCACCGCCAAAGCCCAGCGAACCCTCGAACAAGCCTTCGGCGAAGAACTTGAAGCCCACCGGCACTTCATACAAACGGCGGCCCAGACGCTGGGTCACGCGATCAATCATGCCGCTGCTGACCACGGTCTTGCCGACGGCCGCATCAGCGCGCCATTCAGGACGGTTCTGGAACAGGTAATCGATGGATACCGCCAGGTAATTGTTCGGCGCCAACAGGCCACCGGTTGGCGTGACGATGCCGTGGCGGTCGTGGTCAGGGTCGCAGGCGAAGGCCACCTGGAAGCGATCTTTCAGACCGATCAGGCTCTGCATCGCGAAATTGGACGACGGGTCCATACGGATCTTGCCGTCCCAGTCCACGCTCATGAAGCGGAAGGTAGGGTCGACAAATTTGTTCACCACCTCGAGATTCAGGCCGTAGTGCTCACCGATCGCCGACCAGTAATTCACGCCCGCCCCGCCCAGCGGATCAACGCCCAGGTGCAGGTTGGCGCCACGAATGGCGTCCATGTCGATGACGTTTTTCAGGTCCGCCACGTACGTGTTGATGTAGTCATGGCGATGGGTGGTGTCGGCGCGCAGGGCTTTTTCGTAGGTGATGCGCTGGACATTGACGATGCGCTCGGCCAGCAATTCGTTGGCTTTGTTCTCGATCCACTTGGTGATGTGCGAATCAGCCGGGCCGCCGTTGGGCGGGTTGTACTTGAAGCCGCCGCTTTCCGGCGGATTGTGCGAAGGGGTGATGACGATGCCGTCGGCCAGACCGGTCGTGCGCCCGCGGTTGTAGCAGATGATGGCGTGGGAAATCGCCGGCGTCGGGGTGTATTCATCACCCTCGGAAATCATCACGTTGACGCCGTTGGCCGCCAGCACTTCCAGCGCCGAAGCGGCCGCCGGGGTCGACAGCGCGTGTGTGTCGGCACCGAGGAACAGCGGGCCGTCGATGCCGTTGGCCTGGCGGTACAGGCAGATCGCCTGACTGATGGCCAGCACGTGCCATTCGTTGAAGCTCAATTCGAAGGAGCTGCCGCGGTGCCCGGAGGTACCGAAGGCAACACGCTGGGTCGCCACCGACGCGTCGGGCTGACCGGTGTAATAGGCCGTCACCAGACGAGGAAGATCGACCAGCAATTCTGCAGGCGCCAGTTTGCCCGCGAATGGACTGATACTCATGCGAAACCTCCGTGGATGAAAAATAGGGAAATGACAAGAAGAAAAGGTCCCGACGAGGCGGGAAACAACCTGAAACGCCGCCTGAAATGACCATGCCGCGGCAGTTTACTGGCAGTTGGACCGTGGCGCTCGGCTATTGATCCGTAACGTCCTGAGACAATTAACAGACGCTGATCAGAGTTGCCACCACGCCGGCAACAGCTGCTGAATCTTGCGCTCGGCGAAACGATCGTCGATCAGCACGACTACGCCGCGATCCTCAACACCGCGAATCACCCGACCCGCCGCCTGCACCACTTTCTGCATGCCGGGGTAGAGATAGGTGTAGTCGTAACCGGCGCCGAATAACAGGCTCATGCGCTGCTTGAGTTGCTCGTTGACCGGGTTTATCTGCGCCAGACCCAGAGTGGCGATGAACGCGCCGATCAATCGCGCGCCCGGCAGGTCGATGCCCTCGCCGAACGCCCCGCCCAGCACCGCAAAACCGATGCCCTGACTGGCCGGCGTAAAACGTTCGAGAAAGGCCTGACGTTCGGTTTCCGCCATGCCCCGGGATTGCTTCCAGACGGGCACATCAGGGTGGCTGCGCTCCATCAACTCGGCCACTTGCTGCAGGTAATCGAAGCTGCTGAAAAACGCCAGATAATTGCCCGGACGCGCCTCGAACTGCCGCGCCATCAGCTCGACGATGGGCGCCAGCGATGCCTGCCGATGGGTGTAGCGGGTGGAAATGCGGCTGACGATTTCCACGTCCAGCTGCGAGCGCTGGAACGGCGACTCGACGTCGACCCACGCCGTGGTGTCGGGCAGGCCCAGCAAGTCACGGTAGAAATGCCGTGGATTGAGGGTCGCGGAGAACAGCACCGCGCTGATCGCAGCGGTCAGACGGGGACGCACGAAACCCGCCGGCACGACGTTGCGCAGGCACAGCCGGGACAGCGACTTGCTGCCCAGCTCACGCTTGCTGATGTCGAACAGGAAGTGTTCGTCGAACAGCTCGGCAATCCGACCGAACTGGATCGCCTCGAAATAGAAGCTTTGCAGCTCGCCGTTGGCGGCGTGGGGGTGCTCGTTGAAATAGTCGCCGAACGCCGTGATGCACAAATTGAGGCTATTGAGAAATTTAGCCGGTGTGGCGGCGTAGGCCTGGTAAGGCGCGACTTGCTCCTTGTGCAGGGCATTCCAGTCGCGGTTAAGCCGCTGCAAGGCTTTTTTCACCGGTTCCGGCGCGCTCTGCCTTACCTGATTCATGCTGTGTTGATCGAGGGTCGCGCTGTACATCGACCGCGCCCGCTCGACCATGTTGTGGGCCTCGTCCACCAGCACCGCGACGCGCCACTGATTGAACTGACTGAGCCCGAACAGCATGCCGCTGAGGTCGAAATAGTAGTTGTAGTCGGCGATCACCACGTCCGACCAGCGCGCCAGTTCCTGGCTCAGGTAATACGGACAGACCTGATGGCTCAGCGCAACCTCACGAACCCCCGCTTGATCGAGCCACGGCTTGATCATTGCCTGGCTCCGCGCTGCGGGTAGCCGGTCATAAAAACCCCTGGCGAGCGGACATGAATCCCCGTTGCAGGCCTTGTCCGGGTATTCGCAGGCCTTGTCCCGCGCGACCATTTCCAGCACGCGCAGGCTCAACTCCGGCGCACTTCGCCCGATTACGCTCAGTGCATCCAGCGCCAGCTTGCGCCCCGGGGTCTTGGCGGTCAGGAAAAACACCTTGTCCAGCTTGCGCGTTGGCGCGGCCTTGAGCATCGGGAACACCGTGCCGATGGTCTTGCCGATGCCAGTGGGCGCCTGGGCCATCAAGCAGCGCCCGGTGCTGACCGCCTTGTACACCGACTCAGCCAACGCCCGCTGTCCGGTACGAAAACCGGCGTGGGGAAACTTCAGAGCGCTGAGGCCATGGTCGCGGGCGTCGCGATGGGCCAATTCCTGCCGCGCCCACTGCAGAAAGATTCCCGCCTGAACTTCGAAAAACGCCTGCAACTCGGCTGCCGTGAAACGCTGCTGAATGAGGGTTTCCTGCTCACTGATGATGTTGAAATACACCAGCGCCAGATTGACCTCGGCCAGCTGCAACTGCTGGCAAAGCACCCAGCCATAGACCTTGGCCTGGGCCCAGTGCAGCTGTCGGTGGTTGGCGGGCAGGCTGCTCAACTCGCCGCGATAGGTCTTGATCTCCTCCAGCTGGTTCAGCGCAGCATCGTAGCCGTCCGCCCTGCCCCGAATCCTCAGTTCATGAAACACCCCGCTCAACGCCACCTCGGACTGATACTGCGGCCCACGCCGCGCCGCCACCGTCCGATGCCCGGCAATCCCCTCCTGCGCCGTGGGCGACGGGGTAAACCGCAAATCCAGATCCCCCGCCTTCGCCGTGAACTCGCACAACTCCCGCACCGCCACCCGATACCCCGTTTCCGGATCGACAGCCGCCACCGCCGCAGGCTCGACGGAAGCTGCGCGGGTATCGGGGGAAATGCCGGGAATGGAAGTCACTGAAAAGGCTGGCCGTCGATCGGAACACTGGACGGACGTACAGATAACAGCTCAACGCAGTCGAGGCAAACGGAAATGGATTGGCGGACGGATTTCGGCGCAGAGCGCCAGGGGATGCATTCCCACGCGGAGCGTGGGAACGATCAATAAGCCAGCTTTGGTGATCAAAATTGATAGTGCATGAACTGGCCTCTTCCCGGCTAAAGCCGGTCCCACTAAAAAGCAGCGCGTGCAGTCAGTGAGAGTTGCGGCGACCTCGACTGTGGGACCGGCTTCAGCCGGGAAGCTCTTGATCTGCGCAGCGCTTTTGATCTTGATCTTCCTACGCAAAACGCCCAAACGACACCAAACGCGACTTTGGTGCAGGCCGAACGTAGACGACGCGCAGTGGGCCGAGCCGCATGGATGCGGCGAGAGCGCCGTCAGGACATGGATGTCCGTTCGGCGCGGGCCCACGGAGCGTCGTCGGAGTGAGGGTATTCCGACGAAGGAGGAACCCAACCGAGAGCAAGCACCCTTGGTTACTTGGGGATGGTGCGACTTTCAACTTTTCCAAGTAACTCGCCGAAGGCGAAACAGTCTGCCCCCAGGCAGACGCTCTTGATCTTAAGGATCTTGATCTTGATCTTGATCTTGATCTTGATCTTGATCTTGATCTTGATCTAAAGGGACCTATCCCAACCGCTCTTGAACCAGCGCATTGCGAATAATCACCAGCATTGACTCAATATTCTGATCCCAATCCACCGTCCCGCTGATCCGCAAACACTGCTGATGCAACCCCCGCACACTGAACAACTCCCCCGGCGCCACCACGATCCGCTGCTCCAGCAACCGATTGAACACCCGCGCCGTATCCACCCGATGCACACTCTCCAGCCAGATCGACGCCCCACCCCGAGGACGCACAAACGTCACCTCATCCCCCAGATACGCCTCCACCCCGCTCGCCAACTCACCGACCCGCTGCTCAAGACAACCACGCAACTCACCCATATGGCGATCCAGTTGCCCCGACGCGTACAACCGCGCAATCGCCTTCTGCCGAACCGGCGGCAAACGAAACGAGCGCAACAGCCACTGCTGATGCAACAGCGCCCGCGAATGCCGGCTCAACAGATACCCGAACGGCGCCTCCAGCCCGATCATCTTGTCAAACGCACCCAACACCAACAGCCGCTGCGGATCAATCAAATCCCGAAACGGCGAACGGTGGTCCTCAAAACACAACGCGCCATGGGTATCGTTCTCCAGCACCCACAGCCCGTGCAGGTTCAGCACCTCCGCCATCCGCGCACGCTGGGCGGATGGCATCACCTGCCCACGAACCGGGTCCATCTGCGACGACACAATCGCCATCTTCACGCCTTCCCGCTGAATCACCGCACCCAGCTCATCGACATCAATCCCCCCTTGTGCGTCGGTGCAGACTTCGATCACCCGAATCCCGTACGTCTGCAGCGTGCGCAGGATGCTCCAGCCGCACGGCGACTCCACCAGCACGGCGCCGTCGCGCAGTTGCAACGCTTCGATCACGGTTTTCAGCACGCCGGTCTTGTCCGGCCCGATGAACACGTTGTCCGGGTGCCAGCAATGCTCGGTAGACGAGGTGTAGTCGCCGGCCAGGGCCGTGCGCAATTCGACATCGCCGAAGGGCTGAAAACGCGGGTCGGGCTGGCAGGGATAATGACGCATGAGGTCGCGCTCAACGCTCAGCAGTGCGCCGTGAAGGGACACCAGCAGCGTTGGCTCGTCGGCGCCAAAGACGAACATGTCAGGGCGCCGGGCGCTGGCATGAAAGCGTGTGAACACGTCACCGCCTTCCAGCGGCAGATCGTTGCAGGGGTTGGGCAGCGCGAAATAGCCGGATTTGGGCACGGAGCAAATGCGCCCTTCCTTCTCGAGAAGGCTGTAGGCGTTCTGCACCGTGGAAATAGACACGCGCAGCCGTCGCGCCAACAGCCGCAACGAAGGCAGGCGCACAGCCGGCCCGGCCGACAGTTCGTTGGTCAGCCTGAGCAGGTAGCGGTAAACCATCTGGTAGGCGAAGTCGGTCTTGTTTATCCAAGAGAGCATCATTTTAGAGAAACGTTGACACATTCCAACACCTTGATTAGCTTATAGTTAAGTAAGGCGTGAGAGCCGGAGGTCAACCAGGAAGCGATCAGTGAGAATCAGGTACGTAGAAGGCATCAGATGGTCAGGGGGAGAGATCGACACCTATGTTGTCGTGAATGATGGCCCACTGGAAGGACAGAGCATTGTCCCTGCCCCCACCCCCTTCCTGATCCACATGGCCCAGATCGGCAGACAGAAAAATTCGATCCGCGCCAGTGCGAATGACCTAGCCGGTTTCTTCGAGGCACTCCAGACCTATGGGCAGGACTGGCGCAAGCTCACAGACCGAGACATGTCGGGTTACCTATATGGTTATCTGCGGGTTGCCAAATCCTGTACCAAGGAAACCATCGAGCGAAACGTATCTACACTCAGATCGTTTTACGCCAACGCTTGGGAAACTGGCTTTCTCGAAAATCCACCAACGTTCACATACACCTATGTGACCGGCGCGGAGAAAGTTCAAGGTTACGGAAAGAGAAAGATCGACTTCGACCTTTTTAACAACTACATCGAAGCTAGTGTCTTCGAACACTTGCTAAGCAATGTTAAAACCCAGTCTCCATTCGAGAAAGAACGCGACGAAACTGTCCTGTATCTTGGGTACCATCTGGGACTTCGTAACGAAGAAGTAACAGACTCCCGCAATCTTCGAACAGACGTTCTTACTCAACTGATATCGGATGCTGAGAAAACTGGCAACCTTACAATCACGGTTCCTATCTACGGAAAAGGAAACAAGCTCCGTAAGATCGACGTACCTCCGAAAGCTTTCTTGAAGATTAAATCATTCCTCGTAGGAAGGAGGCGTGGAATACCAGTCGGGCCTTTAATCTGCAAAAAGGATGGCGGCACCCTGTACACCGGCCATGCCACAGATCTATTCAAGGCCGCGAAGATTGCAGCGAGCCTGAGCATAGACTCAGTGCTGGCGGAGCTCTATGAAAAGTGCCCACACCTGCACTTCGTGACGAAAAGGTCGTTCGAAAATTTATCGTTTCACGCCCTGAGGCATACGTACGCTACAAACTTGGTGGACTTCTGTTACAAGCACGGATATGACCCCTGGCAGTACGTTCCGGAACAGATGGGACATGAAGACAAAGCAACAACCAAGGAATATGTACTCTTCGACGGCAAACTGCATCGTAGAGAAAAAATTAGGCAATCACTAAACGATGACTTCAATGACGACTGATACCTCCATAGATGAAGTGGACGCTCCGGCGGGCCTGGCGGCGCTGGCACCCCTTGACCTCGCTATCGAGGACGTTCACGTCACTCAAGATGAGCCGTCAGAAAAAGCCCAGAAAGCTGAGAAAGCTCGGCGACCCACGAGGCCGGCAAAGGCAAACAAGCCTGTGCATGCCCATCAATCAAGCCATGCTGCCCAGGCGAAAGAGCCCGAAAAAATCGCTGGCAGCCCCCCTCTTGCGCCAAAGACGCTGTCCTCCCTCGCCCCTGAGGCGATACCTCAGATCAGCGATTCAGATGTCTTTGCGATGGTGCAGATGCAGGGGGGAGTGCTCAGTCAGGTTGAGTATCGCAGAGTCGAGATCCCAAAACAGTTCCAGTCCTGCCCGATTTATCGTGCATTGTTATATTCGTTCAAGACTGAAAAATCTGCAGCAGCAAATCCAATGATAAATTACAGGAAAGCACTTCGGTTTGACGTGCTGGGTGCTTGGGCGTCCGTAGAGTATCCAAATGCGCAGCATCTTCCCAACGCCGTTTTTCAAGATTACGCTCGCCACCTTCGCCAGGTGCGCGAACTACAGCAAAATAGTATCTGCATTTACATGTCTGGATACCGGACTGGGCTGGACAGCTTTCTTGAGCATGCGCATGGTAATCCAGCACTAGCGGGAGCGGTAGGGACGGTGCGGGAAGCAATCGCATTCATACCTTCTGTGGCCAACAGCCCTGCAAAGCCCAAGGACAGCCTCGGGCAAATCACGGATCAGGAAGAAAAAGACGAACACAAACTAGTACGCTCGACAATCCATTACTGCTGCCAATTTCTGAAGCAGATGAATGAACAGCGTCTTGAGCTACTGAGCGACCCCGAGGTCATGAGGGAACTGCAGGCACGCCTAGACGCTTGCGGCAGCAATTATAAAGAACTGAAATACACCACAACCGACTATCAGTTGGGAATCGGCTACAAATTTATTGCAGCATCAATTCTGGAAAGCTGCAACATGCAGTTGAAGGAGCGCCTGCTGCACAATGACATAGATTTCAGTTACTCAGGCATTGAAAATGGCACCTCAATGTCCATAGAGGGAGCAAATTCGCGAATCAAGGAAGGCTTGAGGCCAACCGGCAACATAGACGTCCAACCGGAAGCTGGCAATGCCAGGCTTTACTTTCACAACATCGACTACCTTTTCCTAATCAAGCATACCCCCTCGGAGGAGACAGCGTTTGCATGGCTACTGGCTACTGACCGAGTTCAGGCTAGCGGCGCTGCACGTATGAGGCTTGAGGATCTCAGGATCACCGCCACAACTGCGTCAGCCATATATATCAAGGGGAGAAGCACAGAGCCTACACGCGAAGTCCCCCTGCATTATAAGAAAACTATGCAATACCAAGCATATGCCGACTTCAAAAGCTTGAAAGAAAGCTTCTATGAACGTTTTCCAGAAACGGGCGACGCTCTTTTCAAGCTGCCGAGTATCGCTAATTTCCAAGCCATTGATGGAACAGTCTACCGTCCACTATTGATGGCAGCCTACAAACATACCGCACAGTACCAGGCTCAACTCGAACACGCGCCCGACTCGGAGCTCTTTGCGGACATTTTGCGCCGTGTTGCCGCAAATAACAGGCAGGTGTTGCCGGCAAGCCATACCAAAGACCGGCCTGCCTTTGTCCACACAGGCGATGGCCCGTCCCCCAAACGCCAGACGATCTCCATTACCGCAATCGCCCAATCTCGGGCCATCCTCGATGCCGATGGCGATTCCCATGATAACGAGGCGTTCGAGAAGTACTCACAGGAAATCGTGGGTGCCGATGCAACGGCTCACTCACCTGGCGTCAAAGAAGTCATCTACAAGCATGCCAGCCAAACCAAATATCGTTTGGAAAAGCGCGCCGCGTTTGCGACCAGTGTAGGCCAGTTGATGGTGGAAGATGCCCGGAAAGTCCAAGCGGCGATTCGCGAGGAAGAGGTCATAGAAATCAGCGCACTGAAGGCGATGCTGGGCTGGTCAGAGGCCCAGACCGACATGTCTGAAATGGAGGAGTTTGATCAACTGCTCTTCTCTGCCCAGCAAGCCGGCTTCACTGTATCGCCATTTGGTGAGCTGGAAAAAGACGGTGTGAGTTACCTCATCAACAACCCGGTTTCTGCCGCTCTGCTGATGAGCTACAGGAAAGAGTGCGTCAAGCAGATTGAGCGGTTGTCAGCTGAGGATGAACTGAAAGCCTTCGCCATTGCTATGCAGGCTGCTCACATCGACCAGGCGCTGGAAAGATTTGACCGCAAGACAGTCTCCGAGGGGTTAGAGATTTTCAAGAAGGCAAACTTCCCCCCTCCTGTGATCCGCTAGCGCCATCCAAATCAAGACCCACAAAGAACAAAAACGAAAACAAAAACAAAGACAAAAAAAGTCAAAATATTAAGGCGATCAGGTAATTACAATGGCCAGACACTCATCAAACCCGTTAGTTATTGCCATGAAGGAGATGAATTCCAAAATTGCCAACCAACTGGGCGATGAAATCTTTCAATTCCAGGATCCCATCACAGGCTTGTTCTACTCGGCAAACTTTGCATGGAAATGCTCGGTCGCCAAGCGGCTGTACGCTCAAACTCTCTTTCTGGCTAGCGACGTTACGCGAGGGTATGCTGACGACAAAAACCGAATCGTGGTCACCAGCCTCTCTAGTGCGCGGCAGGAATTGGCCTACCTTCGGGACATTTGCGAGTACTGGGAAACTCAGTTCCCTGATCGACCTCTCAGATCCTTGTCCCGGCTCGAACTACAGCTGATGGTTCGTAGCTTCATGGTCAAAAAAGAGAACAACGAGGGCGGCGAGGCGATCCTAGGCGCCTCTACTCTGACGATGATTTGCAAGCTGTTGGAGCGTACTTATGTGTTTTCGCATTCCGGCAAGTTGGTTGACGGCGTAGTCCACCGTATGACCAAGCCATTCAAGAAAGCAGCGATGGCTCCGTTACTAGGCACTGATGTCGACTTCGAAACATGGAACAGAGGCGGCAGCTACGGTTCAATCCCCATGGCATGTGCTTCACTCATGCTTGCGGAAGCCATCACCATAATTGAATCAGACGAAGCCGCCGTTGCCGTCGCTTTTTTCGCACAGTGGCGGAAATTCAAAAACAACGCTCAGCATTGGTTTGGTAAGCGCGACAGATTGGCGCTTTTCAGGCGACTTGAGTCGCCTAGCTATACCCCCTCGCGATGGGAAAGAGACTGGGCTCCATCTGCAATGGCCGTCGGTACGGCTGTGGATGCTGTCACAAAATCTCGATTTGAGCGGTTGCCTTGGAATTCTCCGGGCGAGTTATCAGACTTCTGTAAAGAGCTAACGACAGCAGTGGTTGTCATCATTGCACTGCTCAGCGGGTTCCGGATTAGCGAAATTGAGAGCATGAATATCAATGATTACTATCAGGAGCCTGACGGTTCTTGGTGGTTCATATCTGAAAACCCTAAAACGGAAGCTGGATTCGCTCATCCAAGGTCTTTGCATGGGCTTGCTGCAGACGCCGCTAACCTGATGAAGAAACTTACGCCGATCAACGTTGATGAAGTCAATCTGCCGTTGATACACCGTAGCTGGAGGATTGAAGGTTTCACTATGGCGCGTGGCTGGTTCTCTAAAGACACCCTCGAAGGCTGGCTTGCCGACGTCGGCTACGACCGCAATACGATGAGGACATGGTTCAAGAAATTTTATAAAGAAAAAGTAGTTGAGAAGTACCCTGAGGCTGCTGAGCTGTTGGATGACGCTACCCCGCACCAAGCGCGCCACACATTCGCAGAGTTCGCCTTGCGACGATTTGACGGCAACGTCCTTGAGAAAATCCGAGAGCATTTCCGGCATGCCCAGGGGTCATCTCATACGCAGGCCTACACTCGAGACAAGCTTAGCGAGTCGGTGCGCATGAGCATGGAAAAGGATTATGCCAGGGAGGTCGTGGGTCGTATTGCGCTTGGCCAACTAGACGATCGCTTCTACGGCCCGGCTGCCAAGCGCATCGAAAAGGAGATGTCTTCGATTTCCGTGCTGACTGGCGACGAGTTCGATGAGCAAGTGACGGCCATTGCTGACAGCATCTTGCGCTTTACAGCGTTCGAGTGGGGCTATTGCGTGCTGCGTTTCGGCGAACAGCACATGGCCAAGTGTCACGATCCAAAGACCGGCACGCCTAATGTTGATCAACGTAGCAGCCCAGGTGTCTGTGTCGGTTGTCCACACGGTATGAACAATCCGCTACAAGGTGAAGAGCTGTTACGCATTGGTATCGCGCACCAGTTCATTGCGACTTCTCACCCCTTGAAGACGATCGGGAAGATGAGTGATGACGTCGCGACCCAAATCAAGCGTCGACTTGTGGGGCAGGACTGACTGACATGTTCGAACTCGATAATTTTTTGACTAGCCCCCAAGCACCCGAAGCACCTGAATGGGCGAATTCAGAGACCAAGCGTGCGCTCTACAGGCATGTCTGCGCTGAGTTTGAGCGCATCAAGAGTCGCATTGAGTCTGGGGAAAACCTCGCCATCAAAGAACGCAAGATCGTCGCGCGCACAATTGCGAGGGAAAGCGGCGTTCACGACAGCTTGCTCAACAAGCGCCGTCAGCCTGATATCCATGAGCTCATCACTCAGAACAATAAAGAGCTGGATAAGCTCTGGAATCACCTGGAGGCGACGAAGTACAAGACCAGTAAGAAGCCGAGTAAAGCGAAGATTGAGGACGAGCTGCGCGAGGCGAGAGCCGAGATCGAGCGCCTGACCAATCTCCGCTTGTCCGAAGCGTTGACTTCAGCGATAGAGCTTCAGATGACGGATAGCCAGAGAGCTCTGGTTGCAACAGTCGAGCATCTGAAGGCAGAGGTCGAAAGGCTTCAGGTGCGCAACGGAGAGCTGAGCAAACAGCTGCGCAACATGATGATGGCGGTAGACAACATCAAGAGCAAATAGCCAAGGAGAGATGACTGAAGCCACGGGCGGTTTCCAGCCTCTACCCTTATGGGCGTGCCCTTTGGGCCGGCTGTCGTAAACCAGGCCACTCGGCTGTCGCCGGCGTCCTGGCCCTGCGGGCGTCCATCCTCACGCCTGCGCGCTCCGCTTGCCTGGACTCCGCGGGACTTTCCAGAGGCCCTGCGCCATCGTAGCAGTGGTGCGACTGGGATTCAGCGCAAAGCCGTGGTACCGGGAGTCACCGTTCGCATGCAAAGGCGCCTCAGCGGCGCCTGCCCTCCTCTTTCCGCCAAGAAAACTGCTCCCATCACACACATCAAAATGAGTCAGCAACGTCATACCCTAACGCAGTCACCTCAAACACCTGACCCTCCACTCCGCGCGCCACCAAGAGCTTTAGCCCTACTAACTGAGTGACAGCCTGTTCCCAAACCGCGATTTCTCTTCTCTCGTTCGAGACGACCATATTTTTCCCATTGGTTTGGATGTCGGTGCCGTTAATGTGCCGTACGACGAGAACGGCTCCATGACTATCTCTTACGGCTTCAGCAAGCAGAGCTCTGGCCTCGTTAGAGAGCTGTTGACTCGGCAATGCCTGAGCCTTTTGCACGGGCGCGGACGATACTCCAATCAGCTCATTCATATGCATGGCAAGATGACGATTGAAGTCCTCTGCGAACTGATCGGGATTGTCAAAGCTGTGGTACTGACCTCTCTCCCGGCAGGACTTCTTGAATGAGGTAAGTCGCTCATACTCGTCTCGGTCAACGGAATCCAGCGCGACAGGCTCGCCAGAAAAATATAAAAGCGTCGGTCTCCCGGCCTCGATATGCCGTTCGATTTCTTCGACTGTACCGCTGTCATATTCCGCAGTCGGAGTGCCCAGTCTCGTCCAGAACACCCCCACGAGGAGATCCGCATCAGAGAGGAGCTTCTCATTTATCAGCTCTTGAGCGGGCTTGCCCATGTTCGGAGCTGAGCTGGTTTCCCACCCCACCGGCAACAGCACGGAAGAGCTGTGCTTAGCGTGGATCTCGTTCCATGCATGAACAGTCTGGCGAATCTGAGCGCGGGCCCAAGCAACATCGCTGGGTGATGCGATAAAGATGTTATACAGCGTCACTGCCTGACTCATATTCATTCCCTGTTGATAGTAAAGTTCTCGGGTGCAACCGGCGGAGTCACTGCGTTTGTACTGAGAGCGCTGCGTGCGGGTAATACAGCGTTCTGGTGCGACAGTCCCACGCGGCATTTACAGATTCAGACCAAGACCAAAGCACCTCTCGACCGAGGCGGTCGCGATACTCCCCCACCAGATAGTAGCCCCAGCACCTACAAATTCGAAGATAAAGTCTGAGCTTGCCGCGACTGCTGCTCCACAGGCACCATAAACATAAATAACAATAAAAAGGCATTACTATGAACAAGCCCTACGTGAAAATCGATTCAAGCAAAACGGGAGCGGTACAGTCCGTGTCCGCTAGGATTCATTTCGACAAAGAAGACAGCCAATCCCAATCCCTTTTTCAAACCTTCGGCAAGGCTTACCTGATGCTGGACGCGCTAACCGCATTTAGGCCAGACCGTCCGGATATCGCACAGACCTATTTTCTCAACGCGCTAATCCAAAACGGCTGGGATTTAGACATCGTGCAGTCGATGCTAGTGCATGTCGATTGGACAGACCGCATGTGTAGCGCTTGGTACTGGCTCGATGAAACGGAGCGCACGCACGCAGCGACTCTGGATTACGATGTTTACCAAAATTTCTGGCCGAGTTTTGAGTTCTGCGCCCCTGGCTTCGACGCTAAAGCCCGATACTGGGTATGTTTGCTGTCAAAATTGGAGACAGCTCCGGATGGCGTCCCTGAGGGTATGAGCGTCCACTGATGCAGAGCACGTGCAGCCGACTCAATTCACTTATTGCACTATATAGCGCGACTTCAGGGGGCGCTGGCTTGAAGCCGACTACACGGCTGTCGTTGGCATCGTGAGCTCTGTAGTAGATCGAGCTCACGCCATCGGCAGTTTCGACCTGCGTGATCAGTTCTTCTGCTTACTGCTCTGTGCATCGCCCCGCCTGACTGCTATCACAGCGCAGCTAACGCGTAGCTGCGGTAAGCGCCTCACTATGTCAAAACGGCGAATCGCTACTGGAAAGATCTTTGCCCCATCAAGCCCATCCAGCCCCTATGCAAGCGAAAGGCAAGTCGCCAATCGACACCCCACAGGACGTGCCCTTCGGGTGGATCGTCATAAACCAGGCCGCTGGGCTGCGGCCGGCGTGGGCTCCTATGCTCACGTCTTCGGCCATCCCTTAATTCTCGCTACGCCCCTGATCCGTCCCCCCTGACTTTTGTGTTCATCCAGCGGGCGCAGGCGCGTGCAAAAAAGCACAAATTGCTCGGCTAGGTCGTCGCATTTCCCGAACCGGAGCCTTTTCGATCAATGTTCTAGACCCGCGAGCGCCGCTGCGCTAGATCGACCAAAAAGGGGGCATAGCCCCCTTTTCAGTGTGTCGATTGACTCAATTATTGAACTTATAGGCTTACCGCAAGTTTGGTTACTGCCATACGTCCATGGGGAACTTCAACTTGGAAGTCGACAAGATTAAGGGCATATCAAATCATACACCACTGGAAAATGATCGAAAGTCTTCTGCAGAAACGGCAAGCCATTGGCATCAGTTAAGCTAGACGTCAAACCGGCTAGAGAGTCGACAGGCGTCGCAAGTACCGTTTTATTCGCGTTTAGGAGAGCATAGTCTAACAGCCCCCCCGATTTCGCGTACATACTAACCCCTACTGGAGCGCCATCCTGTGAATACGGGGTGACGCTCCACTGAGAATATGTCAGCTTACCCACGATCGGAGGCACGATGGTCAGATTCTTAGGCGCTTTCGGGCTTGAATTATTAAAGTCCCCGATAACTACATCATTGTTATGAACGCTAACCCATTGAGCAACTAAATCCACGGCAGTCTTCCCGCCAAAGGTACTAGCGTTCGCGTGGAGAAACCATACTCCCACCTGCCGGGTCGTGGCCCGATCGGTGTACATCACACGTATAAGATTACGCTTTGACCTATCAGTATCCCATTCTTTAGCCGGGATCACATCGTCGGTCACTGCTACCTTCACCCCTGCCTTGCAAAATACGACAGTATTCAGATGCGTACCAGGGTTCGGCACAACACCGCAAGCTATATAACCTTGCGCACCGGCGCCAGCGCCAAGCAAATATTTATCCGCCCATGCTTGGGCGGCGGCTGGATTGCCTATGTTACTTGAGACCTCATCAAGACATAAAATGTCTGGATTTAAATACTTGACACGAGCAACTGCGAACTTGATTTTCTCATCAGCGAATTTTTCGCCGCCTGCTGGTATAGTTGAATTCCAATACATTACTTTCATATTGATTTCCAGTAATAAGGCCAAGATACTTAAGGTAAGTTCTCAAAGCTACTAGCGGCAAAACGATGCTCACTTTTAGCAGCACGTGGAAAAGGCTTTCCGGTAATGCGAGCTTTAACTTCCCTGACCGGCACCACCACCAGCTACGTCGCCACCGGTAGAGTCATCAACCGATATTGCGAGGTATTTATTAGGATAGTACTTCGCCATCCAGCCTTGGGCCAATTGCGAGGCGGTAATACGTTTAAGATAGTACGTTATTGGCGCTCCAATATTCCCAGCCAAGCATTTCTGGATGTAATCGTCTAAAGCGTCCATCATCGAGTTTGTGTCGATGAGCTTATTTGCACCATCATCAATATTAGACAACGCTGAAAGTGCGCTCTCCATTTGATTCGACTTCATGGCCATAAACTCTTTACCAGTACGCGCCTGATCTGCCGCAGACGATACTGACTCCTGGTCGGATTGAGTGACACCCTGCAGCTTCAATAGCGCAGCCATTGATGAGGAACCATCAAAGTCGGCAAACTGCTTGACGCCCATTTTGACTTGATTGGATTTAATCGACGGGATAGACCCTATCGTTGTAAGTGTGCAATGGGAGGTAACATTTTGCGTTGAGAGCAGCGCCTTGGCGTCATCACTGAACGATCTGTTTACACCGAAGCCACCCGAGACGCTCTCGAACCAGCCTGCCACTTTGAACTGCGTTTGCAGGGAGGAAGCAACGCTCTCCATGTTCTCACTACTACGGGTATCGGTGGTGTTGAGTATGTGCACCATCCCGATGAAGCAAGACCCCATAGTGGCTCCTGACAGCAGCGTAAGAGCCTTTTCGTCCTTAGAGTTTGCCTGCTTCGAGACCTGCTCCATAGACGCAATGGAGTCTGTTTTGATCATGCTATCGGGGAAATAGGCGTTGAAAGCGCGAATGCCTTTGTCGACATCAAGGATGAACGGGGCAAGGAGAACTGCATCTTTATGAGTACATGTGACGCTTATGACCAACGTGCCGGAGATGCTGTGGTTCTGCACCTGGCTGTTGACCTGGCTGGCAGCTGATCCGGCGGCCTGCGAAGAAAATTCATCACCAAAGATGCCGACTTGGCCGCTGATGAAAGAAGCGATCTTTGCGGCGTGGGTTCCAGAAGCTTGGGTATTTTGGTCGAGAGTGAAAAACTGCACGTTCATACGCAAGCTGTCTGCCGACAGGGGCATCTGCTTTATCTGCGTCCGATTGTAGTCAACTGGACTTTCGACCGAGTCGGCGATACCAGACATTTTCGCTTTGAGGGGCTGGGCCAGCTTTATCGCCGCGACCTTTGCCTTAGCGAAGTCCAATGCTGCTGCCGAAACCTCTTTTCCTAGACCAGCAGACTCTCCGTCAACATCAGAAGTATCAATACCCATCCCGGCAAGTTCCTGGGACGTCATGTCGAGTGAGCGCTTTGCAGCAATGAGTGAATTGAGAG
This sequence comes from Pseudomonas sp. HP_01, assembly GCF_055284355.1. Lineage (NCBI taxonomy): Bacteria > Pseudomonadati > Pseudomonadota > Gammaproteobacteria > Pseudomonadales > Pseudomonadaceae > Pseudomonas > Pseudomonas sp. HP_01. The sequence goes on along the minus strand of NZ_JBTOPV010000034.1, from coordinate 221,415 downwards.
TGTCTTCAGCAGCGTCTGCAGGTGCCTGCGCAGCAGAAATCTGCTCCAAGATGTCAAGGCGATCAAGGCTAACCAAGTTGCCCAATGCGAGTGCTGGATCGTAGGGTATGGTTGAAGGCATATTACTTTGCTCCTGCGGGTGGGGGTTTCCAATTTATTGAGGTTGCAATTGCAAGCAGCCGGCTGAGCAGCCTGCTGAATCCGCCCAAGGGCGGTATGCTTTTAACTGTCTACGGGACACACCAAACGTTGCGTGTAAAGCTTCTGGACTCCATTCACGGCCTAGTGCCAAGCGGATGGCCGCCCGGCGCAACGCAAGAAATAAGCCCCAAATACTGGGTATGTCGATCTGACCATTGACGTCGGCCAGGCTTCGCCACTTGCCGTAGATCCCCTCAGGAACAAGAAGCCCGGTCTGGACGAAGAAGCGCTGAGCGCGGGTAGGCAGATAAAGCCGACGCCCTCCGTGAGCTGTCACCAAATCAAGCACCAGGGTGAAATCCCTGACGTCGGCTATTTGCATCAATGATCCCGGCAAACAGGAGGTCACTAGGTCGCGGTTTTGCCGGCAGAAGTCGAGGCACATCTGACGAGAGTTGCCCGCCAGCAAAGCAGCTCCGCCGAGCAGGTAGAGAAAACAATCCGTCGCAGGTGAAACGTCGTCATACCATTGTCCAGCCGCATCACGATCCATAGCACTGCTCCCCGGAAATTCCGTGTGATCCGTTGGGTTGAAGCTATCGAAAAGCAGCTGGGTAAAATAGGGGAACAAACCCCCCTGACACACTTGACCGATGAAAATCGTACGGAGGGGTGTGATCAACCGTGGATCAATGCCCCCCTACTTTTATCTTGGACACTCAGCCACCCTTTAGACCCGCACGCTGATTTCAACGGTCGCAGAGCTTTTGCGCACCTCCAGAATGCGAGTCGCTGTAAAAAGCATTCGCGACCTTCAACACCCATCAAACTAGCGCAAGAGGTTAAGAAACTTATGGCGACGGTAATTAGCAGCAACCCATCAGACGCAGAGCTTCAGCTCCAGCTCCAGCTCCAGCAGATACCAATGGTTATCGATTTAAGTCATGGCGATGGGGTGGAGAGTTTCGAACAGGCAAAGAGTGCGGGACTAATCGGAGTCATTCATAAGGCAACCACAGGAGCAACCGGTAGAGATGATCAGTATGCACCGCGCCGAACTCAAGCACATGACGCAGGATTACTTTGGGGCGCTTACCATTGGGGGACGAGTGCGCCCGCTGAGGAACAGGTCGAAAACTTTATATCTTGGGCAGCCCCAGACGCAAATACGCTTGTTGCTCTAGATTTAGAAGCGACCCTTGGTAATCAGATGACGCTTGACCTTGCTAAGCAATTTTGCCAGATGCTCTTCGAGCGTTTAGGTCGACGACCGGTTATCTATAGTGGCAGCACCCTTAAAGATGACTTGGGCGTATCCGCAGACCCATTTCTAGCGCAGCATCGACTTTGGCTAGCCCAATACGGTGCTCCACCCAAAGTTCAAAAAAGCTGGGAAGACTTTTGGCTGTGGCAATATACGGATGGCGAAAGTGGGCCGGCAATGTGTCGTACAATACCAGGAATTCTGGGAGACACCCAGCACCGCATTGACTGCAATTACTTTCCGGGGGATGCTTCGACTCTAACGTCACAATGGGCTTCTTAAATAGGAGTACCCACCGGAAAACATTGAAATAACTAAGCATCGGGGACACCAATATTAATGCTCTGTTCTGAAAATTACCCAAATGCAGCGATGCTGTCCCTTTTCTTGCTAACTCAGGTATTGAGGAGGGTGAGGCGTCTGTTAAGTCCTGAGATTCAAAATCGGCTGGATAGTTGGCCCAGGTCGCAGCATCGATAAGATGGTAAAATGCGGTTTATCAGCGCTGCGGCGACTAACCGCTCTTCTCTACGACGCCTACTCCGGGTAGCTACTGCGCGCTCCGGTTGCGGATAGATGCAGTCCGACGTCAGCTATCGTGGCTTCGCCTTGAAGAAGCCCACCTTGCAGTGTCGGAAAGGCTGATCGAGCCTATTCGACACTGTTTGTTCAGCTCACGACGGCCTGGAAGGCGTACGACTAGCCGCGAATCCGATGTTCTGTGAAGGAATAGTCTTCTTGGCAATCCCCTGAAGGATCTGATTCGACACTTGTGTAATGGACGGTGTCGGCATCGAGGAACTTGTAGCTGTAGACGTCTGGCGAGGACACGCCAACTGTCTTCATCGCATTCTTCCCGTTAGCGGCTCTCCATGTCCCGTGCTCCACTTGGATACGCTGGGACTGCTGAGCGTCTCGGTAGAACGTGACGGTGAATTTCCCGTCTTGCTGGAAGCTGGTACTCCATGACAAGAACTGACACTTACCGTTTGCTTCTCGCAGGCCCTTCCAAGAGCCCACCAAAGCAGGATCATTTGCAGGCTTGTTAGCTGCGCAGCCGCCAAGCACTGCTGCGAGGGCGATGATGCCAACAGTGATACTCCGTTTCACTTTATCTTCCTTCTTCAAAATAACTGGTAACGCGGCACCGAAATGCCCACCAAATTGGTATCGACAGTCGGGTGGAAATCTTTTGCTAGGTCGGTTCATTTTTTGTGGAATCGGAGTTCTCTCCCACCTTTTCGCAGCTTTGGCAGTGATGAATGAGGCTACCTCTGGAGTTGATAATGAGCGTCTTTTGACTGGCATGCCGCCCCTTGAATCTCGCTTTTCCTCACACTCGATTCACGTGGAGCGAGGAAACGGCCGCTCGCCGAACGGCGCCGTATACACGCTGGAAGACCATCGGGTTTTCTCCAGATTCACCTTGGTGGCACTCGCTTCAGGGCGGATAATAGTGAGTAGTTTCGATGACGAAGGACGCTGCAGGCATGAGGCAAAAGGTTCTGAGACTTTCGCAAAATCACCTTGGCCGTGACTTTGTCGTAAGTGACATCCACTTCAAAACCATCGACTTGTACAAAGGCCTGCGCAAACTAGGCTTTGACAGCAAAACCGACCGAGTCATCGGAGTGGGAGACCTCATCGATCGCGGCCCGGGCGCGCTCGATGGGCTTAAGCTTCTGGGCGAGCCTTGGTTTTTCACAGCAATGGATAACCATGAACAGATGCTGATTCAGGCTTACCGTGAAAACCCGGACGCTCGTTATGTTTCTCATGGGGCTGGTTGGTGGGCAACCGTAACCGAACTGACGAAAGCACGCTAAGGCTAAGGGTTGCTTACCGCAGTGGTACCCTTGCTAAGCTTCGACCCGCTCTGCGGTGGGCGGCCCGGTAATGGAGGACTTATGGTAAGCAAGGAAAGAGCATTTTCAATCCGAGACCTTATTGTCGCGCTCATGCGTGATCAAGGTATCCACTCAGGTTTTTGGGGGTTAACCGTTCATTTCGATGCTTCGGGCACATCCATCGCAAAGCCGGGCCAGCCTGAGCTAAATTTTCCAGGCTTGGCAGTGGGCGTAACTGGGGTGACTTTGATACCCGCTACAGCTAATGCGCCAGGCAGCCTCGACGCATCGGTACATAACCCGGCGCCCAAGAAGCGAAAGTCGCCGAGGCCAAGGGCGTCGAACGACGGCCTTTGACGGGCTTATCTGATCATCAAATGGCCAGTGACTTACAAACAGTCGGGGCAGGCCTGCCTACATCTTTAAAAAACCCAATCAGTAGCCCTCAGCTGAAGACGCGTGCATCGGTTATCACGTGGTGATACCCCACATCCAGTCTTAGACGTGAATGCTCTACTTCACCGTCAATGAACGCCATGAACGCTACCAGGACTGACCACGACGAGGTAAGGGAGTGCCGGACTTGATAAGCGACACCTCAGATCTGATTTGAGCAATGAACTCCGAAATTGCACGGCTGTTATCTAAAGTCTCAGCTGGCACGCCTCCCATTACCACGACAGAGCCGCATATGGGGTCAAACACCTCTATTGTGAGCTCCCTCTGGCCATTGCTGCTGCACCTGCAATGCAGGGGCAAGAATGCAGTCTCAACAATGTGCCGTAATTCGAGCGGCGAGATCGCCATGTTCAAGCTCCGCTTGTCGCGACTAGTCGGCATTCTGAATCCCATATTTTGCCAGCGGAACGCCTACGAGCCACGCTCATCCGGTGCTCCTACGGCGCCTACTTTCAAAGGCAGCAGCTGCGTCCATGCGGCGTGAGCAGACGATCCGCATGGCAGGTGCCTCCTAACGTTTGAAATGACAAAACGCAGGATCGCTGCTCGTAAAGCTGCTAATTGTCACCTAGGGTGGCATTCCCCCATCGACTACGACCACTGTATATGCAAACAGCATTTGAGTCATCTTATGGACGTCTTACCGGAAGCCGAATGGCCCGATGAATTCACTCGGGAGGAGATGCTTGAGCAGCAGTCGCACCTGCTGATCGAGGAATGCCATCTGCTTCAGAAGGAGCTGAGCCGGTACCGAAAAAATATGGCTAGGCTGATCCAGATGCATGCCGAAGCCAACTGCGAGCGGGACAACCTGCGTATGCAACTGAGAAGAGCCCAGATTCAGCTGTCCGATTGCCGCCGTGAGAACTCTGCGTTAGGCAACCGGGTTGCCGGACTCGAAAGCTGCCGAGATCGGCTAGAAGCTATTCACATAGCCCAGCGCATCTCGCTCGATTACAGCGGAACGACTTTCGACGAGCACCATGGTACTGAGCGCCTATCATCCGCGATCCCTCCGGGCGGCAAGGCATAGGCACTACTCCAAAGATCTGTCGGCATGACATAACGATCTTCTAGCCATGCAGCTGCGAAGCAAGCCACGAGCAGGAGTTGCAACTATATTCCGGTTTTGCTGCATTCCTACATAATCGACAATCCATTACCACCTCACGGACGTCACATGAGTTCAGAATTAACGGAAGAAGAGATGCGCCACGCGCTTTTCGGGGATGCAGATACCTCTACGCCGGCAGCTGCGCATGTTCCGATAGAATCAATTGCAGCCCCTGCAGTGGTGACCCCCGCCACTTCACCGGTGAAAAAGCGGATAGCCAAAGCCTTTACCCCTAGGCTCAGAGTGGTTTTGCGAGTGGGGAATGAGTTTGAAGGTGAGACGTTCGAGATGACCTATGAGGCCGATACCATGAGCACTCTGCTGGCAGAGCAGGAAGCGACGAAAGCGGCCAGGAAGAAATTTCGATATGTGGAAGTAGTCTCGGTCAAGCCGATATGATCGCGCTTATCTGAGATTCGCCACACAGATCCAGGCTGTTCTTATTCGGCCTTACGCTGGTGCATGAGGTTTCATGAAGGCTGTTTCACAGCTTGATTTCAATACGCTGAACCACGACGTCTGCCGCCTTGCCTGCTTTCTTGCCTCCGCTGCCCGCGCGCTTACACCCGACGGCAGTCGAGAAATGGCTGGCACAGCCTTTCAAGCTAAAGGTGCGACCATCACATCGGTCTGGCCATTCTCATTCAAAACAGCACGCACGAAACCTTCAGCCTTCTTACGCTCAACAAAATCACGGATAAAGGCAGCACCCGCTTGGCGAGATTGAGGAACGGCCATGGCTTGGCGTATGGATGTAAATGCGCCATCAAGAACACGATAAGAGTGATCGTCGGCTGCGACCTTTTCCAGCGGTTGTCTTACACCTGCAGCTGCATCAAGAGACCGCTCGATGTACAGCTCCACGGCACCGGCAGAAGTTGCCGCACGTTCAAGCTGCGCATTCTTCAACGTGCGGGAAAGAAACAGGTCATAGGCAGCCCCTTTGCCCACCGCGATTTTGAGCCCCACCTTATCAAGATCCTCTACGTCCTGATAAGTCGAAGTAGCAGCCACCAAATAGGTACCCTCGATGATGACGTAGGGTTCGCTGAAGGTGATTTGTTCTTCGCGGACTGGCTCAATGGCCAGAAACGCCACATGCCAAGCGCTCTCTTCAAGCGCTGCAAACACTTTCCCAGCGGCATCAAAGGTGACCATTTCCAAATGCACGCCAAGCTCTCTAGCCAAAGCCTTGGCCAATTCCACTGAGATCCCTTGAGGAGAGCCATCCCCCCCCTGTTGCGCCAGGACAGGATTGCCGAAATTAATCGCGGCGCGCAGGACACCTTCCGGAGCCAAATCTTGAAGCACGGTACGGTTGAGAAAAGTCATTGTTTGCTCCGGGTTTAAGTTCAGTCGTCCTTACGCTTTTACGAGCCCTCAGCACCCTAGCAACTGCAAAGCACGGAAGGGTTATCAGCGAGCGAATTAGCTTCGTACACAGGTTGGCTGTGGAAGACGGCTGTTGCGCTATCTAGAATATCCGTAATGGCAGCACCGATACGGGTGCTGCCGGTTATGTTCGGCTCAGTGAGCCTCGCGTGTCACTGGATTGCCGATTTGCGGTTCATCTTTGTTGCTCACACGCATCAGGATGGTCATAAGAAAACCGGCGACCAGCAACGCACTCAAGAACAACAGGCCGGTGGCTGCACTTTGGCTATTGCCTTTGACCATGCCAATCAACGATGGCCCAGCGAAGCCGCCCAAGTTGCCGATGGAGTTGATAACGGCAATGGAGACCGCAGCAGTGGTACGGTCGAGGAAAAGCGTCGGCAGTGCCCAGAACGGAGATTTGAAGCTGTAAAGTCCAGACAGCGCGACACAGATCATCACCGTCGCCATGTAGGGGTTTTCCAGCAAGCCTGCACCTACCATGCCGAGCGCCGCGATGAGCAGCGGTATAGCAGAGTGCAGCTTGCGCTCGTTGCGTTTATCGGAGCTACGCGACCAAGCTATCATTGCTGCAGTTGCAACGATGTAAGGCAGCATGGCAATCAGGCCAATCTGGGTGTGTGTCAGGGACGCCGAAAAGCTTTTGATGATCTGCGGCATCCAGTAACCAATACCCAGGCTTCCGCATTGGTACACGAAGTAGATGAAGCTCAGATACAACACCTTGGGGTTGGTCATCGTCTTAAACACACTGAGGCGCTTCACGTTCTTGCGACCTTGACGATCACGCTCCAGCTCTTCGATCAGCCAGGCTTTTTCATCAGCCTTGAGCCATTTGGCCTGTTCAGGCTTGTCGGTGAGAAAGAAGTAGCAGGCAACCCCCAGAAAGACGGCAGGAATGCCTTCCAGAAAAAGCATCCAGCGCCAGCCGCTCCAATTGAGCCAGCTGATGTTATCCATGATCCAGGTGCTCATCGGAGCGCCGATTATATAGCTCACCGGGATCGCAGCAGTGAACAGTGCAACCGTGGTGGCTAACTCTTTAGAGCGAAACCAGAAAGTCAGATACACGATGATGCCTGGAAAAAAACCTGCTTCGGCAACGCCCAGAAAGAAGCGAAGGACGTATAGCTGATTAGCCGTCTGCGCGAAGGCAGTCATTGCCGCAATGATGCCCCAGGTCACAAGGATCCGAGCAATCCAGACACGCGCACCGAACTTGTTCAGCATCACATTACTGGGCACTTCAAACAGGAAATAGCCGATGAAGAAGATGCCGGATACGAACCCGAAAGCTTCACTCGAAAGGGCTAGCTCCTTATTCATCTGCAAGGCGGCGTAGCCGATATTTGCACGGTCAAGATAGGACACGATGTAGAGCAGGAAAACGAACGGGATGATGCGCAGAGTAACCTTGCGAACGATGGCGGCTTCATCTGGCTTATTGTTATTCATGGCGGCCTCATCGGAACAGGCCAAGGCCTGTTCCATTCATTATTGAACGAGTCGACCGGTCAGGCCGAGAAAATCATGCAGACCGGGCTCCCGGTAGAAACCGTGAACCCGGTCTTACTCAACGCACCGGTCTTGGCGTCCGTTGCCATTGAAATAATGGTGTCGCTGTCTTCATTGAGCGCGAACAGAAAGCGCTCGTTGGGTGTGAGGGTGAAAAAGCGCGGAGTCTTGCCATCGGTGGGCATGAACTCCACCGGGGTCAGCATGCCGCTGCTCTGATCGATGGCGAACACCGCCACGCTGTCATACCCCCGGTTCGAGGCGTAGAGGAAGCGGCCACTGCGGTCGATCTCGATCTCCGAAGCACGGCTGTTGCCAGTGAACGTCGATGGTAATGACGGCAGTATCTGGATCGGCGAAAGCGCGCCGCTTTGACTATTGAAGCGATACGCGGTCACGCTTGAGTCAAGTTCGTTGACCACATATGCGAATGACGCTTTTGGATGGAAAGCCAGGTGACGCGGCCCGGAGCCCTCGCGACTGACTACGAACGGCTGTTCGGCGGGATACAGTTTGCCGTTGTCAAACTTGAAGCTGAACACTCTGTCCAGGCCCTTATCGGGTACCAGCACGAACTGGCCCGAAGGATCGAACGGGTTGAAGTGCGGCTTCGAGAAGGGTTGCTCAACACGATGTGGGCCCACCGGCCCTTCCAGTTTGAGCAGTTGGGTGATGCTACCGAGAGATCCGTCTTCGCCAACGTTTAAAACTGCGAGCGATCCACCAATATGATTCGACACCACCAGGAAGCGCTGCGTAGGGTCGAGTGCCAAGTGAACCGGGTTTTTGCCAGCACAGCTTTGACGATTTATGAATGTCAGCTTGCCTGTCCCCTTGTCAACGCTGAACGCACTCACTTCAGTCAGATCACCATGTACCGTGTAAAGCCTGTCTCCAGCCTTGTTGAGAGCAAGGAATGAGGGATTGACCAGATCCTTAACGACCTGCACCAGCGCCAATGTACCGGCATCCTGGTCGACCTTGTAGACAGTGATCCCCTCACCGCGTGCATTACGCTCACGAGTAGTGCGCGACCCGACATAGGCGTACATGGGGGTAGTTCTCCCTGATGCAGTATTGTTATTCAGAAGGTTAGCCGCCTGAGCGAGACCGGCGGGCAACAGAGCTCCGAGAGCCGAAATACCCGCTACAGCGCCCATTTGTTTGAGTACAGTGCGGCGGGTTGCGCCATTTAAATCAGGCAAGCGGGTACTTGCGTCTTTATCATCGCCGTGCATGGATGCGTCCTTTTTATTGTTAATCGCATTTGTCCGGCCCCTTGGCGAAGCCGGGATCAGATCAGTGCTTGGTTCGCGCCACTACCTTGCGTATGACGAACGGGAGAACGCCGCCGTGCATCAGGTAACGAATCTCTTGCAACGAGTCCAAACGGACACCGAGCTCGACCTGCTGCTGGTCACCATTGCCGCGATGGATAACCAGAGTCACTCGGTTGTCGCCTACAACCAGGTCATCCAAACCTATGAAGTCAAAGCGCTCGTCGCCCTGAAGATGAAGCTCGGTTACCGACTGCCCGTTTTTAAATTGCAGCGGAATGACCCCCATGCCAATCAGGTTGCTACGGTGGATACGCTCGATGCTCTGCGCCACCACCGCCTTGACGCCAAGTAACGCCTGAGCTTTCGCCGCCCAGTCGCGACTGGAGCCTGCGCCATAATTGATTCCCGCGAAAACAACCATCGGTGTCTGCTGGGCAGCATAACTTTTGGCTGCTTCGTATAGAGGCAGGCAAGCACTGTGATCGGCGTTCCAGGCCCAGACTCCCAGCCCTGGCTGGTTCTCACCTAGCTGCAGATTTTTCACCGACTTGTTGGTGAAGGCTCCGCGCAGCATGACTTCATGGTTACTGCGCCGGGTGGAGTATTGGTTCAGGTCAGCCGGATCTTCACCGCGTTCTAGCAACCACTGGCCTGCCAGACTGTCTGGTGGAATCGAATAAGCTGGAGAAATGTGGTCAGTGGTGACGTTGTCCCCCAGCACCATCAACGTACGAGCGCCACTGATTGCCAAGCTTGTTTTAGGCTCGCGAGCGATGTCAGCCAGGTATTGAGGCCGGCGCAAGTACGTCGAGTCGGGGCTCCAGGGAAATTGCACGCTCCCCTCAGCCGACAAGGCTTGCCAGTGATGGGTACCATCCCAAACCTTAGCTAGACGCTGCTGGAAGAACTCAGGTTTCACTGCTTTGGCTGCTTGCTCTGCAATCTGTGTATCCGACGGCATCAGATCGCGGAGGAACACGAAATTCCCATCTCGATCAGTCGCCAACGCATCGGATTGGAGGTCGATATCAATGGTGCCCGCAATTGCATAGGCCACGCACAAAGCCGGTGAAGCCAGATAACCTGCTGGAATCTTCGGATTTACCCGCCCTTCGAAATTGCGGTTACCCGATAGCACTACAACGCCCTTCAAGCCTTGGTCTGCGAACGTGTCTACGTGCTCTTCGAGCGAGCCCGAGTTACCGATACAGGTCATGCAGCCAAAACCCGCCAGATCGAATCCCAGCGCTGAAAAGTCTTCTAGCAGATTCGCCTCTTTCAGGTAGTCAGCGACTACTCGTGAGCCCGGCGACAAGGAAGTCTTGACCCAAGGCTTGCGCTGTACACCGAGCTCACGAGCCTTTCGGGCCAGCAATCCGGCCTGAATCATTTGGGCAGGGTTCGCAGTGTTCGTGCAGCTGGTGATGGCAGACATCACCACGGCGCCATGGGTAATCGACTGGCCAAAAGACGGCTCGAAAAAGCTCTGTTGTACAGGCGCTGTAATCAACTTTCCGCCACCCATTACTTCCTGGTGAAATGAGGCAGCAGCATTCGAAAGTTTTTGACGCTGATGGGGCTGGTGTGGGCCTGCGACACTCGGCTCGATGTCAGCGAGATCCAAATTGATCAACTCATCGAATTCGGGTTCGACCAGCTCATCGCGGCGCCAAAGCGGCTGAGCATTCATGTAGCTGATCACCTTGCGGCACAGCTCCGGCGAGCGCCCACTGAGTTTTAGGTAGGAAAGCGTTTCGTTGTCGAATGGAAAGAACACCACGGTCGCGCCGTATTCAGGTGCCATGTTTGCAACAGTGCCGCGTGCAGCCCAACTCAGAGCGGATACACCGGGGCCGGTGAACTCAACAAACTTGCCGACGACCGAGCGCTTACGCAGAATCTCAGCCACGTGGAGCGACAGGTCGGTGGCGGTAACCCCAGGAAGCATCGCATTGGTGACTCGAATACCGACGACCTTCGGAAAACTGATCGGGACTGGTTCGCCAACCATGGCAGCCTGACCCTCCAAGCCACCAACACCCCAACCCAGCACACCAATGGCGTTGATCATTGGGGTGTGGCTGTCCGTCGCCACCATGTCGTCTGGGTGCAACAGGCGCTGACCGTCTTCAGTGGTGCTCTCCCACACCACCTGCGCGAGGGCTTCCATGTTCATCTGGTGAATGATGCCGGTACCTGGGGGAATGACACCGAAGTTGGTCAAGCTTTTTTGAGCCCACTTGATGAAGCGATACCTTTCACTATTGCGTCGAAAATCGATGTCAAGATTTCGCTCAACCGCATCCTCTTCTGCGTAATGCTCCACGATTACCGAGTGATCGATTGTTAGTACAGCAGGGATGAGAGGGTTCATCGTTTTGGGATCGCCGCCCAGCTCAGCCACAACGTCTCGCATGCCCGCAAAATCAGCCAACGCCGGCAGACAGGTAGTGTCATGGAACATCAAGCGATTGGGCTGAAATGGCACCTCACAGTCGGGGCCTTGGCCAGTGGCGCGCGCCAGAACGGATGGCAATGCTTCAGGAGAGCAACGGGCTACGTTCTCCAGCAGGATTCGGATCGAATAAGGTAGTTTCGATAGCTGTGCTGAGGAAAGCATCTTGGCCAGGTCGACATAAGCGAATTGCTCGTCGTCGATCACCAGATGATTGATGAGATCGTAGGCAGTCTCGGTCATTCTCGTATCGCTCGGGCTTTTATTATGGTCGCGGGACTCGGTCGCTGGCCGATCCATACCGCTGATGAGCCGATACTAGGACTACTGAGCACCACTGGAAATTGATGAATCGCCATAGCTGCGTTCTCCAAAGGAGAACGCTTGGTTAGTCGTCTGCGAGCTTCAAATTGTCGATCAGCGTTTTAAGGGTAGACGACGCGGTGTCGTATCTTTTGACTACCAACTGGAGCGACCTTCGAGCCCACGGCTCTTCCAGCGTCACGGCTTTCAGCTTATGACTGCGCAGATATTGGTTGATCACGCTACGCGGCAAGATGGCGACGCCTAGCCCGGCAGAGACCATCCTGCACATGCAGTCAAAGCTGCTTATCCTGATTCGAAGTTTGAGCACCATACCCAGTTTCTCAGCCTCGGCGGTTAGCAAGGTATGCATCGAACTTTCAAGGTGTGGGCCCACGAACTCATGCTTAAGTACCTCCTCGAACCGCATGGACTTGCGGCCCGCTAGCGCATGACCAGTGGGTACTACCAACGTTAATTCATCATTGCGATAGGGTATTGCCTCTAGCCCTTCTGCAGGTGTCTGACTGGCGATAATGCCAAGATCTGCACGACCGTCGGCTACGGCCCGAATGACGGCAGAGCCGACACGCTCTTCGATGTCGAACTTGATTTGGGGATACAGCGAAACGAAATCGGCAATGTCCTGAGGAAGGAACTGCGAAAGCGCCGAGGTGATGGCGTGTATGCGCAAATGCCCTTTGACACCGCTCGCGTAGTCGCCAAGCTCGTGGTCAAGTTGCGCGAGCGTCTGTCTAACCTGGCGTGCATAAAAAAGCAGTGATTGGCCTGCCGGGGTTAGCTCCACGCCTCGCGCGTTACGCACCAGAAGCGGTGCTCCGATCTGACCTTCAAGCTCTGATACCCGCTTGCTGATAGCAGAGACCGCTAAGTGCTTCATACGGCCCACTCGCGTTAGGTTTCGCTCCTCAGCAACAGTGATGAAAATATCCAAACTGGTCAGATCATAACGCACGGGAATATCCTTGAGATTCATCGAAGCGTATAGGTGAGTCGTTCAGTGGCCGGCGACCTAGGACGCGATATGTTAGTACAGGTGGTGTAAAAGTGAGCTTTGATAGGATCGCGGATCAGCAATGCAATATTGGCCCAAAAGGTATTGGCTCGTGACCAAAACTGAACAAACCAATGCATCGACCGCTGATCTCATCCGCAGCATGCGCCAAGTCTCGGAGACCCTACGGAGCTCCTCTACATCGCTGCTGAGCGCTGCAGTACGACTCGCTTCGGCTGGTGAGGATAGGGAAGCTAGGCATCTTATCGATTTGGCCAAAGGCATCCAGGAGGCTGAAGACGAGATGCGTAAGCATGTGAACGATGCGCGCACCGGCAGGATCATAAAACTGAGCCCACACTAGAGTTGGGATAGCAAGACCGTCGCCCCAGCGCGGGTGTTCTTACCCTCAAATCGCGTAGCGTCCACTCTTTCGAGGGCCTTCGCCTGAGCGGATGCGTCAGCACGTAGAGACGTTAGTTTGGTGCCAACTCAGTCAGCAACGGAAGCTCTGGATGAACACTGATCAACAGATGGTCGCATGGTGTGCCTCTTGGGCTTTGGTTGATGGGGTGGTGATGTGCGCTAGCTGCGCGCGTACTCAACTAGGCTCACAGAGTGACAAGCAGTTTACTCATAGGGAGGCTCGCAGAGCCGATGGGGTCTCAAGCTCGACGCCGTGGCGTTGAGCTGCATGACATCCTCGACGCAGCCCGAGGTTGAAAAGGTAGCGGCTGTCGCGGGCCTACGCCTTCCTCACCGAACATTGCAGAAGCCTATGCTAGTGAATTATAGAGCACGCCCCGCCTCGTAGACTCCACTGTTCCGACCCGTGCACGGCTTTGATCGCACACTGTAATCTTTGGCTTCTAGAACCCTATAGTTGGGAGTTTCGCTTCTCCCCGGAGCACGCCACCGATGCAGCGGGTTCGGCAGTTCGGCAGTTCGACGTAAGCGTCCGGCGAACTTACCTTCCAAACCCCAGCAGGGCCTTATACGTGTCGGTGTGGTACCGGGCTATCTGCTCACGCAGTTCCAGCGCGCCTTTTGGTTGGGCGCTACACATCTGCTTCGGCTTCAGTCCAGCCATGGCCCGCTGTAGATGTAATGCCCACTCAGCGGGCACGATCAGATGCGGATTGGCCAAGCGTGCAACGAAAGGGACGCCGACCTGCGCCCGATGCTCTGCGCCTAGTGGCAGTGGCACTGGTGGCGTTGCAGTTTTAGGTGATGGGCTTGGGCGGACGGCGCGGGAGTCTGTTACAGCTTTTAGGTAACTGTCAGGAATGACGGCGCTGATTCGGCTGCCAGAGCCGACCTAGCGGACGATGTATCCTTCAAGCTGCAAGCGCTCGAAGGCGTTCTCCAGCGTACCCCGGGCAATACCCAGCGCTGACCAAGCGTTCGGGTCGACGGCAATCGATCACCAGCCTGTAAGAGTCCGCCTAGAATCGCATCCCGTATTGCCAGATAAGGCCTCTCCTGTTTCGTGCCCGTTGCCTCATCCGCTGGCAGAGGAAGCTCCATGGCCAGCTTCACCCTGCCCTTGCTCATATTGGTTCATACCGCTTTCAGTTATATGGCGCTAATGATCAGACCATTTGCGGCCTAGTCTACCTGCATCTCCTCACTGAATTGCACGCTAGGTTTTCCATGTCACTCCCTGATTATTTACTGTTTGCAATTATCGCTGTGTAGTCCAAATGGGCTCACCGGGGCCTTCGACTATTTTTCTGATAAACAACGCGCTCATGCACGGGCCGGCCCGCGCTGTGCTGATGCTGACTGGAGATCTGGTGGCTATCGCAGTTCTGGCGACTTGCTCCCTGCTGGGGGTCGACGCCATATTGATGGCCAACCCTGGCGTATTCATGGCAATAAAGCTCGCTGGCGCGGCTTACCTGCCGTGGCTGGGTATTGAGCAGCTTCGTTTGAGCCGCAACAGTCAGCGCAATAGAACCCAGCCGTCGGTTCCTGAACGCATCTCGGCTCTCTGGGATAAGTCATTCGTGGTCGGCATCAGCAATCCGAAGGCGATTCTCTTCTTCTCATCATTGTTGCCACAGTTTGTGGGTAAACCGCAGGACGCCAATATCGGCACGCTATTGAGCTTGATCGGGCTATTTGTTGTAATCAAATTCGTAGTATCCGGAAGTTATGCGTTAACCGCAAAAAAGATGGCAGACCGATTGGCCAAACCCGGCGCGGCGGTGTGGGGCAAGCGGATCACCGGTTGTGTATTGATGGTTTTTGGAATGGCGATGGGCGTCAATGCGTTCGAGTAAGCGGCTGGTATTCAGGGTTTTATGATTCCCAGCATTGGGTAACAAGCGGGGCCTCGACATCGCTTCTAAGGCTCTGTCAGCGTATCAAGCGCACACCTCCACCCTGAAAAAAGAGCCCCTAATGATCCGGCTAGCCGAGACAAAAGATGAGCCTGCTATCAGAGAATGCGCTGAAGAAGCCTACGCTCGCTATATTCCTGAGATCGGCTGCAAGCCCGCGCCGATGACCGCCGACTATGCAGCCCAGATCGCGGCCGGCATCGTGTACGTGGCTACGGGTGAAGACGCAGCCCTGCAGGGCTTCGTGGTGTTCTACGCAAAGGACGGTTATGTCCTTCTGGAAAATGTCGCCGTCCTGCCAACTGCCGCTGGACGAGGAGTTGGTAAATTACTGATCAGCTTTTGTGAAAACGCTGGCAGGCAGCTCGGTATGAGTGCGGTGCGTCTTTACACCAATGAGAAGATGACCGACAACCTCTCGATTTATCCAAGGCTCGGCTATGTTCAAGTCGCGCTGCGCACCGAGCACGGCTTCAAGCGCGTGTACTTTGAAAAAGATCTGGCTTGATGGAGCGTGACGGCGGGTTACGTTTATTCAAGGGCAGCCTGGGTAGCACTGACCATCGCTCATATGGGTCTATTCGCGAGGTAGCGGTCAGGGCATCACGTGGACAGCCCGCTTCCGAAGAATCAGCAGCATTGGTCTGACCGGCCGAACGATTAGGTTCAACACATTCACTAACTGGCAGCAGGAAGCCTAAATCATTATCTATCGCCATCCCATGCTCGGGCCTTGTTGTTCATGCTCAACGGCTTCCGAGGATTGGCTGCACTCAAGTTTGAACCTGAATGCAGCAGTCTTGTTAAGCGCGATCAAAGTGTTACTCACGGCTATCTACCTGCGTGGTGCCAAGATTTCTAGGGCCGAATAACCGGATTTAGAAGATGGTATTAGTCAGCCTGTGATCTCTCGCATCCCCTCGCCTGCTCAGGCCAATGAAGCGGACTTTCGGCGCGTGGAGTTTCTTCAGTACTTAGCGTTCGGCACCACCCGACGCAGCACCGCCACCTCCACGTTGGGCGTGCTCGTTCGGCAGAATGGAGCAGCAGGCACCACGCTGACGGCCAACAACGGTTGTTTAGCAGCAAGGCTGTTAATAGATTCGAAGAGCATATCGTCAGGGCTTCCAACTTATTTGGCAGCTTTAAAGCTTACGAGCATGCCGCGTTTGAATGCTGACACAACGGTGTCAGCAGGCCACATGTACATTAACGCACTAAATTACCAAGCCAAATCAAAGATGCTTACAGCCCTTTCACAGCTAGGCTGGATCGCCGTTTCGATCGCAAGTGTCGCCCATTTAATACTGGGCGGCATTTGGTACACCGTTCTTTTTCGTCGTCGCTACGCTAGCGTAATGGGGTTGGACGAATGACCTTCCAAGGCGCCAGCCTGCTTGATCGCTGGCCCCTTCCTGTGTAGCTTTGTAAGCATTGTCACCACAGCAATCTTGCTGCAGTGCCTCGGTATCGACAGTCAAAGTGACGCCTTCTTTCTGGGCGCACTCGTTGGGATCGGTTATCTAGGCACAACGACTACCAACATTGCGATCAATCCGTTTTTCATTATGCTTATGCTTATGCAATTCTCACCGTGCCGATGTTGATTATTGGAAGCATAATTTCCAGTTCAATCCTTGTAGCCATGCGGTGAAACTTATTCGGCGAGCCGATCGTCTGTTCGAGATTATTCAAATTCTTCGCCAGTCGAACGTGCCACTCACGGCAGACTCAATCGCTACAGAATTGGAAATCGGAAAGCGGACGATCTACCGGGACATCGCTGCGCATGGCTAGACGCGTGCCGATTCGCGGCGAGGCCGGGATCGGCTATGTCCTCGAGCGCGGCTTCGATCTACCGCCGCTGATGCTCAATGTTGACGTGGTGGAGGCGGTTAAACTCGGGGCTCAATGGGTCTTTGCTAATGGCGACAGAGATTTGTCCCGTGCTGCTCTCTCCGTCTCAGCAAAGGTAGCAGCCGTAATGCCGCACGATTTGAAGTGTTTAGTCGATGATCCTGCTGTCGTCACATTGCCCCGGCACGAGGCATGCCGCAGCAATATGGATTTTCGAAAGCTTAGACGCTGGTGCCGCGAAAAGCCGCAAGATCGCTATCCGTTACCAGGATAAAAGCGGTGTTGAGACGCGCCGTACACTTCGGCCGTTCATGATGGGCTATATCACGGGATGCCAGGTCGTGATCGCATGGTGTGAGGTGCGTGAGGAATTTCGTGTATTTCGTGAAGATCGTATCAAGCTTGTCGAGTTTTTGAGGAGCAATTCCCGGTCAGCGCGGCCCTCTGCCAGCGAACGCGCACTCTGCTCGTTGGGATGCAGAACGCACGCTTGGTATTCTTCGAGCAGCTTCGGGCCGCGCTCTACTTACCTCTATTGAAGAACAGCCTCAGGTGCTGCGATGTGTACATGCCTCAACACATCGCCAAAGTGAAGCCTGAACACCTCCACCTGCCCGGGTACGCGCACGGCATCCGCCAGCCCATTTTGGACGTTTGGGCGAGCTGCCATGACTGGCTGTGCCACGGCTTCGGTCAGCAGAGAGAAATCAGTTGTTCGATCTAAAGTGTCACCAAGCTCTTGGAGGGTATGACGGTCAGCTGGCTTTTAACCGGCAGCGTATCGGGCGCGGAGCAAGGCGCCACTGCTGATGGGTATGAAATTAAGATGGGTCTGCAGTGCCGCAGAGATCGATGTCTTCCCACCGGCTATCGGCCCAATTAACAGAAGTAATCGCCTCACATGATGACGATCCTCCTCTTGTACTCTCAATATTCATGTTTAGCGTAGCGGAACCGGACAGTTCTACAGCTTTTTTATTATGATGCGCAAATGACGCCGAACTAACGTATGTTTGAATAGGCTGCCTTCATGAAGAGGCGGGATTCGACCAGAAAGGCCAACCAGACCTTCATTAATATGCACAGCCAATTCTTAGTACGTTTTCTTGCCGTAGCTTGCTAGGCCATCATCATTCCTATCAGCGAAACCGACCAACAGCATCCGACCCTAGCCCCTCGTTGAATGAGCTGGCTCCCAGCAGGGTCGTTATGAATAGTCTTCTCGGAATAGCGCGCGAACTGCTTTACGCTGATGACTCCAACGTCTGACCAAGGCGACTGCACCAGATTGCTAACTGTCCCGGCCATGCGGCTCTGACAGCTTTATCGGAGCCCCTCATGTACCCAAGCGACCCTTTGTGGACAAACACATGCAATCCAATTCCCCGACTACAGACCTAGTGAGAAGCATGACTGAGGTTGCCGAGACGCTGCACGACTCTTTCACATCTCTATTGAGCGCTGCAGTGAGGCTAGCTGAGGTTGGCCAGGATGAGGAAGCGAGACGCCTGGTGGAATTGGCGAAGAAAATTCAGGATGCTGAAGAAAAAATGCGTACTCACACGAAGGACGCGCGAGTCGGGAAGATCGTAAAGCTCAACGTCCATTGAAGCCCAGTCACCAGCGCGCGAGTGTTAGCCCAGTTAAGATGCTTCTCCCCACTAAGGGCTGTATACCTCGTTCGAGGGCACCTGTTCCTGTTCGAGCGTCGACAGCGCAGGCAGCTTAGGTAAGCATGGAGCTAATCACTGGCAAAAGGAGCGCCGGATATGGATAGCAATCAACGCATTATTGCATGGTCATCCGCTTGGCCATTGGTCGGTGGGCTGGTGGTGCGCACTGGGTGCATGCGAGGGCAATCTGTCTTGCTCTGTGAGGACGTATTCCCACACGAGCCAAGTTGCGAAGCTAAGGGCGAAGTGGCGGAGATGCCGTGGGCGGATCTCCATCAAATTCTAGATAGAGAGCGCGGTTGACCGGCGACTCGCGAGTTGCAGCTTGCTCGGCTCTCCCGGTCATGCGCGCCAATGCGCACTAGCATCACTGACCAAAATTTGGAGTCTCGCAGTGGTTGGCGACGTGTGGCGGCTGAGCCTGCAAAACATTTAAGCCATGTCCATGCTGTCTTCTTCGCGGGGAATGCCCCAGTTGCTTGACCTCCGTGGCCAGATACCCCTTGTGCATATAGTCAGCCAGCACGAAAAAATTAGCCATATGAACACAAGCGTAAGCGTCCGACCAACTCACCTTCCTGGCGCCGATGCCAAAGGTGATGGTGTCCACCCAATTTGGGTGGACACCATTTCTAGCCTTTTAAGCGGGTCTTCCAATGCAGCCACGACGCCGCCGCTATTCTAAATCCTAGAAGACCTAGTAGGCCAAGAGCGCGCCAAGCTCGGAGCTTGGGTAAGCAACTCCTAATTCACACTACGAATCGGTTAACCAACTGATTCAGATCAACAGCCAATTTTGACATTTCACCGCACGCACTAGCTGTCTGGCTGGCACCTGCAGCACTCTGGGTCGCCAGCTCGCGAATGCTGACCAGATTTCGGTCAACCTCACGGGCGACATGTGATTGCTCTTCAGAGGCCGTCGCGATCATGAGGTTGCGTTCATTTATTTGAGAAATGGCCGTTGATATCTGATCAAGTGAGGTACTGGCCTCTTGAGCGACGCCAAGCGACTCGTTCGCTAGCTCTCTGCTCATGCTCATGGCTTGAACAGCCAGATCAGAATCGTTCTGAATGGCCGCAATCATCTGCTCAATTTCCTGCGTAGACGCCTGGGTGCGATGAGCCAATGCCCTTACTTCGTCAGCAACCACTGCAAATCCCCGACCTTGCTCGCCAGCTCGTGCGGCCTCGATTGCGGCGTTCAATGCCAGCAGATTAGTCTGCTCGGCAATCGCTCGAATCACCTCGACAACTTTACTGATGCTCTGAGCACGATCTGATAAACCTTGAATTTGTTCACTAGTGTTTTCAACGTTTCCGTTTAGCTTTTGAATAGACTTCAATGTATGAGCGACTCGTTCCAAACCTACCTGGGCATAGCCTTGGGTACGCTTTGACTCTTCGGACGCTGACTCCGCATTACGAGCTACCTCATCAACTGCCGCGCTCATTTCGGTGACCGCTGTGGCTGCTTGATTGACCTCGTCATTTTGTGCGACAAGCCCCCTACTTGACTCTTCAGTGACCGCTGTCATCTCTTCCGATGCAGAGGCTAGTTGGGTGGACGAATCGGAGATCTGCATGATCGTAGTGCGCAGGTTTTTTTGCATCTGCGCGAGCGCTTTCAACAGTCGCCCTGCTTCATCAGTTCCGCTGACCAACACTTCTTTGGAGAGGTCACTGGCGGCTATACGCTCAGCAACAGTCAGTGCATCATTGATCGGAGAAGTAATGCTTTTCGTCAGCAATGATGCCAATCCAACCGTCAAGATGACCACGCCCATTATAAGGCCGACAACAAGCCAAAAGCCGCCGTTGTAGAGATCGGTCGCGCTTTGCCCAGCCTGTGCAGCACCTTCGTCGTTAAAGTTCGTCAATTCCTTAATCTGCTGCTCCATGGTATTCGTCAAGGGGCGGATGTTGGTCTTTCCAAGCTCAACCGCAGCAGCAATGTCACCCTTCCTCAGCAACGGTTCGAGAATATCCAGCTCTTTAGAGTAGGCATCGGCACTGTTTTTTACGGGTGTGTAGAACGAACGTTCTTTATCACTGGCTATCAAAGGCTCATAACCCGCCACCGCATCGGTGAACGCTTTACGGTAACCAGGAAAGTTTTCAAGGTTCTTTTGAAGAGACTGAGGGTCAGCAAACGCTCGCTGTGATTCGAGCCGAAGGCGGAGTGTCGCTTTATCCATCAATACAGTTTGTCGGATGCTAGCCATCCAGTTGAGTTCGATGTCTTTTTCGGAATCCCTAAGCTTTCCCATTTGCAGGACTGAGAATACGCCTAGTACAAAAACTAACCCAATAATCAACGCGAAAAACAGGGCGGCGCGAGGCGCTACGTTGAGATTTCTAAGGCGCATACGAAATTCCTATTTTCCAATGGTTATTGATAGATTAAACAGACTATCGGCAACAACGTTGTAAACTTTAAGGATGTAATCGAAAGTAGCATCGGCCTTGGCGCTGCCAACCATGCTTCATGGTGGCGCAGGGTGCCTATCGACCCAGGAAATCGAGCAGATGATCGCTGACATTCAGAACGATTCTGATCTGGCCGTGAAGGCGATGAATACGAGCAGAGACCTAGCGACCGAATCACTTGGCGTCGCCCAGGAGGCCAGTACCTCGCTGGATCAAATAGCCAGCGCCATTGTTCAGATCAACGAGCGTAATCTCATGATCGCCACGGCCTCTGAGGAGCAGTCGCATGTTGCGCGCGAGGTTGACCGCAATCTCGTCAGTATTCGCGAGTTGGAAACTCAGAGCGCCGCGGGTGCCAGCCAGACAGCAAGTGCATGCGGTGAAATGCCAAAACTGGCCGTGAACCTGAATCAGTTGGTTAACAGATTTGTTGTGTGACAAAAGCTTTAAGAGTACTGAGGGTAAGCCAGCACTGAAAAGCAACGTGCCAAAAATGCTCAAATTTTCGCATCGCCAGGCAATTCTGAAAAACCGGGATTGCCTGAAGCGTAATGAATGGTTGTTTCAAACATTAGCTGTCTAGCGAAACTGAATTTACAAAGTACACACGACTAATCTCAATATTTAGCCTGACTGAGTGTGTTCAGAAAAGGTGTAATGGCCGACGCTTACTGCTTAGCAATGCGAGGCTTTTTTGCATTACCACATCCTAAAAAAGGTATGGACACCGTGTTTCCCAGCGTCAATAGGAGCCCGCAATCGACCCTGAGCCGGCAAAATTATCAGAGACGAACTGATCCTCAGCCAGCATGCTCGCTACTCGACTAGCCAATAAATCCAAGGTGTATGGCTTGGTCAAAAGCTGCATGCTCGGGCCTAGGAAGTCCGCCCTAGCCAAGGCGCCTTCTGCGTAACCTGTCAAAAAAAGCACGGGCAGACGCGGTTTCAGTTGCTGCATAACCTCAGCCAACTGACGACCATTCATGCCAGGCAGACCTACGTCTGTGAGAAGAAGATCTATATCTGCCAGATCATTGAATACTCTCAATGCCTCCTCACCGTCCCGTGCCACATATACTCGATAACCAAGCTCTTCAAGAACGTCCTGGTTAATTAATCGCACAGAATCATCGTCTTCGACCAAGAGGATGCACTGGCCCTGGCCCATGGCGGCAATTTCGCAATCCCTGGATTTCTCAAGCTCGGACTTCATGTTTTCTGGCAGAGAGATTGAGACGGTTGTACCAACGCCCAGTGCACTGTCGATGGAAAGGCTGCCTTTGCTCTGATTAGCAAACCCATACACCATGGATAATCCCAAGCCCGTCCCTTGTCCGATGGGCTTTGTGGTGAAGAATGGCTCCATCACCTTTTCCAGGAGCGAAGGTGCAATACCACAGCCAGTGTCTCTGACCTGTATCGTCACCATAGCATTAGTACTCAGCTCAAGTATTGGCTCAACCTGCGTCACGATGGATATCGTTCCGCCATTGGGCATGGCGTCTCTGGCATTAATGACCAGATTAAGAATCGCATTCTCTAATTGGTTCGTATCGACCAATACCCAAGGCTCGTCGGCACATAGGTCTAGCTTGAGTATAATCTGCTCTGTCACGGTTCTTCGAAGCAGGTCTTCAAGTGATCCTATCAAATGATTGACAGAAACCGCATTGGCATCCAGTGATTGGCGTCGGGAGAAGGCCAGCAATCGGTGTGTCAACGACGCCGCTCGCTGCGCTGAACTCAGCGCGGCATCCATGAATCGCTCAACGCCATCGACTCTTCCTTTGGCCATGCGCACTTTAATCAAGTCCAGCGCACTGATCACGCCGGTGAGCATGTTATTAAAGTCGTGTGCAATGCCACCCGTGAGCTGACCCACCGCCTCCATTTTCAAGGACTGTCGCAGTTGATCCTCGGCGCGGGCTCTTTCTGCACTTTCTGATTGCAGCAGATCAACAGCCTGACTCAGCTCTTTAGTACGCAACTTTACCTGAGTTTCCAGCTCTTCATTAAACCGCCGAAGACTTAGCTCAGCCTGCTTCTCTTCGTTAATATCCACAATGACCGATGCGGCACCGATGATCTGATGGGTTTCATCATACAGCGGCACAGCACTCACCCTCATCCAAGACTCTTGCATGCCGTCGAGCCTGCGGTAGAAGTCTACTCCCGTCGCAGGGTCGCCTCTCAATGCTCTAGCACCCGGGAACATCTGAGGCTCAAGCATTTTCCCCTGGTCATCCAGCGCGACCCACCGAGCCGCTCCGTCTGGTTGCTTGGAGGGGATGAGACCTCCAGGTACGTACTGGCGATATAGAGGGTTGCTGATGACTGAAGCCCCGTCCGTGTCCATGAAACAAACTCCAACGGGAATATTTTCGAGCAGGATGCTCAGGCGACTGCGCTCTTTTGCAAGTTGATCCAAACTTTCGCGCATTTCAAATTGGCGCTCACGAGAGCGCCACGCGGCACCTACAGCGCTCAAGAGTGATGTTGAGCTAAGAGGCCTTTCCAAAACGATCACGTGACCTGCCGATTTAGGTAGGCGGCGCCTTGCTAGCTCTGTGTCTCTTCCCGAGCGTCCGTTGCTAGATGCAAGCAATATGATGGGTATTTCAGACCAGCCCGGCTGGTTACTCAGGGCGCCTGCGAGGCTCTCCACATCTCCAGACAGACACTCCTCTGTGAGTATCACTAGCCCAGTATCCTCACCCAGTGCTAACGACAGAGAGACCAGGTCGTGATGAATACGGACTGGGTATTTATCGCCAAATAACTTGCTCAGACTCAACGCGTCTCCTTTAAAAGGAGCCACAGCCAACAATCTTCTGTCATCGGCGAGCCGCTTACTCAACACGCTTTCGACCTTCCATGAGCGGAACATCGGCGCCAAAATACTCGGGTGTTCCAGTCAGAACCCCTCGGAAATTGGACAACGGTTCGCCAACGCGTACCCCTCTTGAATCAATACGAAGCTCTCGAATGGCATCCTCATGTGCGCCACCTCGATGTTTGAGCACAGATATCGCTTTGCGCAGTCGGCCCTGAGCTTCGAAGAAGCGAATCAAGATAACGGTGTCCGCCACATAGGAAACATTGAGATTAGTGGACATAGAGCCGACCAACCCATGCTGAGGATTGATCAGGAAGGTCACTACCCCGAGCTGGCTAAGATAGGAAAGCAGCTCATGAATCTGCAAAATCAGTTGTTGTTCCTGTGGCATTGCTGCCATGTAGCCATTGAGGCTATCAACGACAATCATGGAGCTGCCACGCTGCTCGACCTCGGCTCGGACACGCCAAGCAAACTCACCGGGGGAGATCTCTGCTGGGTTTATTTGTTGAATAACCAACTGACCGCTTGAAACGTAGCGGCTCAGATCCATGCCCATGCCGTCTGCACGAGAGATCAGCGTGCCGATCCGCTCGTCAAACTCGTAGATGGTGCATTTCTCACCCCGTCGGCATGCAGCGCTCAGGTACGCCAGCGAAATTGTGGTCTTCCCTGAGCCGGCAGGGCCGGTGACGAGCGTACTCGTACCCCTCAACGGCCCTCCGGCTAGTAGATCATCTAACTCACTGACTCCGCTTGCGACAGCCTCCGCTTTAAATCCTACATGATGCGTGGAGGCTATCAGGCGTGGGTAAACCTCAAGACCACCTTTACGAATCGTGAAATCATGAAAGCCCGCGATGAAATCTACACCACGTAGCTTCTGCACTTGGAGGCGTCTTCGCGCGGCTCCGAAATCCAGCGTCAGTCGCTCTAGAGTGATCACACCGTGACAGAGGCTGTGCAAGTGGTTGTCTAGCTCGCCGTTGGATGCCGTCAGGTCATCCACTAACAGGACTGTGATATCTCGACCCGCAAAATATTGCTTGAGCGCTAACACCTGCCTGCGATAACGCAGAGGGTCTTGGGCCAGAAGGCGCATTTCGGAAAGGCTATCGAAAACCAAACGCTTGGGTTGGAGCTTATCAACGCGCTGCTGGATAAGCTTGATGGTGTCTCCAAGCTCTGCTTCCCAAGGGTGAAGGATTGATTGCTCGTAGTCCTCACCCAAGACCTCTTCAGTAGAAGAGAACTCAAACAAATCAATGCCGTCCAGCGACCAGCCGTGCGAGTGCGCAACACTGTCAAGCTCTTCACTGGTTTCAGAAAGGGTGATGTATAGCACTTGCTCGCCAGCGGCAACCCCGTCCAGCAGAAACTGTAACCCTAGCGTTGTCTTTCCCGAACCCGGCGTACCCTCAAGCAAATAAAGACGATTGCTTGGTAGCCCACCTTTCAGGACAGAGTCAAACCCGACATTTCCAGTCGAGACGATAGGGCGTGGTTGAGCCATTTGAACCTCTAGAGTAACTGCCGAGTAAGGAGGGCTACAGTGCGTCTGGCCGAGTATGAGGCCTGCCATTCGCTACCGCCATATGATGCCGGCCAGCAACCAAAAAAGTCAGATGTGAGGGGACATACGAAGACCTTGACTATGCAAGGTGACTTCGCCATACGCTTACCCATGACGCAGGGCTACGCTGGCCATGGACAAGCCAGGTTGCAGGCATTCCTGGACGACTTGGGCTTTGAAAGGTTTGGGATAAGAAGTTCTTTGGCGCATGGCAATCCTGAAGATAAGGGCGATGGTGTCCACGTATTGTTAAGTGGAGAGCATCGCCCCTATCGCGTGGATCGGGTAGGTGACTTCGCCGGACGCTTACACACAAGCTAGGTTTGCAGACGATTAAGCGCACTAAAATGCGCTTCCTCCGCCAGTCTGGCAAATATCAACTTTCCCAGCCCGAATTCTTGATTTTAAATAATGAAGAACCAAGAGTTCGGGTAGTCTAACGAGCATCCTTTGCCACTCAAGGGGCTGTGTTTTTTACAATCCAGTCGGCGAGCCATTCACCAATCTCGACACTATTTTTGTCGAGCATCAACATATGGGTCGCGCCCGGCATTCCAATGTCGCTGAGCATAATGGACTCGGCTTTCGCCCCAGCGCGATTAGCGGCAGCGACGAACTCGGCACACTGTTTTGGTCGTGGTGCCCACAAGGGGGACTTCTCCGTATTGTCCCCCCATAAAATCAATATTGGCATGCCCACATAGGGAGTCATATCTGAGGTCGGAGAAGGACAGGCGCCCGGTTCGATAGCGACTATGCCTTTGACATTTTTGGAGTTTGCGGCGGCTACCTGGAATGGGTAGATGCCTGATTGTGAATGGCTGATAAAAATGGCGCCGTTGAGCTGCGTTGCGAGTAGCGAAAGCGCGGGCACGGTTGGATTTGGCACCGGCAGCGCGTTGTACCAATCAGGTACGAGCTGCTTCCAAAATTCTCCTTGGGCCTCCAGCGGAAAATTCATTTTTGCGAATGTCTTTGGATATTCAGGCCCAAACCGGAAAAGCTGCCATGCGCTTTCATGCGCGGCATTGAAAACCTGAGGCAGGGCCTCAGCGCTGGCACGTCCAGCTTTAACTTTGACAACATCTGAGACCGTAGAGGCAGACCTGCCACGAGATACCTGATCGATGACATAGGTGGAGAAACCACGCCTTACAAACAGCTCGTCCCAACCCATGCGACCGTCGGGCGTTGCTTCCCAGGATTTACCTGTTAGACAGCATCCGTGCACCAAGACGAGCGGAGTTTTCTTAGCCGCTACGGGAGTTTGGTATCGCACATACATTTGATTGACGGAAACAGTTCCTCCGCCTTCAGGCGCATAACGGGGAAGTAGAGAAAGATTTTTATCCTTAATCTCCTGGCCACCCACGAAGAAACTACCCTGTTTAGCTATGACCAAGGGATCAGACGCACCATCAGATTGATGGTGGACGGCTGAGCAGGCTGAAACAGCGGCGGCTAGGAATATACCGGTGATCTTAAAGGATGGGTGCATGATGGTCTCTTATTGTTGGTTGGAGTAGTAACTGCGTCTTGCTCCCGAGAAACGTCTCCAACAGCCTGTGCCAGGCCGTCGAAATCTGAGGCTCTAGCGCTGGCTAGCTTCTCTTGCCGCGTAGGGTTTATGTAGTCTTTATTATGGCAAGCATCCCTTTGTACCAAAGCAACGAGCTCACCTCATCCCTGGCCGCGCGTTCAGTATCGGATTTGGAGGCCGGCTAGGGTCTCCCTGCGAGTGTTGACGCGCCATGCCGGCCCACTGATATGGGTCTTACTGAAGTTTGAATTCAGAAGAGTATGCTTTGTGCTCGATTACACAGTTATAACCGCATTTAGGATTAACACAACAATCAATCCAACCACTGCCACAATGGATTGGACAACGGAGATCGTCTTCGTGGCTTCCCCCATGGTCATGCCAAAGGACTCCTTTACCATCCAAAAGCCTGCATGATTTGCATAATTGAAAAACAGCGAACCGCAGCCAATGGACAAGGCTAACAGAGGCAGGTTAAGGCTGGGATCAGCTCCAGCGAGAGGCGCAAGCAAGCCAGCTGCTCCTACAATGCCCACCGTTGCGGAGCCAGTAGAGACCGACAGTAACATCGCTATCAGCCAGCCCAAGACCAGCGGAGGGAAGGCAGACTGCTGAGTCAAATGCACAATGGCATCGCCTACCTTAGCGCTGGTAAGCATTTCCTGAAACGCTCCGCCTCCCGCAATTATCATGATTATTGAAGCAATTGGTTTGAGGCTTTTACCCAGAGAATCGCGCAACTCTTCAGCGTCTCCACCGCGTACGAGCACTAGGCTCGCGCCGGCGAAAAGTACGCCTAAGAGCATAGATATTAGAGGGGTGCCCACGAAGCTAGCCAGTTGCAGGACAGCATTGCCTTTGGGCAGCACCATCTCGGCGACTGCATTGATAAGCATCAGGATCGCAGGTAGCAAGGCTGCCAGCACGCCTAGCCAGACGCCTGGGCGAGCTTGATGGTCAGACTTCTCAGCCAAGGTGAACTGATCTAGTAAAGTCTGATCGGGCCTCGTGCTCATCCGCCGAGAAATGAAAGCGCCGTAAAGCGGGCCGCCTAGAATCATTGCTGGAATAGCCGCAAGAAAGCCATAGAGCATGGTAGGCCCGACTGAGGTTTTGAGCGCGGCGATGGCCGTCAGTGGGCCTGGGTGGGGCGGTACCATGCCATGCATAGCGGCAAGCGCCGAAATTACGGGTACACCGACGTAGACATAAGAAGATCCTTTGAAGCGAGCTTGGCTTTCCAGCTTTCGCGCGACGCTGAATATCAGCGGCAGCATAATCACCAAACCCACCTCAAAAAACATGGGTATGCCAATTACAAATGCAACCATCATCATTGCCCAAGGTATCATTCGATCCGAGGTACGTTTAAGGATGACCCCGGCTATCTGCTCGGTGACGCCAGCATCGGCTAGGATTTTGCCCAACATCGCACCTAGCGCAATTACGATCCCTACTGCCCCGAGCGTCTTTCCGGCACCGGTGATCAAGTGAGCGGCGATACTTTCCGGCTGCATTTGGGTAGCAAAGCCAACGCCGATGGAAACTATCAGCAGAGCCAGAAGCGGGTGCATCTTGAGGCGCGACACAATGAGTGCCACCAGCACCAGGACGCTGACAAGCGCCGTCATGAGAAGCTCTATATCTAAGGTAGTCATGCAAATATCTCATTAAGGCGGCCGCTGAGCTTGCACTCAGCATTTGGGAAAGTGGGTCGAGTAGTAACATTTGCCGGAGAAACCTGAACACTGAAAAAAGCGTCTGAGCTGCTCCGCGCTAAATTCAAATCAACAACCGCGAAACCGACATGGCTCGCTGCTATGTCAGTGTTGTCAAATAGATCAGATATTAGATCAACATGGACACCAGCCCCTCTAGGTTTCAGGCCATGGATCTTTAACATGCGAATGACAGTTGCGGGGTGAACGTCTGCACTGCCGGTACATCGGTCGATTATCCACTGGAGCGGCGACTTGTTTTTTCGCCCAGAGGGAGCGGTTTGGCGAAACCAACCGAACATAGTTCTTATCCTTATAGTTAAACGTATTGCAGCAAAATTCAGGTGCAGCTGGCCATATTTGAAGTCTCAGCGGATGTTTACGCTGTAGCGAAAAAACTCGGCATGCCCATGGGAGCGACGCCACTCTAATGGAGAATCGGCGTAATCACGCGCCAGTCGCTCGATCACTATCACAGGGCTGTTGACAGGAATTTGCAATAACTGCGCATGCCCCTCATCTACGGATTCTGCAGTAAGCGACTCCTCTGCATATGCGACGATCTGCCCACAGACCTTTTCATAAATTGGGTAAAGCAGCGGCCCCTCATTAGCGAGATCAATGTTCAGGAGCGCCCCAAAGCGTTCAGACGGTAGCCAGACTTCTTCGGCAAGAACCGGCCGACCGTTGAGTAAACGAACGCGAATGATTCGAATGACCGGCGCGTCGGCGGATAACGCCAAAGATTGGGCGACCTTCAATGGTGCGAATAAGGGTTCGATAGAGAGAATGCAGCTTTCCGGTACCTGACGCTCGCCGGCAGCGCTCTGGAAACGAAAGAATCGAAACAGTGAAGATTGGAAATGAGGTCGACGGACAAACGTTCCGCGTCCTTGTTGACGCTCCAGCAACCCTTCGTTGACCAGCGCATCGACTGCTTTGCGCACTGTACCTGTCGACAATTGATATTCAGTCGCCAGCGCCGCCTCTGTGGGAATGGCTTCTCCGGGGCGCCAGTGATTCTTGGCAATCTGTTGAGACAACAGATCATGAAGCCGCTGATAGAGGGGCAGACGAGTGTCGCTGGACAGAGCATTCATCGACCGATTCGCCTTTTTATATGGTCATATGTATGAATCACTGTGAAGTATTTGCCCATCCGACAAAATTTGTCAAGACCCTTGCTCTTTTAAGCCAAGTCATCGAACAACCAGTGGCCTAGGGTGTTTTCGCGCGTGCTTGCGACCGGAACCTGTCCCCCCAGTTTTCCGTTTCGTAGCGAGCCAGCGAAGAGCCAGTTCTTGCGTCCAAGAGCCCAAGGGAGTATTCGGTTCACACACCAATTGTTATCTATGGGTACGACCCCGTCATCTAAGTAGCGCGGCAGCGCTGCCCAGCGTTTCAGGCTTTAATTAATTGCTTTGCTGATGGCTGATCCTTCAGGCACAAGACTGCACTGGGCAAGCAAAATCGCCCCGTTGACCAATTCGATGCGCTAGGAATCGCCCGAACCGACGTTCACTGCTGCGAGGACATCGGATGGAAGATCGATGATGACATCTCCGCTGTCATCACTTCGATCTTGGCATTTCACGATTATTCGTACTGATTTACTGATGAGGGAAAGATCTCTCTGCATTGGCGTAAGAGCTTCGGCCCTACGCCCGCGTAGCTCCTACTGACAGCTATCGACCCACTGCGGCCAGTCATTCAGTGCCAACAATACATGGGTAAAGGCCTGTGAATGAGTAGAATTTTCTAGGTAGGGTCGCAGCGGTGAAACATCATTAAGCGAATCGAGCCAATGTTGGCTACCGCACCCGAATTCGCCGGCATTCTAGAATGACTCTTCCAGCTTTCTAAGCGAGAGATAGTTTCGCGGCGAAGTCCCAAGTACACGTTTAAACATAGTAGTGAAAGCAGCGGGATTGTCGTATCCCAATTCAAGTGCCACGGACGTGACCCTCTCTCCTGCGATGAGCCGGGGTAATGCAACGATCAAACACGCTTGCTGCCGCCAGGCGGCCAGACTCATGCCCGTTTCTCTACGAAAAAGTCGCGTGAAGGTGTGCCGACTTACCCCGAGCGCATCACTCCATTGATCAATAGTGTCATGTGGACTTGGATTCGCAAGAAAGTCACGGCAGCGTTTTGCAAGCAGGTCGTGCGCCGGAATAGGCAGCGAGAGAGGCAGTACTGACAGCTGCTTCATTTCATAGTGAATGAGTGTCATGAGCGCGCCAGCACGGCCGTCGAGATCATACGATGCTGACAGCTCCACTGCCTCAGACATCAGGCTGCGCATAAACCGAGTAATGCCAACCACTTCACAACGTGTCGGCATACTGGCCGACGCCTCCGGTTCCAGGTAAAGGCTGTACGTCGTGACCTCTCCGAGCATACGAACCTCATGAACAACGCCAGGAGGAATCCATATTCCGCGCTGCGGAGGCATCACCCAAGTGCCTTGTACAGTACGCACCATCACTGCCCCGGACGCACCGTAAAGCAACTGACCACGTTCATGATGATGGGCCGCGAGCGCATCTCCATCTGCGTACTGGTTCTCTAGTGCCAACACTGGGCGCACTACACCATCCAACGCCTCTTTCACGGCTTTCTCACATTTGGCCCACTCTGGTAAAAAATAGCTCCAATTGAAGTGGAACGCGAGTGATTCTTAGCTGAAGCTTGGATAGGTCAATTACTCAACCCTTTTCTACAAAGGATTCTCACGTGACGCACACCGCCGCTTCTCCTCCGGGCCCTACGATTTACTCAATTCTGGGAGCTATAAGCTTTTGCCATCTGCTGAACGACTTGATGCAAGCACTGCTTCCGGCAATCTATCCAATACTTAAGGGAGGGTTCGATCTAAGTTTCGCGCAGATCGGATCTTTGACTCTCACGTATCAGGTTACTGCCTCACTGCTTCAGCCCCTGATTGGACGATATACTGATCGTCATCCAACACCTTACTTACTGCCTGTCGGCATGGCCTTCACCATGACAGGCATGTTCGTTCTTGCGTTGGCGCCCACTTACATTGGCCTTTTGCTAGGCGCGGCGATGCTAGGCGCTGGGTCTTCGATCTTCCATCCCGAAGCATCACGTATTGCACACGTCGCGGCAGGCGGGGCTCATGGCTTAGCCCAATCGATTTTTCAAGTGGGTGGAAGTATCGGATCCTCGTTAGGCCCGTTGCTGGCAGCATTTTTCATACTGCCGCGAGGGCATGAAAGCTTAAGCTGTGTAGCCCTTTTGGCATTGGCCGGCATCGCTGTGCTGACTATGATAGCCAGTTGGTCTGAAAAGCATGTACCGGTGCGCCGAGATCGGGCGTCCTTTACCGATATACCTGATTTCTCGGCAAAACAGATAAAGCTCGCACTCGCTGTACTGATCGCACTCATTTTTTCTAAATTTTTTTACCTTGCCAGCATTACGAGCTATTACACCTTCTATCTGGTTAGCCACTTCCATGTCGCTGTTGAGTCAGCGCAGGTCTACCTCTTCATGTTTTTAGCGGCGTCTGCAGCGGGTGGGTTTATCGGTGGGCCTATTGGAGACCGTGTGGGACGCAAGAAAGTCATCTGGGGTTCAATACTGGGCGTTTTACCATTTACCCTTGCCCTACCCTATATGGGACTTGATGCGACGATCGGCCTTAGCTTGCTTATCGGCTTCATCTTGTCTTCTGCGTTTTCAGCCATAGTTGTATATGCCCATGAACTATTACCAGGCCGCGTTGGCATGGTCTCGGGACTTTTCTTTGGCCTGGCTTTTGGCATGGGCGGCGTTGGCTCAGCAACCCTAGGGTTACTTGCGGATTGGACAAGTATCGAATTTGTGTACAAGATTTGTTCATTTCTCCCGTTGATCGGTCTTCTCACTATCTTCCTGCCTATAAGACCTAGGCCAAACTAAAAACTTCCTGTGGATAATCGTCTACAACATGGATAAGTCGATGTATCTACGAAAGTACACGGTGAGTGCTCATCCTATTTCCGGAAACCAATACGAATACAGGATTTATTACATAGGTGATGTCAATGCGCTAAATACTCTAGCCACCACTGGTATTTGTAGAATGCATTAGAGGGGGCTGCCAGCGATCTATGGCCCCAGCAATGGTAGAGCGCCGCTTGAGTGTCAGCTTCTAGCCGATAGATGCCCTACACGAACGGCAGCTTTGGGTCGGCAGTTGCCGTTTGTAGATGACAGCCTCCGCCCAGATCCGCGCAACCTATTTTGCGGGCAGCCGTATCGAAATGAGGGCGGCGGTTTACCCACGCGAGCAGTCTAGGATGTCGTGCAGCTCAACCCACGGACGCTCGGATTTTGCTCTACTGGCTTCGCATTTGCTGGCATGAGAAAAAGGTCTCTCAGAATCATTCAGTGCTTGGCTTTCCAGGCAGTCACTGCAAATCGCTCGTCCCGCAACAATCATCCACTGAGTATTCCATTTTTCAATCCTCCACTCATTGTCCATATCCGGATCTTTTCCATGTGGGCTCTGGAGAACTGACGATACAGTCTGTACAGCTGCATTGATACGCTCGAAAACATACCTTGTTTTGAAGGTAATAACCATGTCCTGGCCACCCATAGCATGCGTTCACCACCTGCTATCGACCCACTGCAGCCGATCGTTAACGAAGGGCCACTGGCAGCGATCACTCTTATTCCGCTCATGCGGAATTGACCCAAATGGTGGTGCACCGCTGACATGCCCGTTCAAGGGCCAACAGCTCGAGTGGACGAAAACTGTGCGGCGAGTTCAAGCGCGCTACAACGCCGACCGGAATGGGGGTGTTTAGTGAAGGCGGCAGAGAACTACGAAATCGATATAAATCTGCTTACAAACTCTCGATGGACGCAGTGGTGGCCGATTGCTAGCCTTCGCAAATTATGAATGCGAGTGCTCCAATCTTGGTTCCAGTCAACGTCAAGCTCCCTTATCTGCGTCTGGCGTACCTATTATGCGGCATCGCCCTCACATTACTTGGCATTGGCGGCCTGATCTTGCACTCATGGTTCGTTGGTGGAGCGTTGGGGACGATCGGTTTGACCGCCTTGGGAAACGCTGCGTATCCCGAACGGGAGACATTCAACCGAATATGGAATGATGGCGCCTGGGTAGACTTGGTAAATCTCGTGGTGCAAGTATTGGAGTTTTTGACCTCCTAAGCCGGCAGCAAGGTGGCATTATTTCAACCGCAAGCTTTTTACTTAAATGGAATGCTGACCTTCGAGGCGCGAGACACCCAATCAGCACAAGCATCATTGCATCCTGCGCAGGCAGTTTCAATCCCGCAGGCTGGGCAGTTCAGTTAGGGGTTTTGCTCGGGTAACCCAAGCGACGGCACAAAGCGCCAACCCTGCGATATTCAGGCTGACAGGGTTAAAAGCCTCAACTAGGAGTGCGGGCTGCACCAGTGCGATATCCACAAGCAACCCCACTAAAACGATAGCGGCGATCGCCAATGGCCCATTTCCGGGGTGCGAATAGCAGTAGCGCGGCTAATGCCAGTTCCGCTACACCTGCGCCACGAGATAGCCAGGGCGCGCCCTCCAGGCCATGGGCCCGCAGCAACAGTTGCTCCCCAGGACTAAGCGCAATCAGCTTCGGCACAAGGCCATGGTAAGCAAACATGAATGCGAGACCGCCACGCCCCAGCCAATGTGCTTGGCGCATGGGGGTCATGGCTGCCCCTTGAGAAAGCGACGCTCATGATCTTGAGTCGGCATCAGGCAGACATCGTATTGGCCGAACAACCGATACCGGTTGAGCGCGATACGGTCATAAACCCAGTCCCGCAGCCAGCGTGGAAATACCTTCAGCACTTGAAGGTGGGGCCAAGGGGCCGGCAGCCGACTGATGACCTCAAGAAACGCATCCGACCTCACCCAGTATTGACGATCGCGGATAACCGCCATCGTATCGAACGTATCGACGGGTAACCCTGCCCAAGCTAGCAGCGCCTGACCTTCCTTGGACTGAACCGTGGCAAGCCGGACACGGTGGCCGCGATCATACCGGATCAAAAACTTCGCCCAGCCATTGCAAAGCTTACAGACCCCGTCGAACAAGACGACGGTTTCATCAGGCGCCAGATAGGGTGCGGGGGTGGGACGAGTCAACGACGCAGGCATAGGCAGGACTCTCGGGCGATTCAGTGGGGCATTCTAGGCGGCAGCGAATACCCCACTGAACTGTTGATCCATACAGTATCTGGAGCTACTCTAGCCGGAGAACATACGTACTCCTGACGGCAATCTTATGACCCACCCCACTCCGTGCATCGCCAACACCGCTCTAGACCGCGGTATGCCTACCGAACTCGAAAGCTACCAGCACCAGTGTCTGATGCTGTTGGACGAGCTGCAGGAAGCCTGGTCTGACATCCGAAGGTTGAAAGCTGATGCACATACCTTGATAGCCATGAACGACGGGCTCAAGGCCGAGCTAAAGGCTTTGAAGCTCGCGTCAAAAGCGCAACCGATGGTGAGTGATGTTGCGTTGGTCGGCACATTATCTCGACAGCAAGCGCGATGATTGGCGTCCGGTGAGAAAATGCAGATACTGCCACTAAGCCAGTCCATCATGATGGAAGCACTTTATGGCAAGGAAGCAGAAAAACAGCCCAGACATGGCGACGGTTGCGACCTTGATACTCATGTTGTTCGTGGTCATCGTAGCTGTCCCACGTCGGATGCGGCTCGTGGTAGCGCTTTTGGCGGGGATCGCCGGCTTCATATGGCTAGTCAAAAAGTCTTTTAGATCTTCATCAAACGACCCTCCTCGCCCGACGAAGACGATCCTCGCCGACTCAAAAGGTCAAACTAAAACCTTGTCGAATTACGAACCAAAATCAGAAATCGGTCTTGAAGTGGGCAACGCCGAAGGTGCTTGCTCGGATTTCCATGTGGTCAGGGTGAGCACACCTGAGACGCAGTTCTCGATCCCCAAGCCCAAGGAGATCGTTACCAATGCACGATGGATCGGAAAGGATGAAACCTTCTCTGTCAGAGGCCAGATTATCCACGGTGGCATGGTTTATTTCGCTGAAAAAGCAGACCGCACCTTAAACCTTGAGCCCTCGCTGATTGACGCCCAGCTGCCTGTACAGGCTGTGCACGTGGATCTAACCGAAAGGATCACCGGCTACTGGCCCAGTTACAGCGGCATCTCTCCTGCTGCAAGACGTGGCTACCTGCAGTGGCTGTCCGAAGGGCGGAGTACGCTCAATGTGGATATCGGCTACGTCTTCATTTTCTTCTATGGTCTTGAGCGTCGGGCGGTCGTTGACTCGATCACAGATGATCTAGCCCGCGCTGAGCTGCCGGCCATCGTGCAAGAGGTCAAGCGGTTAGGAGCGCTTTATGGTGAGAACGCATCGTTTCGAAACTACGCGTCCAACCTTCTGAACCACATCCAGCTCATCAGTGTGGAACCTCAGACGTACTTGAACGCACCGCCTCGAGTCGAATCGGGTGGCCTAGAAATGCCGATGTCGCTGCGTCTGGCATTGGGGCAGATGGCTTTGGACAAGCATCCGTTGAGTGCCGTTTGGGCTTTGGCATGGGTACAGTCAGACCCAAACATCAGCCGACGCACCTCAGTGAGTAGATGTGTGGATCAGTTTGAACAGCTGTTCGTCGCGCAGTATTCCACCCATCACCCAAATGGTCTTGTGCTCAACCAGAACAAGACCATGCTCAAAACGAGCTATCGCTCCGCCTCTTCCCGCTTGACTGTGCCCGACATGGCGCTGGGCAAGATACCGGATGTTTCCGTTACGTCCGCAACGCGCAACAGGCTTCAGGCCATAGTTGAAGAGTGCACGGTAATCCTAGCCCCATACAGTAGGTACCTCGGTCGCAATCCTGAAGGGGCCTCAGATCTTGAAGGTATTTTGCAGCTTCCCGTTGCCCTTTGGCCGGCAGCAGCAAAGAATGTGATCGCTGACCTGCAACGGCAGGTCGGCGAGGAGCATCTGGTCATGACCTTCGAGGATCTTGCAGGACGCTTTGGATCTGCAGGCGCTCTTCCGCGCGGAAAAATCGTCGCCTTGGCGAGAGCATTCGAGTCCTTGAATATTGGCTTCGAGCCGGACGTACTGTCCGGCAGCCGAACTCCCAAGAATCTGGACACGATCGTATTGTTCGCGGCAGGTGACGAAGACGCGAGTGCACGGACAACCTCGGCCTACCAGGCCGCAGTGGTTACGCTGGATTTAGCAAGTGCGGTCGCGGCTGCAGATGGGGTCACGTCGACTGGGGAAATGGCTCAGCTCGGGCAGCATATCGAATCTTGGAATCATCTTGGCACAGCGCATCGCAAACGGCTGAAAGCCCACTTGCAGATCCAATTTCTGCAGCCACCTACCCTGGCGAGCCTGAAGAAGAAGCTGAGCCATCTGGGCCCCGACGCCAAGCGCGCAATGGCCAGGTTTCTCGCTCATCTCGCTCAAGCTGAAGGAAACGTTTCGCCGCAGGAAGTCCGGCTGCTGGAACGCGTCTATAAAACTCTGGAGCTGGATCCCCAGTTGCTTTACGGGGACTTACACGGCGCAGCCATCACCCCTCCTCAAAATATCTCCACGGCGCCCAGATTTGGTGCCTTGCCTAGTTCCGACCAGACCGGTGAGATGCCAGGCAATTCTGCCGCCACCCAAAGCTTCAATCTGGACATGGATAAAATTGCGCAGCTCCAGCGCGAAACGGCAGTGGTGTCAGCGTTGCTGGCCGAAGTATTCAGCGATGAATTTCCAGAACCGCCTGCCATCGTGGACAGCATCAAGGATCAGCCCACTGACCATGCAGCGACCGTACATGGGCTCGACACAGAGCACTCCGCGTTTCTGCGAATGATCGTGTCACGCCGCGAATGGAGCCGCCAGGAGCTGGAAGATGTGGCCACAGATATGGAGCTCATGCTGGATGGCGCTCTGGAGCAAATCAACGACATGGCGTTTGAGCGATTCGACATGCCAGTCTCTGAGGGGGATGACCCCATCGAGATCAACCCGGATATCCTGGAAGAATTAGCCCTATGAGCACGATACGCCCAAAGGATCGCGATGCGGTCATCCAGTCATTGCGAGCCGGTGTAGTCCCTCGTGCGGGCCAGCATCTTATTCAGGTGGGTCGAGCGGGTGAGCTCGACGCCCTTCTCAAAGACATAGATCGACTCGCTGACGGCGGCTCCGCCTTCAGGATTGTTGTAGGCGAATATGGGGCCGGGAAAACCTTTTTCCTTAACCTTGTCCGGGGCATTGCGATGGAGCGAAAGCTGGTCACAATGCACGCCGATTTAAACCCAGACCGCCGGCTGCATGCGTCAGGCGGACAAGCACGCTCCCTCTATGCAGAGCTTGCTAAAAACATGTCCACCCGGACGAAACCGGACGGTGGTGCGCTGCAGGGTATCGTTGAAAAATTCATTTCCCAGACTAAATCGGAAGCGAAAACTCGGGGCGTCGAGAGCGAAGTCGTTATTAGAGAATTCCTCGCCGATCTCACTGAGATGGTGAACGGCTACGACTTCGCTGACGTCATTGCCAAGTATTGCCAAGGGTTTGAACAAGGCAACGAACAGCTCAAGGCGGATGCCATCCGGTGGCTTCGAGGCGAGTTCACTACCAGGACTGATGCACGTGCGGCGCTCGGTGTCCGAACCATCATTGCTGACGCATCGGTCTACGATCAGTTGAAGTTGCTTTCGCGGTTCGTACGCCTGGCGGGGTTTGGCGGCCTCATGATTTGCCTGGACGAGCTCGTAAATCTATACAAGCTCGCGAACACCCAGGCACGCAACGCCAACTACGAGCAGATCTTGCGGATTCTGAATGACTCCCTACAAGGCTCGACCGACGGCCTTGGCTTCGTCCTTGGCGGTACGCCTGAGTTTCTGATGGATACCCGGCGCGGACTTTACAGCTACCCCGCCTTGCAATCCCGGCTTGCCGAAAACACGTTCGCCATATCTGGACTGATCGACCTGTCGGGGCCGGTCATCCGCCTAAGCAGCCTGACTCCAGAAGACTTCTACGTACTGCTTCAAAAGCTGCGCAACGTTTATGCCTACGGTGACCCGGACAAATTCCTGATGCCTGACGAGGCGATCCCTGCATTCATGGCGCACTGTAACCAACGGTTGGGTGAGGCCTACTTCCGCACTCCACGCACAACCATCACAGCCTTCATCAACCTGCTCGCAGTGCTGGAGCAGAACCCTGGAGCGGACTGGCGTGCCTTGGTGGGGGCCGCTCAGATTGCCCAGGATGATGGCGGCAAGCAGGATTTAAGCATCGAGGCAGACGATGAGCTCACAACCTTCAAACTCTGAATCCTCTTCTTTCGAGCGCCTGCACCCCGACGTTCAACAGTGGGTCTGGGCCCAGGGATGGACGGCGTTAAGGGACGCACAGGAATGGGCAATTTCCGCGCTGGTCGATGCTGATCGGGATGTGATTATCGCCGCCTCAACAGCTGCCGGGAAAACTGAGGCCGCATTCCTGCCCATCCTCACTAACCTGCTGGCGCACCAAGACCCAGCTGGGGCCGTCCTCTATATCAGCCCACTAAAGGCACTCATCAACGATCAATGGGACAGGCTGAGTCGACTCTGTGAGCAGTTGGATCTTCCCGTCGTCGCATGGCACGGGGATGTGTCTGCCAGCAAAAAACACAAGTTTCTCAAGTCCCCCAAGGGCGTCTTGCTGATCACCCCAGAGTCGCTTGAGGCGCTGTTCGTCAACAGAGGCTCCAGCCTGATGGCCCTGTTCCAGAACCTGCGCTATATCGTGGTCGACGAGCTGCATGCCTTCATTGGCAGCGAGCGTGGCAAGCAGCTCCAGTCATTGATGCAGCGAGTCGAGCTTGTAGCCGGAAAAACCCTGCCGAGAGTCGGCTTGTCCGCCACGCTGGGAGACATGTCGCTGGCGAGTGAGTTTCTCAGACCCGGGCATCCAGAGCGGGTGCAGGTGATTGAATCGAAATCATCTGGCCAGAATCTTCAGGTGCAAGTGCGCGGCTATATGATGCCGCCGATGCAAAAGTTGCGTGCTGTCGAAGTACCGAATGCCGACCCTGATCAGAACCGTGAGGAAGAGGAGGAAGAAGACGAGTCCGGCTCTAGACATGCCATCGCCGCACACATGTACAAGGTGCTGCGCGGCAGTAACAATTTGGTTTTCCCGAACAGTCGGCAGGAGGTGGAGTGGTACGCAGATCGCCTACGTCGCCTCTGCGAAA
This sequence comes from Pseudomonas sp. HP_01, assembly GCF_055284355.1. Lineage (NCBI taxonomy): Bacteria > Pseudomonadati > Pseudomonadota > Gammaproteobacteria > Pseudomonadales > Pseudomonadaceae > Pseudomonas > Pseudomonas sp. HP_01. Next base: position 181,393 of record NZ_JBTOPV010000034.1, on the reverse strand, counting down.
TCAGCGGTATGCCCAATGAATTCCTGCCTCATCACGGCAGCCTTTCGAAAGATCTTCGAGAAGACACGGAGCGTGCGCTCAAAGCAGGTACACCGCCAGCAACCGCCGTGTGCACCACTACCCTGGAACTTGGCATAGACATCGGCAACATCAAGACAGTTGTCCAGATAGGTTCGCCTCCATCGGTTGCAAGCCTGCGCCAACGCCTAGGCAGGTCAGGCCGCCGCAACGACGAACCCGCCACTCTCCGGGCCTACTGTCAGGAACGGGAGCTGACTGACCAATCTTTATTGTCAGACCTGCTACGCCAGAACCTCGTCCAAACCATCGCGATGATCAGGCTACTAATTGGCAACTGGTTCGAGCCGCCCAGGGCTGAGGGCTTGCACGCCTCGACTCTGGTGCAACAGATTCTGTCAGTGATCGCACAGCAAGGAGGCGCCAGCGCTGCCCACCTGTGGGGTGGGCTTGTTGGAAGCGGGACATTCAAAAGCATTTCCAAGACTGATTTCTTCTCCCTACTGAAAGGTCTCGGCGAGAAGAAATTGATTGTGCAGGACAGCTCAGGTCTGTTGCTTCCAGGAGAGATCGGCGAACGACTCATCAACCATTACGAGTTCTACAGTGCTTTCACCAGCGACGAAGAATTCAGGCTGGTAAGAGAGGGCAAACCGCTTGGCTCAATACCTGTTAGTAGGCCTCTGATGAAAGGCCAGCGAATCATCTTTGGTGGTCGGCGTTGGCGGGTACTGGATGTCGATATCGAAAAAAAGGTGATCGTCGTCACTGCAGCCCGAGGCGGTCAGCCACCCCAATTCGACGGGCTAGGTGCAATGGTACACGATCATGTCCGCGAGGAAATGCGCGCTGTACTCACCGAAACGACGCCCTGCCCCTTCATCGATAGCAAAGCACAGGAATTGCTCAGCGAAGCCCGGAAGTCATTCGGCTCACTCGGCCTTGCAGACAAATTCACCTATGGGTCTGACTCGAAAACTCATCTAGTGACTTGGCGTGGTGACCAAACCAACGACGCTCTGGTACTCATGTTCAACCATGTAGGAATGGCTTGCGAGAGCTCAGGCCTTGCGTTGTCGGTCGGCGGCTCACAAAAAAATGTCGCTGACGCACTTGCCAAAATCGCCGAGCTAGACCCGGACGATATCGAGGCGTTGCTGGAAGGAGTGGAAAATCTCGTTAGGGAAAAATGGGATTGGGCTCTGCCCCGCTCACTGCTCATGAAATCGTACGCGTCATCTCAGCTGAATTTCAAAGGGGCTGTTGAGTTTGCAAAATGCTTTAGCATGCGCCGGCTGCACGGTGACACCACTTTTTCGAGCACTACCGTCCACTAGGTTAGCCATCGGCAGCAAAGCAAGAGTTTGCTATGGCAGTTATAAGCAGCCATTTGCCGACCGAATTTCACCTATGGAAAACCTGAGGTCACCACTTGCCGCCAATGGCAATGGCCGACCTTTGCGGGAGACAGTCGGTTTGCTTGCAGACTTGCGGCTTCCTCGCCCTGCCAGGATGTACATCTTGCCTTGGGTCTCAAAAAAGCGATCTTCGAATGTGAAACCTGGAAGAACTCCTTGGGTTGGCAATTATCCAGATCGCGAGTCGATACAGGCAGGGTTGTGTAAAATCCCGCACTGATAGCCAGACCGAACCCAAAGCCTGTTCTGGCGGGACTTGCTGCCTGAAAAGAAAATGGAGATGGATCGGGAACACTATTATGCGGCAGAGCTGCAAAAGCCCGGGCCTATCACTCACGTTCGGCTGAAAATTTTTCCCGAGGGCAGTGTGAGCCGCCTTCGGCCATTGTGCAGGTCATCCGTGGCCAAGCGCACCAGGTAGGCCCCCAATCAAATTCCCAAATCGCTGGCGAGGCGATTGTCGACAACCGCAGCTGACGCCACTGAATGCGCAATGGCATGACGCTGCAAAACTCGGTAAAGATGTTCTCTTAGCGGGGCCCGTAGCGAGACATAATCATCCGTAGCTATTCCGGTTGGGTTCTCGCTAACACCGAACGCGATGCTAAGCGCCTCTACGCCTCCTTCGTCGACATCTCCAGCATGAAGCCGATAAAGCGGGAAGTATCCTGGAGGCCGCCTATAGGTGCGAATAGCCTGAGAAAGCAGCACGACAAATCCATCCTTCGTCAGGCTTCGTTGCACCCCTCTCCAAATCTCCAACTCCAAACGATAATCCAATTTCCATCTCCTCAAATTTTAGGCGCACTGACCCGATTCAGTGCTTTGCTAGGCGATGGAAATTTTTTGTTTTTTGAGATTGTTGTTTGAAGTCAAGGAGCAAGCGTCGGCTTCGCCGCCGAACGCCGATCCCCCTGCCCTGCACTGCTATGCCGCCGCGGCAGGTGTTCAATCCAGCACAGGAGGAGCAAGATCACAAGCAAGGCAAAAGCCTGAAAAGCACAAGCCAAACCGCCGGCATCCTGCTGTATGGAGGTGTCAGGACTACCACTGCTTTTCTTTTGCTCTCAAATATAAGAACTCCGTCTCGTTTAAAAATTTTCAAGTGGGGGGGGTGGAAAAAAATATGAACTTGCCGACGAACGGTAGTCTCACATTCTCACGCTTGGGCCTTGCAGAAAGAACCTTAAATCTATATGTTGTGCCTAAGCCAAGTATTTACCACTACATGGTGTGCCAATACCTCCGCCAGCGGTCGTGGATATCTAAGCAAGCTATGTGGAGGATTGACGTATGCCTGACCAACGAGCTAGCTGTAAGAATGCAGTTATCCAAAGCCGTCTTATGCCTGTTGGAAGATCCAGCTGAAGCAACGAATCTTCTGCTTCATCCACCCTCAATTTTCCACATCAAGGAATATCCCCATGCCACTGAAACCAGGCCCCAAGCCCATCGCCGAATCGACCGGCAAAGTCGATCAACGGCGCCGCGACAACAAAGAAACGCCGCGTAATAACCCCGACCTAAAGCCAAGCAAACCGCCAAAAAAATAGCTTTTCGCTGGCAATTGCTGCCCTTGGGGCAGCTATTGCCATTGGCAATTTAGCCAATGAATAAAGGGCTTTAGAATTCATACCATCGACGTTGGTAGCCACAGAGTTCCGAGGCTGCCCAACCCTCACTGCCTACAGCTTTCGACTACGCAGGGAGGACAACCAGACTGGCCAGAAGCTTCATTGGTTAAACCTAGCGGGTGGTCTGTTCCGATATGTCTTAGGACAGTTTATGGACGTAATGGCTGAGCTACCCTCATGCACTGGCACTGGGAGTTAGGATGGTTAGTCACCAACTTGCGCATGTTTGTCGTGTGACACCCATTACTTCAGATACATCAGTGCCCCCTACTACATCAAGTGTCGCTTCAATCAACATGGCGTCAGGCGGCACAGCGGACATCTGCCCATGCGCGCTCAACGGCTTCTCTGGCTTAGCGGCCCATCTTAAAAACTTCAGCGCAAGATGGCCAGGTTGGCCAACGCCTCCCACTGCATCGTCAGACCTTGGGGGAATGGGACATCCACTGTGGGAAAACCCCCGGAAAGAATTAAGCGCTCAGTCTTCTACGACTCGATGAGCCGAAATCTGAGCAGCCTACCAACACCTGCGCACGGTGCCATTATCAAGATATCTCCGCCCCCCCCCCCGAGCTAGAGCCTATGGGCACCAGCAGTGGTGTATTACCCAGATTATCTGCTAAATCGATATTATATCGACCAAGGCCTTGATTTACCGCGGAACGCCATTGTATATGACGGCCGAGGGCGACGAGAAACCCGTTTAGACCCCGGGAGGCTTAGGCCCGGAAAGTCGAACTGCGAATCGTGATGCACCCTCAGTCCTGCCTGAAGCTTGTTCACTTGTATCCAGATGGAGATGGAACGTTGGCTCGCCCTGCAATCCCTGCTGAAATTCGACGCGCCGTGCTGGTGGAAAGTGGCCACCGCTGCGCCATACCTCGGTGCAACCAGACAGAACTGGATGTGCATCACATCGTGCCGTGGGAAGAGTGCAAAGCACATGAGTACTCCAACCTGATTGCGCTGTGCCCCACCTGTCATCGCAGGGCCCACAAAGACGAGATCGATCGAAAGTCGCTTCGGCTCTACAAGGAAAATCTGGCCAAAGAATTCGGTCAGCACGACAACGGCATGTTTCAGGCGGATGTAGTCGAAGTCCGTCGACGACTCGTTGAGGAAAATCACGGCGTGCCGGGCTTTTCATTCCAATTCGATTTTCCCGATTTCCCTTCTGCCGTGGAGAGGATTGTTTCCCGAAACATCGAGGCGTGGGGATATGAGCTGCTGGCGGGACTACAGGAGACTCAAGCTCAAAATGATCTAGATCCTGAGATCGCCAACTACCCATTTTCGCATCTCAAAAATCAGCTCACCGGGCATTATCACGTTGTCCGCAGGGATGAGCGTGTCATCAGTATTCTTTACACGATTGACTTTTATCACTCTGGTGCTGCGCATGGCGGACGAAGCAGCACGGCCACCAACTATCTGGTCAGGCCCTTCCGGCCGATAACCCTGGATTACTTGCTTGGTGATATCGAGCACCTGCCTGCTCTCGCGGATTACATCAGGGAAAGGCTGTCGGACACAGGTGAGTATGAAGACGATTGGCTGTCCATGGGCACGCAGCCCATCGTGGAAAATTTCTCGCTGTTCAACATTGAGCGGTATGGGCTAACTTTCACCTTCCCCGAATACAGCATCGCCTGCTTTGCTGCTGGCGAGCAGAAGCTGTGGGTAGGCTTCGACAGCCTGGCGGCGTTCTTTGACCCCCAGGCGCTTGCAAGCATCCAGGCAATCGAAAGGTACTGACTGACCGACGCGCTTTGGATACAAAAAAGCCGCCGATGGCGGCCTTTTCTCCCGCTCTACCATCACCGCGTCACCCAAGACTCAATCTCATCGTTGCGATATTCGCCTTTCCACATTTTCAGCGTTTTATAGTTGCCGGCTTTTGGCTCGACCACCTCGCCGTTATGCGGGTTCTTATACACCTTAATCGACCGAGCTTTGCGGGTAACCTTGCGACTGCCGACGTAGCTTTGCGATTGCTCGCATGGGGATCGAATGTTCACGATATCGCGCAGGTTGAGGTTTTATTCGCCCAGCAAGTTGCGCAGCTTGGTTTCGAATTCGATGTCCTTCTGAAGCCCCGAGTTATTCTTCATGGAACTCCAACTCCCCGAGCTGGTTTGCCAACTGCTGCTCCAACTTCCAAAACTCTGCCAAACGAGAGATGTAAAACTCCTTGCGTTAAGGGTGACGCTTACCGAGTCATCCTAGTTAATAGATCAGGCTCAGTCATCCGCGCGCAATGGCGTGAGGCCTTGAAAGCGGGACAAGCCGGACTCTGAAGCCTGAGTACTTATTGTTCGCTAGGTTACTACCTTGTTATTTCGATATGATGGCCACACCCCGAGTGAGCGCCGCCCTCCCTGCCGCGCCGATACAGTAAAAGGATGTTCTGGTCATGGCCGTTGACAGTCAATTCAGACTTTTTACCTCCAGGTTTTTTTCGAGCCCCCTCGGTTCAATCGTCCTAACCCTGTTCTCAGTGCTGAGTGCGGGCTACATCTCGGTCTGCAGCTCCCCGATCTATGCCCAATGTCAGGAGCTGTTGGGCATGAGGCCCGAGAATACCGACCCGCCGAAGACCTACTGGCACTTAATTATTGCGCTGATCCTGACTGTGGGGGCACTGTTAATGGTCTGGCTTCGTGAGCGAGGATTGGCGGACTTGGCGTTGCGCAAAGAGGCCGAGCTCACGGTGCTTGCGGCGCAGAAAGAGGCCCTGCTCAAGCAAGAGAACACCGCGATGGAGGGCCGATTGACCAGCCTCCCCCCTCGTCAGTTCATGAACGATTACGTCGAAACACTTCGCGAAATTGGCAAGCTCAGAAGGCTGACCAAGAACGAGATGGCCTCGCTGAGTGACGAGGTCATTATCAAACGCATGCAAACCATGATGTCCGGCGTGCTCAGCTTGGCCAGAACATGGGACGACATATCAGCCTCTTATAGGTTCGTGACGTACCACGCCAACATCATGCGCGTGCTTTACAGCGATGAAATCGCCATTTCTCCCATTGTCGACCTGGGACTTGAAGACCCTGCCACTGCGGATCCAGCCGGGGCCCAGGTGGCTCAGGCCGAAGCAGTGGGAACCATCGACGACAAGCAGAGCCTGGAGGACTGGATTCTTCAATACGAGTTTTTCCTTCACAACCAATCGTACGAAGTGGCTGTGCAGCGCTGTACAGGCATCCTGTTCATCCAAGACAAGGGGTTTTCAGTCGAATCACTGCACCCCGACCAGCCAGACTCGAGCGTTGAGCAGATCTGCCTGCCCTTCACGTACAAACAGGATTTTCTGCACACCTATCATCAGCCGAACCTGCCTGGGGCCCCACAAGCTGCCGCAACCGGCCAGCCCATCTACTTGGCGGACGTACAGGCGGCGGTCAAGCGATGGTTTGAGGCTGAAAAGAAGAAGGACAAAGAAATCAGTCCGCGTTACGAAGAGCAAATCACCCGCTACTATCAGAACTTGGAACACGCAAAATCGCTAATCAGCCTACCGATTTACTATAAGGAAAAACTGATGGGTGTGCTGAACGTCAGCAGAAGTCTTGAAGAAATGCTGACAACCAAGGATCGTGCCGAACTGTTCGTGCAGCTTATGAACCCTGTTTGCTACCACCTTGGTAAGATGCTAGCATCATTAGAAGATCGCTATGTCGATCAGGATGGCGTTACGCCCGAATAGGAGATTGATGATGAGAACTGAGCTACGAGCGAAACTGGTTCGCAAGCCGACACGCTCCAACTCCACCGAGCGCCGTGAACTCACCGGCGAAGAGGTTCGTGAATCTCTGGCCGCACGTGCTCGCAAGATGCTCAACGGCGAGGTTGTTGCCTCAAGCAGTTGGAGCCTGCAAAGCCTCTAAACCCTCCGTGACTGCGATCACTCGAAAAGCCGCCTCCGGGCGGCTTTTTTTGTGCTGGATGCTTTTGCGCGACCAAGCCGATCACACTGACCGGTCATTGGCCCCCCATCAAGGCTCATCCGCCGCCATGAGCAAGACGCTGCTAAACAGCGTGGACAAATCCGGCGGAAAAATCTCTTCCCGGCAAGCTGCAAGTTCCGCTGATGACCACCACCTCGCCTCACACACGGCATCGCGCTCTCGCTCACTCCACTCGGCGCAGGAGCAATGTTCGGCATCCGAGCGCACCACATAGAATTTTTCGGTCGCAAGCACATACTCGCCATCAGCCATCTGCCATTGAAACTCCCTGCGCGCGACGCAGCGCCCCACGGATGGGACGGCAATGCCAGTCTCCTCAAAAAGCTCACGAACCGCCGCCGCCTCAAACGACTCGTTTTCCTTGAGCTTTCCGCCGGGTGTCGCCCAGTAGCTCCTGCCCGCCAAGGCACCTGCATGGTAGTGAACCTTGAACAGCAGCAGTCGAATATCCGAACTGATCACTAACACACGAGCGGCTAAACGCTTTCGCGGCATGTCTTCCCCGCCCCATAGATGTGCTTTAACCAATGACGTCTAGTACCTCACTGCCCTGCATCCTGCGAACGTCCACCACATACTTTGCGATGTCGGGAACGGCATAATCGACAACTAGCTCGACAACAGGCTTTACAGGTTTTCCAGTGCGCGTCACCGGATAGTCCGCAATTCTGCAGAAGACGTCCGTGCTGCGACGGTGCGGCATGGGCCAGGTATTGCCCGAGTTCATGTGACAAAGCCAGATGGCCTCGGCATAGGCGGGGATGAAGCTCGACGAATCGAGCGTTAGGACGTCATGTTCAAGTTTTCGATAGTCGCGAGCGCCGAGCAAAACGTGAAGGCGCGCCTCCTCCGCCCAGAAAAAGACCTTGCGGTTGATCAGCTCATACCACTGACGCGGGGTCGTGCCATTTGTGAGCGCTTTAATCAGCCGGTCTTCTGGCATGGGCTTCTGATCGCGAAGCACGATGTTGGAGGGGTCACCTGCCTTTACATCCATCTTGTGACCGCGATGCTCACTCTCATACTGAGCGCGCGCACCATCCCCCACTGCGAGGTGATCCAAGACCGCCGTAGTGCTCATCAATCCAAGCGTGCGAATGCTATCCCAAGCCCCACGCTCGGCCATGTGATACACGCGAGGGTAAAGCTCGATCAGCTTATTCAGATCCATCTGTCATCTCCTGTCAGAACGTGCAGTCCAGTTCCGCCGGTCAATCAGCGAGCGTAAATCGCTTGCACCGGAGTCTTTGGAAAATCGGGTATTGATCAGCGAAACGGGGGCTTGGGAAACACGCTCCAGCTCCTCGACGAATTTGATCGTCTCCGGATCGAGCTGCTCGAACCTGCGCGCCTTGCTATTGGAGGACTTAAGATAATCGGCAAATGTCAGGACGATATCCGTTGGGGCATTCAGGGCGCACGCTTTTCGAAATTGATCCCATTCGAACCATCCGACCCGCCGGCTGCGCTTGGTGGTGGAGGTTTTCTCGGCAGCGTTCAGTGCATCGGCTTCAAGACCCGCAAATGCGGCGATGGCATCAAAAGTGGTCGCATGTTTGAGCGTGCCGGAGGTATGGCCAGCCTCACCATCCGGGTCGCCGACACGAATAGGCATGGGCCGAATCACCATTAGTATCTTGCGGATCCTGCTGGGCGATATCCCAGCCTCAGCCAAGCATCCCGCAACGTTCGTGTCCCTGGACGTCACATGAGGGTAATCACCGTGGAAAATACTCAACCCGCTACCCTGGGTGCCCTCCAGCAAAATTGAATGGCCGCTGCTGTAGGCCTCCTCCAAACGGTCTAACGTGCAACCGTGGTAATTCCCGGGAGTGCCAACGTATGGACGAAGCTCCTCAACATCTCGTGCGAGCCGGATCTCCTTACCCCTGCTCAAAATACGCCGGGCAGCGGCTGCTCCACTTCCGCTGCCTGTTGATGCAATGGTCGAGACCAGATGCCCACCCCTCTCCGTAGCGATATCATCCTCATCGATTATCGTGGCCTGCGGATCAATGAAAAGACGATCTTCACCAATACCGCACTCATTGATTTCCTTCAAAAGCCCAGGTAGATGAATCGTCATGCCAGGGCCGAGAAGCAAACGTGCCGTCACATCTCGCGAACCTGAGGGCAGATGGTGGTAGATATAGGGGCCAGCAGAACTAGCAACCGTATGTCCGGCATTGGGCCCACCGACGCGGATCATTACGTCGTACTCGCGCGCAAGGTAGGAGACAATATTGCCCTTCCCTTCGCTGCCGTACTGCCCGCCGATCAGCACATCCACGCATCTAATTTCGGGCGGCGTGTACAAATGCAGCCGCGCGGCCACCCGTACAAGCGTGTCGTTGGAGTCCGAACGCTCGGTGTAGACCCGCACGTCCGCATCATCCTTGAGCGCCTGGATATCTGCCTGCTCCTTGAGTTGGTTTACCTCATCGTAGGACAATGGATTGGCTTGTCCCTCGATTCGCTTTGCGTAACGCGCATGGAGCGTTGCGTCGCTTGCATAGAGGTGCACATGCACTAGGTTCGCTCCAAAGGCCTGTCGAAAATCCAATACCTGCGCGGGGGTATTCAGGTGATCAACCACTAAAGGACGGCCACCTTTTTCCTGCTCGCACATTGCTCGGGTTTCCCGAAGCATCCACTGATCAATTTCTTCCGCTTCGTGACGACGATCAGAGATGTCGGGTTGCGCGATACGAAGGCGCCAGTCGGGATCATCGATGGCTCGACGATCGAAAACCACGGTGAAGCCGAATTCCTTCTCCAACAAGCTGGCCAATCCACTCTTGCCGCTACAGGTCTTGCCGCTGATCACCACGATCTGCCGAGTTTCCATGTGCTACATCTCCCAGACTTTCATTATCTGATCCGCAATTCGAAACGGGGTGTACGTATGTGTATCGAGAACTATGTCCGCAAAACCGGAGAGCGAACGTGCGCTCTGCTCATTGGGATGCGCCACGCTGGCGATGTATTCGTTGAGATCAGCTGTGCCGCGTGCAACGTACCTCTGCTGCAGGACAGACTCGGGCGCGCAGATGTGTACGTGTTTCACCGCATCGCCGAAACGGATTCTGAATAACTCAACCTGACGGGGCTTGCGCACGGCATCCAGCAACCAGTTCTCAACGGCTGGCCGACCGTGGATGGCCGGGCTTGCCACAGATTCTATGAGCCAGGAGAAGTCAGTCGACATATCGAGGGAGTCACCGAGCTCTTGGAGGCGATGACGATCAAGTGGCTCATTGCGGGCAGCCAACTGCGCGCGCAGAAAGGAGCCACTGCTGATGGAAACAAACCCATGGAATTCTTTTAGGGCGGCAGAAATTGACGTCTTGCCACTCGCAATCGGGCCACTTAGAAGAAGTATTCGCTTCACATTTAGACGATCCCTGTCTCGCTAAATCAATTTAGCGCTAAAGCGTAGCTTAATCGGCGAAAAGGATCGGAATTTTCAATCCGCAGCCAAGCAAGCCCGCGCCCAGTGGTGCTGACATACGTAGTTTTACGCCGCTGCTGCGACGATGAGCGTCCCATCCCGGCCGTAAGAAGGGATCACCGATCGGTGATTCTGAGCTGGCCTCGCTAGCTGCCCGAAAAGCTCAATCCGGTGCAGACAGCGGCTCATGAAGCTATATTTCGCCCTCACGGCCTATTACTAGCTCGGCAAATTGCAGGAGATTATTGACAGCCCCCCGACCTTTACGGTCAAGGCGTAGCCCGATCATCCCGACCAACCTCGGCCCATCCTGGTCACATCTCTTTGAATCACCAATCATCACTACCCGCCCCCGCTCACCGCCAAATACATGCCCTGGCTCGACGTCCATTTGGCTGCAAATCGATCGGTAAATTGAGGGTTCGGGCTTCATAACGCCAAGTTCGAAGCTGAACGCGTACCCGTCCATTTCCGGAAACAGGCGCCTGACTACAGGCCCGTAAGGCGCGCCTAAATTTGAACAGATACCGAGCCTCAACCCCGCGTCTCGTAGACGTGACACTGCCTCAACAGCGTCGGAATAGGCCTCAATTGACGCAAGCTCCTGCTCCATTGCCCGATTCATTTTCCCCCTCTGCTGCAGGGTTAGCTCAATGCCTAGAAATGATGCCATCTCGTCGAATGGCAGGTTTGTCGTCATTACAGAACCAATGCTTTTTGAGCCTAAAACAACCCCTTGTCGACGGCCCTCCCTGAGTAGCTCCCGGTAAGGGTTAGTCGGGCGATTGATGCGAAGGATTGTCCCGAATGCATCGAGCACCACTGCAGCAATCATTTAATTAGCTCCTTGTGAGCAATCCCGACCAGAATCATCACCCTTGCCCTCCGCTACGCTTCAAAACAATCGCACAACAGCTGACAAAGACATGGACGTCCGGCGCCCATTCCCGAGCAAGACATAAAGCTTGTTTTCAGTTTGGAAAAACATGTCGTCAGTAAAACTGATCATCGGCGTCGTACGAAACCAATGCGACGAGGTCGTAGTGGAGCTGTCGTACACCGTATCGAAAACCAGCAGCATGGTCGGCTTCTTCCCTTCAGCCGCCAGCTCTTCTACAACAAGATCAGGCGCATTAAGGTCAAGCCACACCCACTCCCTTGGGATGCAGAAGCTTCGGCCTGGAAATCGCTCTTGGGTAATCCTAATTGCCTCATCCAGCTCAATTCGGCCTGCTGCAATGAATGTGCTTGGGCCGATCATTTGGCCTATATCAAAACCCTCCATCGTCGCTCCTATTTTCATTTAGCCTTTTCGGGACGCTCGCTATGCTCTTCAGCGGGCGAGATCATCACGCGTACCTGTCCCTCCCGCTACGTGCGTTTCAGTGCACAATGCCGTTAACCACCGTGCCCGGAATCAGAAGGCTGCCAACTGCAAAACAGGGTTCGCCTTCGTCCTCAATCAGCAGGTAATGACTGCCGGAGAAAGTAATCACAATCGTCCAGCCCTGCTGCTCCTTAACCCTCCTGATTCGGGATGTTCGGATCAAACGTCCATTTTGAAATCTGCCACTGTGATCCACGTACACCCTCCCAACCAAGCACGGGTAGTCGACCTCAGGCCTTCGCAGAAAAGCACTGACAGGGCTTCGAATTTGATAGCTGCCGCAACGAGAACTTTCGCTGGCCAATCAACTGTCGTAGCCATGGGTTCGCCCCCCTACTCCCTGCTCGGTCACGACGACGTAGTGATCCTTGCCGTCGACGGTCTGGAGCAATATGTGGCTTCCTCGAGCAGCAATCTGACGTACCGAGCGAGTTGCTACTGTCATGCCGTCTAACAATGTTCCCGATTGATCACAGAAGACGGTTGCCGCGTACCGATTGCCGATGCGGGCCGCATTCACCAGGTAGGCATCCACTAGGACACCCCAGTCATGGGCCATCGCTTGGATAACCTCCTTTGGCAAGTCGGACGTGTTCGGCGGTTCGGATCGTAAAGGTGCACCGCCGGCAGCTGCCGTTAAGTTTGATTTCAAATGCAAGCGCTCCTTAGATCTCTATTTCAAGCAAGGGACGGAAGCCCGTTGACTCACCGGGATATCCGCGCGGGTTAGAGATAATTCGGCAGCCTCCCAGCTCGATGTCGACCGCTTCGTGCGTGTGTCCAAACACCCAGAGATCCGCATGTTCTATGAGGTGAGGCCAGTCGTTAGTGTACGCCGCAGTAAGATGCCCCTCATGTGTAGATCCGCTCACAGCTGGACATGGAGCATGGTGGGTAACGACGATTGTTTTGCCGTTGAATGACTTGTTGAGCTCATCGGTTAGCCATTTTTTTGCCCGGTGGTTGCGGGAGATCAGGTCGTCCGGGCGAAGACGTCGAAAGTTTTCGACGCGAATGTATTTAAAGTCGTTCATAGATGCCCTAGCCAAGCTGGAGGCCGCCATTTGGTCGCCGCTTGATGAAAAGTCTGTCCATCCAGTGGTACCTAAAATTCTGACGTTGCCATGCACCAGGGTTTCATTTTCGAGCACGTGCACATGGCCGGCCGCTGCATCTTTCATCTTTTCGAGCGTCCGATCGATGTGGCCGTCGTAATACTCATGATTACCGCACACGTATGCGACCGGGCAGGCGAAAGTCTCATTGGCCCACTTCACCCCCCTCGCCCTCTTGTCGATGTCACCGGCTAAAATCACGAGGTCGACCGCTGGCTCGATCGCGGGAGGGTCAAAGCGGGCGAACTCATGGTGCAGGTCTGAATAGATCCTCAGCTTCATCAGCGTTCCCAATGTCGATTGATACGTCTGCAATCCCGCTTGAGCTAGGACACAGATGTTCATGTGCCCTGCCAGAAGACATGCTTAAATTCGATTTACCAGATAATTGATATTTGACCATCCGGTCTCAGCCATTGCCTCCGCGCCCCATCCGGAGCTGGGGCGGCATCGGGGCAGCTCTTGGCGGAAGCCCCCTACCGTCATGCCCGTTAAAATCAATATATAGATTTGAGTGGGCATTGGCAAACCCGGCATATCATTGCGTTTGCACGAGAACACTGATGATGTCGCTACGCCAAGCGTTCGCAGCAGCGATGAAGCTCCTTAGAGAGCACCACAAGCTCTTGCAGCAAGAAGTGTCTACCGAGCTCAGCCAGGCCCGAATTAGTCAGCTGGAATCTGGCCAGAACAGCCCAACATTAGAGACAACCCAGCGGGTTGCCGAGGCCCTGCGGCTGACTACGACGTCGTTCGTGGCCACTGTTGTCGCGGTGCAGGAAAAGATCACACCCCGTCAGGTTCTCAACGAAGCCCTCAGAGAACTTGAGTCTCTCGGGCTGCTTGACGTGGACATTTCTCAATTCTCCCCCAAGTCAACTCATCCGGTTTCACAAAAGTCAGCCAACACGCGTGCGGAGGTGCAGAAGCTCAAAGCTGCAGGGCATAGGCATGTAGATGTTGTGAGAATGCTGGGCATCGGGAAATCTACGGTGACGCGGTACTGGCGAGAGGATTGAGTGTGGGTAGGTATCAGACGCTGACTTCGAATTGGCAGAGGAGCCTTGGTGCGGGGCACGGGCTATCAGGGCAACCTTCATGCAAATCAATCGTTAAAGAAGGACATCACAGCGCCTTTCATAACCCAACCGCTCAGCGTCGAATAGGCACCTTCAGTTCTCTCAGAAGGTGGCAAGCAACCAGACTCATGCAGCCAATCCAAAGGCACGAATGCCCCCCTCAATAGTAAGATGCCCAAGTCGACCTAAGCTTTTTCTGACCCTACCCGCGGCAAAATCGTATGTATCGTCGGGCACTGCCAGTGAATGTGCCGACCAGCCCTACCGCGCCCAGCCCTCGCCCACCTGAACACCATGAAGCGAGAGGTCTTGCAGCAACTGCTTCCGGCTCAAACTTGCCGGAATCTTGAAAATATTTCTATAGGCAAAATACAGACCCATGGGAATGATCGCCAGTCCGATACCAAAGGTGGCAATACCAGCGATAAAACCAGACGGGATGGCTAGAACCCCATACATGATTCCGGCCACAAATCCGGATCTTGCAAGGTCGCGGACTTCATCAAGGTCGTATTCGACCGTCCCGTCTTTGGTTTCAAAAGCAACCACCACGACTGCGGATTTACCGATGTGTTTGATAAACCAAGTTCTTGGCACATCCTGAGTCATCGCCCCTTTGCGTTCTAGGTATCTCGGCACGATCAGGTCTTTGTAATAGAAGATTCTGCCAGCCTGATCTAAGAGCCTAACTTTTTTGTAGAGAGTCGCAGCGGCTTGAGAAGCGTGAGAATCATAATTCTTGATCGTTACCGTGATTTTTTTCAGATCTGACATCTGGCCTTCCTTAGTGCCTAGGCTGGTGTGCTGTGAGTTGCTATACGTGGCGTGAACCCTTCAGCCTTGAGAGATCCCGGGCGTGATCTCGCCGGAGGTCTTGAGTCGAAGGTCTTGTCCTCTTAATGGGCACGACTAGCCGTACCAATAATGGCAATGCCCAATCAGGTCGATATATAGATTTGTTTGGTCGCAGGCAAACGCGGCATACCGTCAGCTTTTGAGACGGCAGAATGTCGATACAGGAAGGCTTTGCGGCGGCGCTGCGGTGGATACGGGTTACAAAAGGGCTTAGCCAGAAAGACGTGAGCGGCGCTGTGGCTGCGTCCCATGTCAGTCAACTCGAAGCGTCTAAGACAAGTCCTACCATTAAGGTCGCCGGCGATCTGGCCTTGGCGCTTGGTTTGTCGCCTTCCGCGCTGCTGGCTGCTGCCGCAGCGTCTGACTCGGGCGCTACGCCTAGAGCTGTCCTGACGCAGGCAATTGACGAGTTAGAGCGTCTTGGGCTGATCGATACGGTTCCGCCAGCATCGGCGCAAGGTACCGATAGCCCTCACCCGACTAGTGCCCGGGCTGCTTTTACGCGCACCCAAGTCCAGGAACTTAAGGCCAAGGGGTTGAGCCAGGTGGAGGTTGCTAGGGATCTGGGTATTCCAAGATCGACGGTTCAGCGGCACTGGCGCTAAAGTCGTGCTTAGCACTATGAGCAAGCCAAGTCACCGTTCATAGCTCAGTTAAGCGCATATCGTAGCTTTGCTACGCGGCATGGCTTAAGGCTTGAGTCAGAGAGAGGCGTATTTGGCATGGCGGGTATCAACTCCTGCATTCAGCCAAGCTTGAAACAGCCCTAGGTCTCAGACATCTGCATAGATGTGTCAATGGAGAGTCCATAGTGAGCCTGGTGGCTGAACCGTTACAGCTAGCGCTTGGTAAAAAGACGCGGGGATATGCCATTCGCCGGCCTTTCGGGCCGGGAGCGGAGCTGCTGACATTGCTGCCACAAGCTGAACGCCCGCCTTCGTCCCCAGAGGTCGGCTAACGCTGCAGCCGTTCCAAGAGACGTTCCCAGAACATTTCTGCGGCCCCTTCCTGGCTCAATTTACTTGTGCGGCCTGTGAACGCTGAGCTCATCAATGTCTTGAAAAAGACTGCTTGGTCGTCAGCATCCACCGAGAGAATCTCGTTATAGCTATTTCCTGTCAGCTGGCCCGAATATGTAATGCTGTTTCGATCGTAGTTTTCGCCAATAGCGATCGCGCACTCTACAATGGCCTTCCCATCACGGTAGATGGATGCGGTGAACCGCACATCACTGACTTTCCGCAGTGTCCCCTGGATGCCCGGGTTACGTGCTTGGAGCTCCGCGAGGGAATTCTCAAAAAAACGCTGGATGTAATCAAAGCTCCCATGCGCGAACTGGTCTTTATCGAAATCAGTAAAGCTCTTGCGAAGCCTCAGATTGCTAGAGCGCGGTGCCGACATCGCTGCGGTGGCCGAAGTAACTAGGGACGGCTGTGCTGCTGATCCCGGTCTAGCTAGCGGGCTAGATTTCTCTGATCCAGCCTGGAGAAGCGCGCGTATATGCCGAACCACATCAGTGTAGGCCTCGTCAGGGTTAGTCCAGCTCGTGATCGGCTTTGCATCCCTGGGGATGGCCAGCAGTCCACCCAATGGGCTATGGCTCCAATCACAGGCTCTCAAAATTATTGGCACGACTTTGCACTCCCCACTAGCCTGGCGTTCAAGCGCCCGCTTCATTTCGATGGAGTAGCAATAATGAGAGCTCAGGAAGCTCGCGCTCACCAGTAGCAAGATGACTTCCGCAGTGTTGATCTGGGCGTCTATCGTAGCGCTGAGATCCTCGCCAGGAAGAATCCTGCGATCGTGCCAGGACTCCACGTAGCCCTCATGCTTGAGGGACGCCAAGTGCTTTTCCAACTGGTCTCGTAGCAGCTCATCCTCATGGCTGTACGAAAAAAAGACCCGTGCCATACCCGCCCCTTTAGTGAAGTTATTATTGGACATTAGCATGTCCCTTCGGCCCTAGGGAGATGGGGCAACCGCACACCAACAAGCGCCATCGACAATGTGCGGATCCATGCGTTCTGCTCGCGCTCCAAGACAAAGCTCGCCGCTCACGCTTGAAATCACGGATAGAAGAAAAACTCGTTTATCACCATACCTTCCCAGTTTGCTCAGCTAATCTCCAGGCCAGTCGGCTGGATGCCCAAATGGCCAGTATCGATTTTGTGTAAGTGCGATCAGTTAGGGAGGACTTATGAAGATCACTATCAACGTTTTTTTGCTAAAAGCAGGACGAACAGTTCTTGATGCTCTGTCAGATGACGTCACTTTGCAACCCATCTCATTTTCTTTGAATGGGATAGACTGTCTTTTCTACCATGAAACGAATCCATCACATCCTAAATGGACTCAGCTGTTCAATAACGTTGAGGAAGTGGCGCAACTGGATTTAAGGGGGAGGTCATTAAAAGCCCTATTAGTGATGGCGGTTCAAGGCCGGATATTCTGCTTCACATTTGGCCATGCCCGGCACCTGATTGATGGGCTTGGGATTGAGCGCTACTTCGGCCTACGAACAGCGCTGAGCCTCACTGATCCTCTGCTTATCAAGTCGCTTGAAAAATCTAATATTGACCGGACTCCTTTGCGTTCCAAGGCACAATCTTCCAAGCGTCTGTCCATTTCAGAGTTCGAGTTCAAGTTCGACTCAGAGATTCTGAAATCCCTTACAGGGATCGTCCAAAACTATCAAGACGATGGCGACTACGTCAGCGGTTCTGACTCTCTGGCTCTTCACTCGGATGTCACTTTGGAGGAATTCCCAGAGATCGCTGCTCGCCTATTGAACGCCTACGGGGACGAAACATGCAAAGAGAGATACCCGTGGATGGATTTCATCGTCCCTGTGCGAGATGCAACCCTTGTGGGGCAGCTCGATGATCAGCTCGTAACTGCTGTGAACGCAAATGACTTCGAACGAGTGAGGGCAGCGCCGCCCATAATGCTGCCTGATGACGTAAGCGGCTTCGGATATCGCAAGCACAATTCTCGGTCGATGAATGGCCCAGCAATTGCCTTTGACCTAGATCTCCAGCAAGCCTTACAGGCCAAGCAAATGGTAGGTCAGATCACTCTCCAATCACTGAACTCCGAACGCATCTACTTGTACGGTGCGGACGAGCAAAAAATTGCGGTATGGCCAATGTATAGCTGTCTAGAGGCGGAGATTGAGTTGGACAACAAGATCTACCTGCTCAGCGAGGGGGATTGGTATCAGATTGACCGCGACTACACCGAGGGAGTGAACCGATACTTCGCTTCGGCCATTCCGTCCGACTTGCAATTTCCGGTATATGGAACCGACCATGAGGGCCCGTACCTGCGTCGGGTCGCTGACAACATTAATTTTTTTCTGCTGGATCAAAAATTAGTTCGGTTGAGCGGCGCTTCTAGTCCATTTGAGTTCTGTGACCTGCTCACTCCAGACAACCACATCATCCATGTCAAAAAATATTCGTCTTCCAGCGTTCTGAGTCATCTTTTCTCACAAGCGTACGTTTCTGCCGAGGCGCTCATCAATGACCCCGACGTGACAGTGCAGGTCAATGCCCATCTCGCCCTGCTTGGGGAGTTTCAGTTTGCGTTCAACTCTGCAGCCCAACCAAGAAATAAGATCGTATTTGCCATCATGCAAACAAACCGGGACTTGCACATGCCTTTCTTCTCGAAGGTGAATTTCAGGCAGTTCGCGCAGCGCCTGACCGCTATGGGGTACCAAGTTGAGGTATGTCGGATCGGCAGTCAGTAGGTAAACGTCGATGAAAACTGACGCACGCGTCGGGCTCTCCACGAGCTTATCCGCGCTATCAGGGCCGTTAAGCGGCCATAGCCGAATCGGCAGGGCCCTGCGATGGGAGGCGTAGCTAGTGTCATATCTCCATAGCAACGCTTAGCGCTCTACCGCATGGCCAAAACTCAAGATGTCTCAAGACATCCTGTCGAACCTCGGGGCGAAGGAGGTTCATGTAGCCGAGCAGCGTGAAACGCTGAGGCCATTCATAATGAGGCCGGCTGGAGTGTTCAAGCTCTGGGAGGCTTCCACTGCCTACTAATAGCACTGTAAAATCAGTCGAGAAGGGGTGGGTATTTCCTCTCGTGCGAACGAGGGCGGTTCTGATAATTAACAGCCTCGGCTGTTGGGCTTCGGCCCACTGATCCCTATGGGATGTTCAACGGTACTCAAATCCCCCCGCCTCTTCACCAAATTCTATGGAGAGATGTGCTTGAAAAAGGATAGCGTCTGGTTCACTTACAAGGCACGTATTCAGGCCCATAAGCGCCTGGAGTGGCTGGACTTTCACTCACAGCTCTTGCTGGTATGGTACGCGATCCTCAGCACGGCGTTGGGGGTGCTGACCATCAGACACAGCACGATCCTTGGCCCAGATACCGATGTCATGGCGACGATCCTTTCGGTTGCCCTGCTGGGAATTTCACTTGCGGTTGCGAACCGCGACTTTAGGGGCCGCGCGATGCTGATGCGCACTAACTATCTTGCGCTGCAGAAGCTTCATCGGGGACTGCCCGACGGCTCGCCCACCTCCCCACCCCATCCGCCAACACCCGAACAGATCAGCAGATATGACGAACTGCTCGCTGAATCTGAAAATCATCGGGAAATCGATGATCGAATCGCACGTGTTTTTGCGAACGGCCCCACTACTCGACCGCTCACAGGCTATGAGTATTTCTCCGCCGCGCTCTGGCTGACTATGCGATTTCTCATCACGACGCTGCTGTATGTTCTTCCCGTGCTGGCAGGCCTCTATGCCTTCTGGAAGCAGCCATGAGCGCGGCCAGAAGTTTTAAGAAAATCTTCACCCGAAAGCGTCTTCAGGAAATCTACACCGACAGGATCAAAAACTCCGGGGCTATCGGCCTCGACCGAGTGCGCCCGGCTAACCTCGATAAGCACTTGACCGCTGAGCTTGATCACATAATCAAGAAGGTTCACCGGGGGGAGTACAGTTTCACGGCATATAAGGAAAAACTGATCCTCAAAGGTGCCTCGTCCCCACCTCGACAGATATCCATTCCAACCGCCAGAGACAGAATCGTCCTGCGCGCGTTATGCAATTGCCTATCTGACGTTTTCCCCACGGCCAAACTCACCCTCCCTCAGATTGTAATCGAGTCCTTAAAAACTGCGCTCAGTTCGGGCTTGTATGCCGAATACGCCAAGATAGACCTTAAGAGCTTTTACCCATCCATTCCTCATCAACTGGTAGCAGCTGCAACGCGCAAAAAAATCCAGAAACCCGAATTCAGACAGCTGATTACCAACGCGCTCACAACACCCACCGTGTCCGAATCCAAGGGAAGTAAAGGGGCCGATCGTCCAAGCGTCGGTGTACCGCAAGGCCTCGCCATTTCAAATGTGCTGGCGGAGATTGCGCTGCAAGGCATTGATACCCTCTTCGGGTCTCGGACGGGAATTTGGTACAAGCGTTACGTTGACGACATCCTGATTTTGGGGGCGGCGGGCGTGGCCCGTTCTACGGCTAACGAGCTGATAGCAGAACTGAAAACCATGGGGCTCAATCCCCATGGTTTCGAAGCGGGATCGAAGTCCAAGGTAGAGAGTTTGACCGACCCCTTTAGCTTTCTCGGATACCAGATTCAGATCGGCGAAGTTCTCATTCGCCACGAGAGCATTCTCAGATTCGAGTCTTCGATCGCCAAAATCTTCACGGCGTACCGGCACAAACTTTTAACAGCACGACGTCCTGCTGATAAGGAGCGGGCCGTTGCCTATTGCCAATGGAAGCTGAATCTCAGGATCACAGGCTGCATATTCAAAGGCAAGCGCCTGGGATGGGCTGCCTACTTTTGCCAGATCACTACCACTTCTCAGCTGCGAGCCATCAATCACACGGTCAGGAAGCTTACAAATCGATTTTGCCCAAGCGGTGAGATCCACCCGAAGTCTCTGATCAAGACCTTCTACGAGCTGCAGCGGGGGATGAAAGCCAATAACGGCTACATCCCGAACCTTGATGCCCTCAAGGTCAGCCAGAAGCGCGAGATGCTTGCCATGTGGCTTGGCGATGACGCTCTCAAGCTGAGTGAAGCTGAGGTGGAGCGACGATTTGAAATCAAAGTCAGCAAGGCGGTGCGGGAGCTAGAAGAGGATATCGCTCAAACCTCCTGACCAGTCACCGCGCTTAATCCGTCCTGTAGGTTTCCGTGATGCTCACAGGGAGGTCAAACAGGGCTCAGCTAGCGCCCTTTCCGGCTTTGCGTTTGATTCCATCCGGTGTGGGAGCAGGGCGCGGGGTCACGACATTCCAGTAAGCCTCACGCCCCTTAATGTAACGACTCGCCTTCTCAGACGCAGGCACCTTTTCTTCCCAAGAAATATACCAATAGCAGTATGTGACGGCCCGAGTGATGGCGACGTAGGCTGTTCGCAGCGCCTCGTGTTGCTGCGCCTTATCGTAACCATATTCATCTCCTGGGCTTGCCATACCGGCTTGGCTATAGAAATCATTTTTGGAAGGGGATGAAGTGGTGACCTCACAATCCCCCAGTAAAAAGACTGCATCAGCCTGCAAGCCCTTCGAGGAATGGTAGGTCAAAAATTTGATGGCCTTGGCTCGCTTGTCTGTTCGGGCTCTCTCAAGAACCTCCCTGAGCTTTGTTTGGGCATCTGCCTTGGTATCGCGTTTGCGGTAAAGCACCAAGATCGAGCGCCCGCTGTCGTAATGGTGTTCGGCCATCTCGACAAGGTGTGCCCAATCCACTTCTCGAACCTCGACCGGCACTTGATTGCCGATAACACGTTTATTGACAGCAACACCGTGTTTGTTGTCAAAACCAGGCGTCTGGTTAACGATTGCTTCAGCCGCGTCCACCACCATTTGATGGGAGCGGTGGTTCTCTTGCATGAACACCTGTGTATGCTTCGGCGACTGAAATTCCTTGTCGAACTCCGTCAGAAAACGCGGAGAGCTCCCGCGCCATCCGTAGATGCTTTGCCAGTCGTCTCCCACTGCCATCAGTGATGCATAAGCGGGTGCGCCGAAAGTCTTAGCGGTAAGCCCGCGCCGCTCGATTTCGCGAAATGTCGCCCTCACCCACGAGATCGTGTTCGCCCCGACATCCTGAAACTCGTCAATGAGCAGCGTCGTCATCGGACGAAGTACGCTGTCTGGCACTGCCCGGAAATTTTTCTGACCACGTTCGCTAAACATTGCGAACATACTGTTGAACGTCATTACAGGTGGGCTCATCTCCAGCAGTCGATTGTTGAAAGTAGCCCAGTAAATGCTCATGGCGTAGAAAAATGGCGCATCGGGCTCACCCTCGTAAAAGGCCATGTTTTTCACTGCCTCGATGGCGTCCAACCCCAGGTTTTCGATGAAGGAGGCCGTGGAGAAAAAAGCCTCCAGAATGTAGCTGGAGCTGATCTCGCCCGTCACCTTGTACCGAAATTTCGGGCATCCATTCACACGACCTTTGAGCGCTGCAACCGACTGCGTGGCATCGACGTAGCTGTTCAAGTAGACAACCTTTGGACTGCAGAAGGCTTGAAACAGCGTCCGCTTATCACGCACATGTTTGCGCATGTACCAGCCATACTGGTGATCAAGCTTAAGTTCATCCGGCTCGGTGTCATCGACCCCAAGTATGACGTAGGTATCATACTCACGGATGTATCCGTTGACCTGGAAGTCTTTTCCAAGTAGCCGGAGGGTCTTCTGAGTCGGCTCTATTCCATCAATTGGCCAATGTCCGGCAGCTTGCCAAATACCTTCAAGCTGAGAACATAAGGCAGCATCAATGCTCGCCATTTGCCAAGCTTTATCCTGACGTTGCAGTACGTCAGGGTGATCTTTTTCCATCGAATCCAGTAGCAAGGAGCGTTGATAGAGCTCCCCGATCAACGCGCGAAAGGCTTGATCGGTTTCAAAAAGCTCTTGGTAAATAGTGTTCATCAGATCGAGCTGAATCTCACCCAATTTGACCTGCAACATTGATCCGTCACGCTCATCCTCATCCGGCTTGTTGTCCAAAAACTCGAAAGCCTTCACGTCACTCAAGCCATCGATGCTTTTGGCAAACGAAAGAATGCGAGAGTGGAATGTACGAACAATCTCCAGCGACTTTTTCTCGCTGACTTCATAACCCCAGAGGTCGAATACCTCGCGGACTTTCTTCGCGAAGTCCAGCTTTGATTCTTTCGTAAAGGTGACGACAGTCAGCCCCGACAAATCTATCTTTAAATAGTGATAGAGAACGATCAGCCGCAACACCATGGTGGTGGACTTCCCACTACCAGCGCCGGCAACAACGGAGGTGGTCGGAGTGGTGGACAAGATCATCTTCCACTGATCTTCAGACGGAGGTTGATCAGGAAGATAAAGCTTCACGTCCTGCCGGATCTCCTCTGCCATCTCTGGAGTAATCGCAAATCGCCAGTCCTTGAAAAGTGCAGGCGCCTTAACGCCCGGTGCAGCGGGAGTGGCGGCGGCACCAGGTCGCAATTCGACAATAAGCCTCCCCTCGTCCAAGCCTTGGGCATGCCCCTGAGTGAAGCCCTCCTTCAGACCTTCGCTTTTGCCCTCCAAGTGCCCAGCGCTTAGCCCTTCAGCCCTGCCAGACTCCAGCCCATGTTTCTGACCCAGACTCATCCCCTCTTCCGTACCGACCTTAAGCCCCGCTTTCCACGCAGAGGCCTGTTGAAAACCAACGAGGTCGAGGAAGCCATTAGCGAGAAAATTAAAAAGGCCGCGATTGACTGGCTGCAGGCTATGGGGAGATTTGCGCGTATCGTCGCCATTTGACCCGGCGATCTTTGGTTGCTGATGAATAGGTTTTTTTGGCGGCGAATCCACTAGAAAAAGGCTCCGTGCAGGCTTTGAGCGGGCCAGCCCCCCGGCGCCGCTGCTTCGAGAAAGGCCACAGACTAACATCATAAGGGCAGCGCAAAGGCTCCAAAGCAAGACATAGCGGACTGATCTGCAAAGATAACCTGGCTTTCAAGCCCATATGGGAGCCGGCAGTATTGACCACACCGGCGCGCACCAACATCAAGCAACTGGAGACGGATCAATGAGTTCGTATGGTGGGTACATCGAAAGGTTGGCCAGGAAAGTTCAGGCACGTTTGCAGGGCATAGAGGCGATCTACAATTTTGACCTCGATGATGAATTTGAGGCCGCGATTTGCGCATTGCTGGAGGATACGGCGACACATTAGCTCGAAATATATCTACAAAGACTCCGTCGCAAGCTTGTTGCCCTGGGCGGGGGGCTAAGAAACCACGGAGGTCTCAGGCCGCGAAAGCGGATAACCCAGCACCTGCTTGCCATGTACGTGGCGATGGCACGCCCTACCCCCTTTGTTCTGCTTGGCGATTAGCATAAGGACGCTGAGTAAGGGGGAGGCGTTTAATGCCA
This sequence comes from Pseudomonas sp. HP_01, assembly GCF_055284355.1. Classification (NCBI taxonomy): domain Bacteria; kingdom Pseudomonadati; phylum Pseudomonadota; class Gammaproteobacteria; order Pseudomonadales; family Pseudomonadaceae; genus Pseudomonas; species Pseudomonas sp. HP_01. Next base: position 157,061 of record NZ_JBTOPV010000034.1, on the reverse strand, counting down.
ACTGCACAGGTCTACGTAAACGGAGTTGGAATATTGAGCATTTGTAGGCAGACAGGGCACCGTTCGATAGACACCAATTGAATTTAACCACAACGCTTTCAAAGAAAAGATTGGAGCGTAGTGGTGGGAAGCAACGGGGAATTAGATCCGACGAAGCACGGAATGCTGGAGCCGTAGGCGTCCGGCTAACATACATCCTCACCGCAACGCTCAGGGTAACGACACCCACCCAATTTGAGCTACACGCCTTTCCATTTGAGGTAATCTGGGGCGGGCCAGCTGCTACGAGGTGAGGGCGAAATCATCGCCCCGACCTTAGTATGCCTAGTACGAGTACTGGGCATCCAACAACATTTCGCAAATTGTACTGAGACGTTTGACATCTTTAAAGCGTTCTGCGGTGAGCAACTCGCCCAAAGCCCCACGTAAAAAGTGATTAACGATCAAATTCTCGCTCGACATTTCTTTGTCCCCACCGTGAACAATGGCAGATCTCATGCCGTAAACCTTTTTTGTAAGCTTGGCGATTTCTTTACGAGCTGAAGCATCCTTTGCCACGATGAACGCGAATAGGTCTGCCACATTTTGACCGATGCTTTTCTGGAAAAGTGCGCCGTCATCACGAGAGAATAGAATTTCCAAAGCGATGCAAGTGTAGAGAATGGAGTTGCGGATATCTCTAGTAGATGCCGACTCTCCTAAGGCTAGTGCGGCATTTAGGATTCGCGCTTCAAGATCGTTTAGTTTAGCTCCTGCGTGCTTGCGCTCGTAAAGCCCCCATAGCTTTCCGAGCACCTCTCTGGAGGTAAAAAATTCGTTGTTCACAGGAATTTTTTCGATGTGCACATTTTTTATATCTGCGGAGGAGATTCTTCCTTGCTCGTCCTGAACCTGGTACGAGTTAGTGCTTACATACATCCGCTCAGGCGACAAGTCCGGTTTCAGCGGAAGTCCCGTTTCAATAAGTATGCTTTTGTCTTGCTTGCCGGTAAGAAAAATTATTAGTTTCGAGAAGTTTAGAAAAGCATTCTCAGCTTTTTGGAAAGCAATTTCCTGATCGTAGACGTCCTTGACTGTCGTGCTAATGTACATGCCCGACTGGTTAGCCATGGGGATCTCTAGATCCTGAAGGAAACCAAAGCGGAAGCATGCGAGCTCGAATGATCTGATACCTTCATCAAGTCGTAACCCGGAGACAGGCACGCTTACCGTCATGGATGTCGACTTTTGATCTAGTAGCTCTTTGAAAAAACCCTCAGACGACCCCGGTATTTCACCCGATCGCTTCAAGCCCGGGAGGCGATCTTCGATAAATTTGTGAATAGTCTTTCGACTGAAACGACTTGCGATCTTCGAATTATCAGAGGCCAAGCTCTCCAAGGCGTTGTAGTAGGAAGCGCTGTCGGTGGCGACGACGGAAGTACCATCCGAAGCCCCCCATGATTTAAACGAAGCTTCGTTCACTAAGTCAGCAGAGTTTACAACTTTCAAAAGCTCCATTACGGCGGTCATTTTTTTTGAAAAGCTCAACGCGATACTCCCTTCCTGGTTGTCTTGTCAGGGCCATTCAGTTGACCCATTAGGAACGCGCCGCAACTTTAACACCTATCGTTACGGCTATCGATGTTAAGTATCCGGCGAACTCACGTGCCTGATTTAGGCTGGCACCCGACAGTGCGGCAGCAACGCCCTACTCAATGCCCTCGGCGTCGGCAGCCGCATCAGGAGATGTTCGAGAGATGCACAGAGACCATCCCCATTCATAAGCGCTGATTGGATCAGGCAGCATGACTGCAGACGTCCGTTTCTCGCTGCGTACCGACCTGGAAAACGATCAGTTCAAGCGACCTACCGGCCACAGCCGTATCTGTTTCTCATCTTGGTTGTTTCAGGATCTCACCGGCCATGTTCAGGCCTTTTTAGCCTGCCGTTGCCGCTGCCGAAAACGCTTGATGAAGTCGGCATCCACCATCTCGTCAGCAGCCAAATCCAGACCGCAGTTCACAAGCGATGCCAAAGCCCCATCCGAGAGTGCGAAGCTGTTGGGAATGAAGCCGCACTCCCTGACACGATTGTCGTCCAGCCGGGCGAGGAACGCTTTCACGAAATCTGAACGGCCCGATTTCCGGCTTTCAGTAGCAGCCTCGGTAGCCGGATCATTGGCAGTCACCTCAGCCATCTCCGCGTCCATACCGATGGCCTGAACCACCTCACTCAATGCCGGCCAGTATTTGAAATCATACTGGTAGCAGATTCGATCGAGGTCATCTTTCACGTAGCTTTGGAAGAGATCGTTGTGCTCCGATGCATCCTTGACGACATCTAGGATGTGGTAGTGGGCATTTGAGCTAAACCCGCAGTGGTTATGAAGCTCATCACGGCGATCCAGCAGTGCTGCCAACCGATCAGCGAGCTCGCTGATTCCACTGTTGATCCCTACGAGCTCTTCGCGGGCCTCACGAGCGGCTCGGTTCTTTTGAGGATTCCAGCCGTCAGCGGCATGCACGAAAACATCCCAGAACATGTAGAGAGCCCGAGGCTTCAGGGACAAGGAGGCATAGACTTCTTCATACACGTCTGCCAACTCGATACGGCGGTTGAGCATGCCGCCGATGATGTTGCTGATGTTTGGCCAGATGCAATTGGCCTGAAGATTTTCCATCATGCTGCGCAGCAGCGTCTCGGTCAGCTGAACAGCTTCGGTAGGGGTGTGGGACACTCGGGTATTCCTGTATGAATTGAGTGTCCCAAGGCTACCTTGTAAGGTCGGAGGACTCGGTACCTATTGAAAATTTTTCTCCAGTTCAATAGGTACTTGATGCAGCTTACGCTTCGGCAAGACCAGGGGCCGATATGATCCAGCCTGAGTACCGCCACTGAAGTGTGGACTCCGGACAGTAGCCTCATAGGATTACTTGCCCTTGCGGGGTATCTGAGACAGGACTTTGCCCATCTCGTCTAAAGACTCGACCAACGACTCCAGCATCTGACGACCTTGCATAACAGGCTCAGCTTTCTGATCAACGCCAACCAGATCGAATGCCTGTGCGAACGCGGACGACGGTAGATGAGCGTCTGCCTGCCGAAGCTCGTTGATACCTACCAGCACCTTGGTCAGCGCCCTCGCCTGCTCAAGGGTGCACCCCTTTTGCAACGCAGCCTCCAAGTGCTTAACCGAACCGGACTTCATGCCCTGGGGAGTGGGCGCAATCGCCGACAACGCTTCTCCGTCTAGAGACTCTACCGTCACCCTGGCAAGATCTTTGGCCAATTCGAGCACTCCGGCTTTCTCCAGAGCACGGAACCGATGAATCCGGCGAAAGATTTCATCCAGGGCGTGATGTGCCCCAAATAACTGATTCCCAGTTAACCTATGAAATGAAGCGTTGAGAGCCTCATACACCGGGCGCAGCTGCATTTCTGGAGCCTTGGTGGATGCTGGATTGGCATTGGCCTGCGAGGCGCGCAACTCCGCTGACAAACCACCATCCGGCACCAGATTTGCCCCAGCCCAGACACGCTGCTGCCAACTAGGAAGCAGCCCAATATCCTTGGCGTATACGTTGATCAGCCCCAGATCGTTCAAGCCAAAATGGACGCTGTGTTCGGCTGAAATGCCAATGCGACCGGTGTCTCGGGTATACCAGCTCAGTGAAGATCCGCGATAACTTCCAAGTAGAGCTGTAACATTTGGACGGAACCAGAGCCAGCGCCCAGAGTGCTCCAATTCATCGCCGCTCAAACGCTCCCCAGACCCATCGACCGCGAAATCCACTTTCGTAAGCGGCTGCTCTCCCTGTACCCGCTCGCTAACCCGCCCAGGCTCGACAACTTCGGTCTTCCAGAGATATCCATTCAGATCGTAGAGCTTCCTGCCTGTGTGCTGGATCGACCAACTCTTCGAAACAATGGACTCTTCGTCAGGCGGCCCCAGGACGGGTACTTCATCATCTTCGTCGATGTCCGTGCGAGAAACATGAAGCACCCCCATGGATGAGCCGAAGGGCTTTCCACCTTCGTGGATTGCGTGGTTCACGCCTTGCCACTTGTCCTCGCCTTGTAACTCTTCCACTACTGCCGAAGCCCATTTGATATGGGAAGCATCCGCCACAATCTGCCGGCGGCTCCGAAAGCTCGAAATCAGTAGATACAGCCCCCGAGCCTTGAGATAGTCACGAAGATGCTCAACACGCACATCCATCCTGATGGGGCTTCCATCCTCATCGCGCACCAGCCTCACAACCTCCTGAAAGCCTTCGGAGGGTCGTAACCAAACGTCACCTTGGCGCTGCAACCCTAAGGAAATGACAAAGTCTTGATGCAGATGCCACTCAGTAGGCGCAGCACTATCAAAGGTCTGCTCAATTACAAGCCCAGTGCCTACTGCGTTCCCACGATGGCTGCCCCAATCACCCGCTCGGTAGTAGGTGGTAATCTTCTCTGGCTCTACACGCTCGGCAGCCGGGATGGCAGCTTTGGGATTGGCAGGCTTCAGGCGTGCCTGAATACGTAAGGTTAGATCCAGATTCGTGAAAGGCACTCGTAGAGAAACTAGCTGCTTTCCCTGACCGACCTCAGAGTGTGTGAGGCTCCCTGAACTCTTGGCTAAATCTACATCTACTGATTCTTCCCGGTCTGGCCAGCTGTACTGCGTTACCTCGCCACCGGCAAAGGCGTTGCCGCCGATCTGATCCCAACCCACGTCGGCGACCTGCTGTCGGTGTCCAAGATCAAACATCACTGAGCCGACGCCATAGTACTCGTCGAGATAACCTTCCGCGCCAGACTCACCCTCCTTGCTGAGCACCGAGTTAGCACGAAGCGTGATCCAGGCTTTGTCTGTGACTGACGACTTTCGGATCTTGGTCATTTCAAACCAAGTCTGGGGCTTGCGCTCCGCTGTCTTTGGTATAACGCCCAGCTGCGCCCTGGCTACGGCTTGATCTTTCAACACCAAGACGACGGCTAGATCGCGCGCATGATCGATCGCGGCCAACGTCTCACGCAGCATTTGACGTGTTCGCTCCGTCGGAATCAGCTGATCGATTGCGTCGATAGGATAGAAGACTCCCGGATCATCAAAGCCGTTTGTATCGGAATGCCATAGGACGAAGCTTGGGCCCTGCGCAATAAGCTCCCCCGTGCGGCTGCGGTCTGACCAGACCGTACGCCAGTGATCCACAGTTGCGTCGACGATACCATCTTGGTCATCGAGCTCATGCCTATCTTCAGGGGCTTGAGCCGGTATCTCACTTCCTTGATGCTTTTCCATCAGGCCCTCTTTGATGCTTCGCCAACCAATAGGCGGGAATTAAAACACGAGCACCTAAGGGCCTTGTAGAGCGTTCTCGACTCCAAATGCTGAGCTGACGGGGAAATCACGTAGTGAGTAGCTTTGACTTGCTGCATCCTCACTCAACGCCATGAATGCCACCTGCTGAAATTTGCCGGTATCAGGCAAGGTGCTATGACTCATCAGCGGCGATTGCCCGGTTTAAGCTGCACCCATGCACGGCATGCCCTATCCTTTCACCTCGCCACCAACCTCCAAGCAGCGATTTGACGATGGGTTTTGAACAGCTAGCTGAACTACGCGATCGCCTGCGGGCTGAAAAAGAGCAGGCAAAACCCGACATTGCTCCACGCTCCAGTCGACAAGCCTCCACGCGGGCAAAGGCACGCAATGAAGAGCCAGCAGTGGATGCAATCCGGCCGCTGCAAAAGCATTTTCCGTTAGCGTTCCCTGTTAATCCCTCCCCTAAGGTTCCGCTCAAGGAAGGGATCCTTAAAAATGCTGAACAGCATCTGGAGCTACTAGGCATAACACACGAACAGCTCAAATTGGGCATTTCTACCTGGTGCCGAGGAGCTCGATGTTGGGCCAGCATGGTTAAGAATGCAGCGCGCTTAGATTTGAGCGGGCAAGCGGCCGGCGTTGTAACCGCCTCTCAAGCGGTGTATGCGCGGCCGCAAGCAGCGCGCCAACTTGGACAAGCTCGAAAAGCTAGCGCGAAGCAAAAAGTCCGCGCTACGGCCCCGCTGCCGCGACCCGAAAGGGTAAGCAAATAAACGCCTTGCCATGCCCTCCCCAGCTTTCTTGAACGCGTTAGGTCAAATAGCAACTCAAGAGTGGCGCAACGATCGTAGTTGATTCTGTCGGCGGGTGAACGGATAGGTAAAGACCAGAAATCCAACCATCCCGATCACATCAGCAACAAAATTCCCACAAGCCTGGGTAAATGGGATGCGATTGGTAATAGGGTCGATCCACATCTCGTTAGCCATCGAGGCTGCCAATATGAACAAAACACCCACCGAAGGCTTCCAGCTCACGCCCTCCCTGAAGTCACGTGCGATCGAGCTCCCCATGGCGCGGATCAACTCCAGCGGCCAGAAAAACCAGCACGTGGCCGAAAATCGAGCAACCGTCTGGGTCAAGGCTAGGCGCTTGATGTCCGAACGCTCGAACGAGAAATAACTCATGAAAAATGGAAAGGTAAACCCATACAACGCATGACAGAAGTTGTAGTTCCAGGCGATCACATCAAATACACGACCTTGGATTATGAGAAACGCAAAACTGATCACGACGCCAATAAGTAATGGGACGACAACACCACTTCTTTTCAACCGCATAGCTTTCTCCGTAAGACCGTCGTTGGCCTGTGCAGAAGGCTACACGCATGGAATAGTGAGGCAACTCAAAATGCCCTCTCGAAAATCTGCGGTTACGTCCAGCGCAGAATCTGTTCCGGCAGGGGTTAGCGGGATAGTCCTCAACGCAGGCTGAACCAAGATCGACCCGACGTCATCTCCAGTGAGCGGGTGCCCGTACTATCATGATTTTGGGCCATCAAGCTTTCAGTACCAGCAGCTCATTTCGCGAATGGAGAACACCACATGCAAACGGAATGTGAAGAAAACAGCCGTCGAGACGAGACTGAGCAGAGATCGGTTTGTCTTTTCATGATGTGGGAGCCACATCGGCAGTCACTGGTTGACTCTCATCTTTTCTAGGTAAGGCAGGCGGAGAAAAAACTACTGAGCCAGTTCGAAAATATGGAGGAGGAAGCGGAGCAGGCATCGGAGGATTGGCTCGCCAAGAGTGCTCATCGCTTCAACCCTGACAGAGATGATCCAGGATCGTTTGAGGAAGATGCATACCACGAGGGGGTGGGGTTCTACTTGCTGCTCAGCGAGCTACGCAATCAAACCATCCTCAGCCTGATCGCTGGCATCTTTCACGGTTGGGACAAAGAGCTGAGGTCATGGATCGCCAAAGAAGTACACCACTGGCATCTAGGAGACGCCGTCCCAGCGAAGATCTGGTCTGCAAACTTCGATCAGATCGTCGAGCTCGTCAGTGACTTCAGACTGTCACCGCCGGATGCTGAGTACCTGCGAATCCTCAGCGCTTGCCGCTACGTCGTTAACGTGTACAAGCACGGCAAGGGATCGTCTCTTCAAAAACTCAAAAAGAACCACCCGGAGTTTTTTCCAAGGCTTGACGATCAACACTTCCCACACGATTTAAACCTCGACCTCACCGACCACACCGACCTTGTGGTGACCGTAGAGCATTTCAGACGCTTCTCTGGAGCGATTGTGGACTTCTGGAACGGTATCCCTCACAAAGTCGGTGAGACCGACGTGGAGACCGTCCCCGATTGGCTTGGCGAAGCGATTGAAAGGGACAGAAAAGCCGAGCTCCAAAAAGCTGGAAAACTGAAGAAATGAGATCCCGCTGGGAAGCCGTCGATTAAGTATTGGAGGTTGGGCTTCATAACGAGGCATTGGATCAGAGTGAGAGTGTTGCCAGCTGCAAATGAGCCGAGCGTTACCCCCCAAAGAACTTGCGTGCTCCGAGACATCATGTCTCTGATACCTAATCAAGTCGCCATGTAGTAGCTCTCAAAGTTGAGACCTACACTAAGCACATCCTTCCAGGAGCAGATGCCCCGTGAGCTTTCCATCCGATATCAAGCAGGCCATGCGGCAATGCATTCTCAAGCTGCTCTGGCCCAAAGACGACATCGTTAGTTTCTTCGAAAGCAACAGCTGTACGAAAGCAGATATCAAGGCACTAGGGGACTACAAAGCTCAGGCGCGAGCCAACATCATCGATACGATGTTTTCCCACCTCGCGAGCAAATCCGACTCAGGCCTCGGCCAGTTCCGAGCCATGCTCCAATCACTCATCACCTGGCAACACTTCGATGACTACTACTTCGTCAAGCTGGCCAAGCTAAATCGCCTGGAGGCTGAAAGTGCTATCACCCACCTCAAACAGCTTCAGGAAATCCGAGACCACCGAATTCAGGAGCAGCGCAGAGAGCAAGAGCGCCGGGAGAGTGAAAATCGTACCACCAGCACCTCCCTGGTTGACCTCAAAGCACAATTCATAGCGTTGCTCCAGGGTAGTCTTACTGGAAGCAAAAGGGGTTACGCGTTGGAAGGTCTACTCCACGAGCTTGCGCGCCTCTCGGCCTTGGAGGTCACTGAAGCATTTCGGGAAAATGGGGAGCAGATCGATGGCGCCATCAAGTTCGACGGCGAGCACTATCTGATCGAAGCGAAATGGCAAGACAAGGCTGCAGCCAATGAACCTGTGTATCAGTTCGCGTCCAAGATCGAAGGCAAGATGTACGGCCGGGGCTTTTTTATCTCGATACATGGCTTTAGCGAGCATGTGTTGACCTCTCTCACAGCAGGGAAAGCGCTCAAAACCATTTTTGTAGATGGAGGCGATCTCATTCTCGTATTGGAAGGGCTGCTGAGCTTCACCCAGATGCTTGATCGCAAGGTGAAAGCAGCCCAAACCAGAGGACTGATCTACGTGGATGCCATCAGCGGAAAAGCAAAAGCTTAAAGTGACCGATGATGAGTAGTCGTAGGGACTCGCAGTATACGCGCCGCAATCGGCTCAATGAGCCAACTACACTAGACGATCGTGAAAATTCAATAAGCCGTCTCGCTAGGCTTTCAGGCACAGCTTCGAAAAAAGTGCCAGACAAGAGAGATTAAGGGATTTGCACGAAGGGATAGCTGGTTCAACCCCGATCCCAGACTCCAAACTGGCTGCACTGTGTTAATGAGCCTATGAGCCTTGGCTTTCACCCCATCCAGGATGGTGGCCGCTGCTATTTCAGGCCGTCCTGGTCGCCTGACGCACCCTCATCATTTTGGAGGTGCTGCACCTTGTCATTCGAAGCAACGGCAGTGTCGAATAGTGCTACCTTTTCGGAGATCGGTTGCCTTACGCGGGGAGACGTGTAGGAAATCTTTGGCACGGTGTCTGCCCCGCTGCCCTCAGACCTCCTGCGGTGGACTGTTATTGCCTTCTGAATTCGACGGGCGGGTATGGGAGACGCATGGGCAACCTTGTACGCAGCGATATCACAGCCCCAAAACTCTGAATACATGTAGTCATGTACCTGAAGGCGCCTCACGTGAGCTATTCGTGCAATTAGTCCGGATGCAATCAGCAGCTCACGCAACTTAACCTCTTTGGAGAAAGCTAGTGCGACGAGAAAAAAATAGGTGAATTCAATATGCGTCAGCTGGGAGCACACCAGCTCACTGTATCGTTCCAAGGAAACATGGCTCGGGCGGCTCTCTACAAGATGATTCAGGAGGACTGACAGTGTCTCCACCAACCTGGTTTGTCGATCGATCTCAACCGCAAGAATTTTAAAGTTTCTGAAGTACAAATAGTCTAGGAACTGAATATCGTCTGTAGTCAGCTCACGCTTTCGGTAACGCCCCTGGATGTCGTGCGGGATGTTATTCACCCGATCAGCCTTCACTGCAGACATGGCTCTGGAAATAGAGCCTTCCAATACGGATCTAGCCTTGAGCCCGCCTTTAACCGCCGACAATTCATTCAGTGTCTGCGTGTACAAACCTAACAACCGATGAAGAGTTTCTTCATAATGGCGTCGCTCTTCGCTTTCTCGCTGAACCTTGATCTCCGCCTCTTGGTGGGCGAGCTGGCGCTGCTGAAGAATTAGCGTGACCACAACGCCTCCGAAACCGAGGCCAGTGAAAAGTGAGTTGAGCACGCCAAAACTATCACCGAACTGTCCCCTCTCCTCGAAACTAGTACCTTTGATCGGAATCCAGCCCACATAGAAAGCGACAAAAATGAAGCCCGCCGAGATAATCGGAATGAGCCACCATGACGCCCTGAGCTTGCTGGCAAAACCCTGCCAGATTTTGTTCAGGCATGTGCTAACGACTAGTTTTGAGGAAGACATATGACGGGATGACCTCAGCAAATTTCGTGCAGTAAGCGGATATCGTGTCATCGATGATAGCCAATAGCCGCCCACGCCTGCTATCCCTTCGCCCGGATAGGTCAATGCTATCGGTAGTTCAACGGTGCGGCTTTCAAATTCGCGTGTATTCATAGACCCCCTGCTCGAGGTCGACGTTTGCTGTCGGAAATTCCGCTAAAGCAGGAGTTGAATGTTCTGGAAGCTCCGAGCGGCGGCGGAATGTGAGGAGTCGCCGCTGGAGTTCCAACACATGAGTTTCGCGATTATTGCAGACCATGCCTGCTGCTTGGGGGGTATTCAGATTCTGGGGAGGACGCTCGAAGAGTGCGGCATGAACATATCGATATTGGTCGCCTGACGGGGATTTATGATGTTCGGTGACAGAACATCGTGAAGCTCAAACCTACAGCAGAACGCTTTAGCAACTACCCGCTAACGATGGCTGGAACTTAACATGTACCGTTCGTCTGGAAGGTGATGGACTAGAGGCTAGCGAAAAGTCAACGTTGACAGGATTCTGGGGGCGGATTTTGTGGCCAAAAAAGGGCTGGGAGTGGCGGTTTTACTGGGTTAAGAGGCGAGTCATAGAAGCATGTCAACGTTCATTACCCTTGGATAAGTATATTGTTATTCATCGAACACCCCTTCCATGCGCAAGGCGCAGGGTCATTGAGAAAGAGCCCCGTCGACCGCCCGAGGCTCGGCGCATCACGTCGCGTCAGTTCACCGTGCAGCCTTCAGCGCCCCGAAATCAGTTCCGTGGTCCGGGCGCCGGTGAGCGGATCGACCGTCGCCACCCGCCGTTTGTCGGGGTCGCTGGCGCGTACCCGGGCGATGATCGAACGGTCGTCGTTGAAGTCCACGTGGCGCTTGGCGTACAGCGATTGCAGTCCCTTCAGACTGAGGCCGCTGACTTCCACCAGCCAGTGCGGCACCAAGTCCGGGACGATCTCACCGGCGAGGGTTTTGTGCAGATCGCTGAGCCCCACCAGCATCCCGGGGTGATAGCGACGCAGGAAATCCTCGAGCCGCGCGCCGGCGTCGACAAAGGGTGAGAACAGCAGGCACACCCATTGGGTCTCGCCCAGGCCAAAAGCCTCCTGACCGTAGCCTTCGGCAAGCTGACGGCGATCGTCAATTTTTTCCGGACTGTCGTAGGCGGCCAGCGCCTGGGCGATCAATCGCGCAGGCATGCGTTTGCGGCGCATCATGGCCCCCGCCAGTTCCAGGTACTCGGCGATGCCTTCGCCGTACGTACGCCCCTCGATGAATTCGGCCTTGAGCCCGCGCAGGTGGGCCATCAGCAGCGGGTTGGCGCAGTCGGACTCACTGAAGCTGAACGCCAAATCATCAAAGCGGAAGCCCAGAAAGTCAGTGAGCAGCCCCCAGTGTTCCTCGGTGCGAAAGCCGATGAGGTCCGCAGCGGTCAGCAGGGTCGGGGCGATGGTTCGGTTCAGGTAGACCGGTGGCCGGCTGTAGCCTGACGCTTCGGCTGACTCGCCGTATAGCTCCTCGTAGTAGGCGCGCCCGACCCTGTCGATAACGCTCATTGCTCCGCTGAAACCCAAGGTGTGCCAGGGCTCGACTTTCTGCCCGCCATGGCGTGCCAGACGCATGATCCACGTTGCGTATTGCTTCTGCTCCTTGAGGGAGTCGCCGCTGATCACCGCGTTGACGCCGTCACCCCAGCTGGCCGCGCGGACCATGAAATCCGCCATGCCCAGATAACAGCTGTTGCAGAAGGTGGTCCGCGCATCACCTGCCGTCAGGTGCCCGCCCAGCAGCAGGTCGGAGCGATTCTGCTCACGACCCGCCGTCGAAAAGGGCAAGTCGGGCTCGAAGATCTGCACGTACTGATGATCGATCACCAGCAGCTCGACCCTCGGGTCGTCGTGTAGAAACAGCGCTGAATAACAGCGGTCGATGTTGCCCATCACCGCCGAGGTAATGCCCGCATGGCGCATGTTGGCCACCCGCAGCCTGAACGTTGCCGGCCCCCGTGCGGCGATGCTCAGTTGCGCGGCGCGCAACATGGCCACGGTATAGGCGCTGTCCTTGCCACCGCTGAAGGCCACCAGCACTTTATAACCGCCGATCCTGTCAATTCCGCCCGCAGCAACAATCAGACGCTGAATCAACAACTGCAGCGCTGTTCGCTCATTACGATTCAAATAACCCGAGAGGCGCTGCAGCACTTGCTGATAGACGTAATTCATGGCTTGTTCGTGCATTGAACTCATGGCTTCGATACCCGACTGATCAGCCTGGCAACACGGTGCGCTATAAGAAGTTTTATACCGAGGCATAGGGCAGGCCCGACACCCATGGGGGCGGCGGACCGATTGGCAGGCAAAGCAGAGGGCGGCAGGTCAACAAGCATCGACTCGTTCCTTGAGCATTTAATTATTGAAACTATTATCGACGCATACGGAACAATTACAAGCCAGTCATCACCGACGCGTAAATGTTCTGTTTTCGACAAATTCAAACGTATATTAAACGGGAGTGTTTAAATCAGCGTTTATTAAAGCAAACACTGTCTGGGTTCGAGCCGTTCACAGGACTATCAACATCGCACTTTTAGCGCGTTGATAAATAAATTAAACACCCATAAACAAAAAAGCCTTCCTGAACATCCGGGAAGGCTTGAGTGAGACAACGTGATCCGTGACTGACAGGGCGGATACCTTCAAGCGGGTTTCCGACACCTCAATCCCGACGCCGGATCAAAAGCGTCGAGCATTCAATGAGAGCGATGGTCTGCGCTCAGGATGGATCAACCTCAATCACCACACGACCGCCCACCGGGCAACCGTCCATCAAACGATGGGCTTCGATCAATTGATCGAAGGGAAACACTTTGGTGATCTGCGGCACCAGCATGCCATCAGCCGTCATCTGGTTGATGTCGCGCAACGCACGCTTGATCGCCTCTTCGTCCTGCTTGATGCCGAGCTCCGGCTTGCCGGTGAAGTTGCCCACACAATGCACGAAGAACTGAATGTTCTTCTGAAACGCTGCACACGCCGGGAATGGTGTCTGATTACCGCCTTGCAGGCCATACAAAATCAGACTGCCACGGGGCGCCAGTACATCACCCAGAATCGACATCTGCGGGCCACCCAAACCGTCGAGGACGATGTCCACGCCACGGTTGTCGGTATAGCGGTTGATCGTCAGAAGCAAATCCTCTTCTTCGGTCACGATCACCTTGTCCGCGCCCATTTTCAGCAGGTATTCGCGGCATGCTTCGGTCTTGGTCGCCGCAATCACCTTGATGCCGAGGGCCTTGCCCAGTTGCAGGAACGCGGGCCCGGCGCAATGGCTGGCATCGGTGACCAGCGCGGTTTGTCCGGCTTTTGCCCGTGCCAGTTCAACAAACGCAAAGTACGCCACCAGCATCGGCGTGTAGTGAACGGCCGCCTGGTTAGGCGTCAGCACGTCCGGATAATGAGTCACGGACGTACGTGGCAACAGGATCAGTTCGCCATACACCGGGTACACATTGACGTCAGCGGCAGGGAAGCTGGCGACCTTGTCGCCCACTTTCAGGTCGGTTACGCCATCGCCGATGGCGGTGATGACGCCCGCCATTTCGGAACCCAGACCGGCCGGCAGGCGCGCCTGGGATGAAGCCAGATTTTGTCGCCACAGCACGTCGTACCAGGTGACGCCGATCGCCTGAACGCGCACTTGCACCTCACCGGGTGCAGGCAACGCGACCGGCAGCTCTTCAACTTTGAGCACCTCGGCCGGACCGAACTGATGAAAACGGATCGTGCGGGACATTTCGAACCTCGCCTTATGAACCTTGATGCCCTGAACTCTATCCGGACGCCGCCGGTAACACTATCAGTGGCTATTAATAGTCAACATGCCTGCTGTCGATTCTGATGGTGAAAGCGGTCGCCGAATCTGTAGCAGCCGTCCCGGGCCTGCAGGACGCACATTGTTGGGTGCGCACCGCGACATTGCAACCCGGAGGCCGAACATAGATGAATTGCGGGCTCCAGGCCGGCTGCAACCCCCCGGATTACAAAGGGCCAGTACGTAGTGACGGGGCTGGTTCTGCCGGTCGATGTTTCATCTAATCGCGCCAGCGGGCGTGGCGGAAGCGCATTTACAGACACGCGGGAAAATTCAACGATGCAGACAACCGGTATTTACCCGTAATATCCCTGCCTGAGTTGAACACGTGGCGCGCGTCTGGGCCGCCGCTGCTGTTTGGAAAATGCATCGACCCATGTCCCCGAGACCCCCGTCATGAATCGCAACGACCTGCGTCGCGTCGACCTCAACCTGCTCATCGTTTTCGAAACCCTGATGCATGAACGCAGCGTCACCCGCGCTGCCGAGAAGCTGTTCCTCGGTCAGCCGGCGATCAGTGCGGCGTTGTCTCGATTGCGCGGGCTGTTCGACGATCCGCTGTTCGTGCGCACAGGGCGCAGCATGGAACCCACCGCGCGGGCCATCGAGATCTTTGGCCTGCTGTCCCCTGCCCTGGACTCCATTTCCACCGCCGTCAGCCGCGCCGCCGACTTCGACCCCGCCACCAGCACGGCCGTGTTCCGCATCGGCCTGTCCGATGAAGTCGAGTTCGCCCTGCTGCCGTCACTGCTCAAGCGTCTGCGCTCGGAGGCGCCGGGCATCGTGCTGGTGGTACGCCGCACCAACTACATCCTGATGCCCGCGCTGTTGTCGTCCGGCGAAATCTCCATCGGCGTGAGCTACACCGACGACCTCCCCGCCAACGCCAAGCGCAAAGTGCTGCGCCGCAGCAAACCCAAATTGCTGCGCGCCGACACCATGCCGGGGCCGATCACCCTGGACGACTTCTGCGCCCGCCCCCACGCACTGGTGTCCTTCGCCGGTGACCTGGGCGGTTTCATCGATGAGCACCTGGAAAAAATCGGTCGCAAACGCCACGTCGTGCTGGCGGTTCCGCAGTTCAACGGGCTGGCGACGCTGATTGCCGGGACCGACATTGTGGCGACCGTGCCGGACTATGCAGCGGCGGTGCTGACGGCTGCGGGTGGTGTGCGCTCGGAAGAGTTGCCGATCGAATCGCGTACGTTTGAGCTGCACATGGCCTGGCGCGGGTCGCAGGACAATGATCCGGGGGAAAGATGGTTAAGGTCGCGGATTCAGATGTTTTTTGGCGATCCGGATAGTTTGTAATGGATGGCCGAGCACCGTTATTGAAGAGCGACGCCAACAATGAAACATCAGCTCCCCTACTACGCACTGTTTACGGTGATGCTTTCACTGTTCTGCCAACCCGCCTGGCCATCATCGTGGCAAATCTGCAGGATGGAGTTGCGTATTACCGATGTCATGACTAACCCATTTCCACAGTTGCAGGCCGAGATCCTGGACGTGAGCGCAAAGACCGCCAATGTCGACTGCCCGGAGCGGGGGACGACTATTATGTTTACGCCGGAAACTTCGGACTATCAGGCTGTGCTTCCACGCCGAAGCTGGCCTAAAAAGGGACAAGTAGTGCGCTTTGATTACCGGTACCTGGACGGCACCTGTAAAGGCGACGGTAATGCTTATCCTTGCCGCACCAAGCACTACTCGCTGCCGAGGCGTTGAACGATGCATCATAAAAAACTGCTGGGCTATCTTCCCGGCGATCTGGTTGAGCCGATCACCCATGACGTTGCGCGGGTCACTGCCAGGGAGATGCTTGCCCCTGAAAAAATTCCACATGAGGTTCTGACTGCACAGGTGCTCAAGCGGGTGTTCCTGCGTTGGGGTTGTGTGTTGAAGGAGCCCGGTGATGAGGCGAACCCACACTACAAAGACCTGGTTTGCCTGACCATGGCGGCAGTGCTTCATCGTCACGGATTTTGCGATGAGGCGTTGACCCTGACTGCGCTGGACTCGGTCGATAGGCTTAATGAACATGTCGTGCTGAGCGATACCTTCGAACGCAACAGCGATGCCATCAAAGCGCTGATGACTTCGCCACCTACACCTTTGGTACGACGTCCGCCTGTGGCCAAAAACGTAACGTTCTGGCGAGAGGGCGACGCCGCGTCAGTGCAGATTGGTGAATGGTTTTATGCAATCTACGTCCATAACATTCTGGGTAATCACGAGGCACCGATAGTCGAGATATACGACTTCGCCTCACGCCAGCGCCCAGAGCCTGAAGACCTCCGGCAGTGCAAGGCCAAAGGGCAGCGCTACGATGATGGCGTGATGCGCATCGAACATCACGCGCCCTATGGGCTGCGGGATGTACCGGACAGGGCCAGGCAGTTTCAGCTTATCGCCAGCGGCTTGCCCGCTCCCAGTGTTGATCATTTGCAACCATCAGTTGGGCTGTTCGTCGTAAGCGACCCGTTCGCCCTCTTGCAAGACATGCAGCACGCGTTTGGTCACCATTGAACAGCCTTTAGCGCCGCTGCATAGCCTCAAGACCAAGGCCCGCGATGTAACACACCTGCTCATCGGTATCCTGAGTTGCCCGGCGTAGGGCCTCGATTGCACGAAGCGCGGCGTCGGGCAGCAGGCCACGGTTGTTCAATGCACTCACAGCATGACGACGAATCGCCACGTGGGGTGAAGCCAGGCCGCGCGAGGCTTCGCTGACATCGGCAGTGGTGGTATCGATTTGGCCGCAGGCGTCTTCAAGGGTCTCTTCAACCGCAGCCCGAACTTCAGGGCGCTGCTCAAGCAGACGCTCAAGGGGCCTGTAGTTCAGCACCGGTGGCTTCACGCTCCGCCAGCGGAAACCGTCGAAGTTAGCGCAGATACCCGAAACAGCGATGTCGGGCGCTTGCTGCATCAGCCAGTCGACATCCTCGAGATAACCCAGGGCCGTCGCGCACCAGTTGCGCGTCGATTGCTCATTGGCCTCCATCGCTTGTCGGCGCAGGGTCTGGATGACGGGCTCATCAGCAATGCCGGCCAGCCCGAGAATGCGCGCTGCAGGTGTAGGGTTTTTATGCCCGTTGACCTGCTCGATGAGCGCAGCCTGCGCGGGGCGGCCGTTGGCAATCAGCCAGCGCTCAGCGTCTTCCCCCGAAATGCCATGCGAACAGTGTAAGCGGCTAACATAGAACGCGGCCTGCTCGTCGTGCGGCCAGACAGACACTTCCCGCAGTGTATTTTCAATGGCCCATTCGACAGGGAAATTATCCTTGAACTGCTGGCGGGTGATGCTGCGCTTAGCCAAGGCAATATCGCCAGCAAAGTCATGGAAAATCACCACGAAGCCAGGCGTCACACCAGGGTGCTGGCTGAAATGTCGACCCAGCGCCCTGGCGGCACGGCTAACGGTGACCAGAAAGCGTCGCTCAGCCGCTTGCCACTGGCGCGGGCCAAGGCGATTGGCATGTGCTTGAAGCTCATCGTCAAGCGGCGTGAACTGCGCAGCAGCGCAGATCTCCCAATCCCATCGCCAGTCCGCCGGGTTCCACTTCACCGAGCTGAAGCTTTCATCTTCCTCATCGGGGTAGTCTTCGCTGAGTGCTTGCACGCTGTTTGCGGCAAAGCAAGGCAGCGTCAGAACCGCCTCTTCTTCCCGGTAGCTGGCATGAAACGCTGCGGCGTACAAAGGGCTAACGCCTTCATCGAGCAGTGTTTGCAATGTGTCTCTGGCGGCGTCGAACAGTGCCTGTTCCAGGGCTTTCCAATTCATCATTCAGCTCCTTGCTGACTACTGGGTTCAGCCGAGCAGGTCGAGCATGCCCTCAAGGGTGCTCTCCAGGCGGGACAAGTCGATGTGGGTGCCATCGCCATATTCGGCGGTCCGCCGCGCGCATTCAATGATCACCGTGAGTCCCAGACGTCCCCGGTGGCCCGGGTATTTACGCAGCTTGAGTTCAACCCGGGTCGGGCTTAGCCAAGTGCTGCGGTCTGCCGACCACAGATCGTCCTCGAAGCCAAACACCACATTCCCGTTTTGGGTATCAATGATTTGCGGCGGGAACACCCAATGGGAGTTGCCTGCTTCCCACGGGATCGCCTGGACTTGGTAGCGACCGTCGGGAGACAACGACAGTAATTCAATGTCGCTCATGGGTGTGCTCCTGCAAAGGGCGTTGGCGACGGGGCCATGCGAACAGTAAGCGACCCGCCACTACCAGTCGCCCCGCCACTGTTCGAGAAACTCTGTGTCTCTGGACAGACCGACTCTTTCCCCCAGTTGGTACAACACCTCCATCAGGGATTCGCGCTCTACCGTTTCAATCTCATCTTCAAACTGGTTGATTTGCAGCATCGCGTTTTCGAACAGCAGTAGCGCGCGATCACCGGCATCGGGACCCTGCAATTTCAGCACTTCAACATAAAGCGCAGAAACCACGGGGTAAATTTTTGCCAGAACTTCTTCATCCCCTTCCAGCAACTCAAGTCCGGATTTCACCTGCGGTTCAGATGTCGTCACCATGGGAATTTCCTTGCGGTACAGGAGCAGCGCATCTGGCGTTTTTAGCGCTGGGAAAGTAAATTTTTTGGATTCATCCCAGTTAATGCCCGTGTGGTAGAAAAGTCGCAGCCTTTGCTGCAACTTGACGGTATCGCCCTGAAGGCCGCAGAACTCATGACTTTCTATGATTGCAAAATCTTTGTCAGGGCACAGATCAGACTTCAATACCGTCGCCCCGATGTTCGAATAAAGGTCGGTCAACTCTATGAGGTCAGCCGTGTATTTGCCCTCTGAGACCCACCTGAATGAAAGCATATTTTTCAGTATCGGGCGCTCATTCATCTTCACTTCATCTGCGGTTAAAAACCTTCGAAAAAGTGCCTTGAGCGGGTCTCGAGCAACCCACATGCAAAACAACATGGGGCTGGTGTTTAAATCTATGCCGTCCCATTCGTCGACAGTTCTGAAGACATCAAAAAGCTCCAACAGGCCGTGCTCTCGCATCTGGGCAAGGGTATAAACGCCCTCTTCCACTTCAACCACAAACACAGCGTCATCAATCCACTTGACTGCTTTCAACGCACATACTCCTTGTTTTTTATGGCTCGACCTTCAGCCTTGGCATCCAGCTTCGGTTCTTCCACAAATACGAGGTCAATCGGGTAGTGCTCGACTATCTGCGCCATAACACCTGAACCCTTTACGCGACAGCTCGAATCCGCAGACTATTGAACCATCATTTCCAAAGACGATCTCTGATGGGACTCAGAGCCCGAGCCTTTAAGGAAAAATACCTTCATGAAGGCACTCAGACTCACCAACAGCAACGCGCCATCGGCCCAGATGCTCTGAGGGACTCGCTGCGGGCATCATCACCCAGTCACAGAAGAACATCTGCCCCCTATCACTGGAGCACACATGAAATACGACGATGCCTCCTGGCACTACGGGGGCACCTTCCCCAAACATCTGCCAAAGTCAGCTGGCGCCACGCATATCGGTATGTTTCTCGCGTGGATGCTGATCAATGATCTCGCCAGCGAAGAACTGGAGGAAGACGCCGAGAGCGAACTCGCCCAACTCAAGGATCGCACCCTCACCGGGGCACAGTTCGTTATGACCGTGCTGGACGAAAAACTGACTGACCAGGAGTTCTCTGAAGCCGGCAATGCGTTTGCCGTTGCTTATTACGAAGGTTTGAACAACGACAGTCGTTACGTCGACGACTACCTGCTGACCTTCGGTGTCGGCCTTGGAGCCCTCTACGGCGTTGAGGACAGCTGGGCTAATTACGATCAGCTGTCTGGCGTGATGGACGCACGCTTCGCGGCCTGGAATGCAGCCGGGCGGCCTGAATATATTATTTGAACGTGCTTTAGATGACCTGCTGGCGCAGGTGGCAGCAACCCCTTCGGCAGTGCCCGCCAGCCTTGAGCTGATCGCATCACTGCCCTCACCCCACAGGCTGTGATTGTTGTCTGCCTGATGGGGTGGTTTGACGCTTGACTGAAGAGCCCGACGTGAGGCCCTATAAAAAAACGATGCGTTCCTGAAATGCAGTCGAGACCTGCGCTGATGCCCAATAATCGTTAGCCATACACAGCGACGAGAGACCCATGGACACTTTGAATATCGAGCAGTGTCAACAAGATTTTTTCAAAGCGTCCATGAGCGCCATTGAACAGTTTCGGTCGGACTTTCCGAACACGCAGATCTGTGGCTTTGCGCTGTATTCCGACGCCGACGCACGAACACTGGCACCCTCTTTCAACACCCAAGACCATCTGACGCGTGTCCAGGCGGAATACCCCGATGATGCGAAATACTTCAAGTGGTCCCCCGCCGAATGGAGCCACGAAGCCTACGGCGGGGATTGCTTTAACGATCTCTCGACAATGCTCTGGAACATGGCCGACGCGACCACCGACAACAACTTCGTGGCGCATCGCAGCCTTATATTTGAGCAATGTGTCATCGCCCTGAAAAAACTGACGACGACGTTCGACACTGCCATTTATGTATTTTCGGTTTCTGACTTTGAATGCGTGGAGGACGAGATCGCCTGGGTAACCGCTCTCAACACTCCGGAAGAGGCCTACGAATTCAGAACATGGCTAGAATAAGCGTCGGCGGGAAACTCGGATCATGAGCCTCGTCGATACCTACCTCGCCGGCCTGCGTCAGTCGTTAGTGGCCGAAGATCTCGATCAACTGAAACATGCACACGGAGCTTCGGCGGCAGACCTGCAGCGACTCAGCAAGCGTTACCCATTGTGCCCCGCAAGCCTGTTGCAACTGCTCGGCCAGATTGACGGCACACATTATCGGGATTACCCGAACGGCGAGGTCATGGTACTGATGCTGGGCTCCGACCTGCCCGGCTATCCCTACTACCTGAGTTCGGTAGAAGACATACTTGCAGAGGCTGACGGCCTTGATACTGAAAGCATCGTAGAACTTTATGAAGGCTGGTTTGAAAATGGCTGGCTGGATCAGGAGATGGATCTGATCGGAGAAGGCATTGACCCTACGGTGGGCATGAATGAGCGGCTGTGTTTTTCACACTGCATCAACAACGGGGGCACTTCGAGGTTGTACATAGACTTCAATCCGGCGCCCGGCGGCACGGTGGGTCAGGTCATGCGCTTTCTGCATGACCCAGATAACTATGAAGTGATTGCGCCGAGCTTCGATCACTACCTGCAACAGTTGATCGATGACGACTACGCGTTCATTCGCCCAGAGCCCTAAAGCCGGCTTACTGCCACGGAAATGAGCGGTGGGTCACTCGCTGCAACGGAACCGAAAGCGCGGAGAAACGCGCTTCGACTTGCATGCACCGATCACCGTTCATGCGCTCTCCCAGGCACAAGGGCAACGCCCGACAAGCCTGCAACGCACTGGCAATGTTGATCTCAAGGACAGCGCTGACCTCTCGCGCCGCGACACCCAACTGGTCAGGCGAGCATTCAGCAAGAAACAGGTCGTACTCGGCGTATAACTCGCGCGCCAAACCGGGTTCTGCTGCCTTCGGGTCATCACCACCGGGCACCTCCAGGAAGGCATCTTGCTCAGAGTAATGCTCAAGGGCGATAGCGTAGTCCTCCAGGCTAGAGTGCGGCTGCTGTCGCTTCTGTACACACAACACGTCCGCAAAACTAGCCGCTTCCAGGCATGCCGAAAGCTCGAATCTGTCGCCAAAGTCCAACACGCGACGCTCATCGTCTTCATCAATATTCGACACCAGGTAAAACCGGCTCTCCAGCAACGCTGCGTGCCCTTGAACGTAGACCCACGCGTATCGCTGCCATAGGGCTCGATCGTCAGAGCATGCAGCAATAGCCTCTACTGTCTCGCGAAACGAATAAAGCTTGAACATCCTGCCAACTCTCCTTGCATGTCACTGTAGCGCCCAAACGGATCAACCCGACTCGTGGTCTGAAACTTCAGAAGCCGGAGTTTGCCCATTTTATGGTTGGTATGGCGCCTCTAAATGGAGGAATACTTTCACGCCATCGGATTAACGTTTTCGAGTACCACCCCCGCTCTGGTTAACATTTTCGAGTCTTGATTAACGGTTTGACAGCGGATCGCATCAGCCAGCTCGTCCGCCCAACGCCAGCCCCACGTCACCGCCCGCCTCGGCCCAAAACCCCTCCGCCGCCTGACTCAATCGCGCCTTCGGCCGGGTCAGGTGAATTTCCAGCGGAATGTCCCAGCTCTCATCGAGCGCTCTGACCAGGCGCCCTTCCAGCACTTCCTGTTCGGTAAGGCTTTTCGGCAGCCACGCCACGCCTTTGCTTTCCAGGGCCATGGACATGAGCACCGCCGCAAGGTGGCTGCTGAACAGGGGTTTGAGGTGAAGGTAATCCTCCTTGCCCCGTAGTCGGTGGGCGACGATACGCCCCAGCCCGGATTCATGGGTATACGCCAGATACGGCAAGGCCGCCGGCGCGGTGCCGAATTGGGTCGATCTGCTCGCCAGGGGCACCAGCACGTCCTCACCGACCTTCTTGCTGATGAACTGATCAGGGGCCAGCAGCGGCGGCACGTCGGGGTGGCGATGGCAGAGCAGAAACTGCACCTGACCGTGGATCAGCATCTGCTCGCAGACCGCCATGCTGTCGGAGTGCAGCTGCACGGCCTCGATGAGCGCGGCGTTTTCCGAGCTTCGCAGCCACTTGGGAAAGAAGGTGAACGACAGCGAATGCGTCGCCGCGAACTTGAGTGAGCGTGCGGCCATCCCTGCCACTTCCTGGGCTTCGTTGCGCATCCGGTACAGGTGCCGGGCGGCCTCTTGAGCGCTGGGCAGAATTTGCCGGCCTGCCTCCGTCAGCGTTGCGCCTTGGGGTGTGCGCACGAACAACTCCACACCCATCCAGTTCTCCAGCGAGCGAACGCGGCGGCTGAAGGCCGGTTGGGTCACGTGCCGTGCTTCGGCGGCACGGACAAAGCTGCCGTACTCCGCCAGCGCCGAGAGATCTTCTAGCCAGACAAGTTCCAAGGGGCCATGCCTCCTGTGCATAGGGTGCGGCATTAATAGCATTGGGCGGGTCGCGTCGCAAAGCCTAACGTGGGGTCACGAACAACAAGAGGAACCGTCATGCGCATCGTCGAAATCCGTGAAAAAACCGTTTCCATCGCCTCGCCCATCGCCAACGCCTACATCGATTTTTCCAAGATGACCTGCTCGGTCGTGGCGGTGATCACTGATGTGATTCGCGACGGTAAGCCCGTCATCGGCTACGGCTTCAATTCCAACGGCCGCTATGGCCAAGGCGCACTGATGCGTGACCGCTTTCTGGCGCGCATCACCGAAGCGAACCCCGACACCCTCATTGATCACGCAAACAATAACCTGGACCCGTTCGCCATCTGGAACGCCCTGATGACCAACGAAAAGCCAGGCGGCCACGGCGAGCGCTCGGTCGCGGTGGGCACTATCGACATGGCGGTGTGGGACGCGGTCGCCAAGATTGAAGGCAAACCGCTGTATCGCCTGCTCGCTGACCGTTACCGCAACGGCGTGGCCGATGACAAAGTCTGGGTCTACGCCGCAGGTGGCTATTACTACCCCGGCAAAGACCAGACCAAGCTCAAGGCGGAGATGCAGGGCTATCTGGATCGCGGTTATGACGTGGTCAAAATGAAGATCGGCGCCGTGCCACTGGACGAAGACATCCGCCGCATCGAGGCGGTGCTGGAGGTGGTCGGGGACGGCCGTCGTCTGGCGGTCGATGCCAACGGCCGTTTTGATCTGGAGACCGGCATTGCGTATGCCGAAGCCATCAAGCCATACAACCTCTTCTGGTACGAAGAAGTCGGTGACCCACTGGACTACGCGCTCCAGGCCGAGCTTGCCAATCATTACGAATTGCCCATGGCCACCGGTGAAAACCTGTTCTCCCATCAGGACGCCCGCAACCTGCTGCGTCACGGCGGCATGCGCCCTGATCGTGACTTTCTGCAGTTCGACTGCGCGTTGTCCTACGGACTGGTGGAATACATGCGCACCCTGAAGGTGATGGAAGATATGGGCTGGTCGTCACGGCGCGTGGTGCCCCACGGTGGTCACCAAATGTCCCTGAACATTGCCGCCGGCCTGCACCTGGGCGGCAACGAATCCTACCCGGACGTGTTCCAGCCCTTCGGCGGTTTCGCTGACGGGATCAAGGTGGAAAACAGCTACGTCGGGCTGCCGGATATTCCGGGGGTCGGCTTTGAAGCGAAGTCCGCCTTGTACGCCGTGATGCGCGAGTTGGGTGAAGGCTGACTGGCGATGGCATCAGCCCTCTTGCCCCACAGCTGATCCGCGAAATGCTCCGGTCATTGCACCTCCAACGGGGCATGACCGGCGTCGTTACGCCTGCAGCTTTCGCGACAGGAAATCCCGAATGTACTGCGCAACCTCCGGCGCATGGGTCTCCAGTGCAAAGTGTCCGGCGTCGAGCAGATGCACCTCGGCACTCGGGATGTCCTTGCGAAACGCTTGCGCGCCCGGCGGGATGAAGGCCGGGTCGTGCTTGCCCCACACCGCGAGCAAGGGTGGCTGGTGCTTGTGCAAGTACGCCTGGAACGCTGGATAGGCCGCCACGTTGCTGCGGTAATCGAGAATCAGGTCCAGCTGTATTTCCTCTGCACCGGGTCGCGACATGTAATAAATGTCCAGGTTGTAGCCGTCGGGGGAAAGCTTCTCGGGATCAGAACCCGTGCCGTATTGCCATTCGCGGATAGTCTTGGGCGACAGCGAGGGGCGACAGGCTTCGCGGTTGACGGGCGAAGGATCACGCCAATAGGCCTGCCACGGGTCCCACTGATCGCTGAAACCTTCAAGGTAGGCGTTGCCGTTCTGGCTGATGAGGGCCGTGACCTTTTCCGGGTTCGCGGCGGCGAGACGCAGGCCGATGGGCGCCCCGTAATCGAAGATGTACAGCGCGTACCGCTTCAACCCGAGGGCCTCGGTGAACCCCTCGACCACTTTATAGAGGTTGTCGAAGGTGTAATCGAACTGGCCTCGCGGCGGCACCTGGGTGTTGCCGAAACCAGGCAAGTCCGGCGCGATCAGGCGGTACTCGCTGGCGAGCAGCGGCATCAGGTTGCGGAACATATGGCTGGCGCTCGGAAAACCGTGGAGCAGCAAGAGCACTGGCGCATCTTTCTCTCCGACTTCGCGGTAGAACACCTCGACATCGCCGACCTTTTGCGTGAGAAACCTGACACGGAAGGCATCGTCGGACCCGGCGCCGCTGCTCCGGCGGGAAGGATGTGAGACGGCCGAGGCCGTGCTGGCAAATGATGCGACGACGGCAGACGCCGCTCCAACCGCGGACGCTTGCAAAATGCTGCGCCGGCTGACGCCGGGCTTGCTGTTCGAGGAGTTGACGGAATCGGCGGAAGTCATTGGAAGCCCTGCATGAGTGGATTCATGATGAAGCCTATTGCCTACAATGAAGACCGTGAATCACCAGAAAACTCAACTCACCATTTCTGATTGTGCAACGTTGTCAGACCTGCTGCGAGTATCGATAGCAAACAGGTACCCACTGACATACCGCGCGCATGAGCAGGACCGGTTTTAGCCGGGAATGCGTCAATGGTCACGCTGCAGATGTGAGGACATTCATGCCGGCCTCTTCCCGGCTAAAGCCGGTCCCACTAAAGGCACCGCGTATCCCGTTAGGACCGTTTTTAGCCGGGAGTGCGTCAATGGTCATGCTGCAGATGTGAGGACATTCATGCCGGCCTCTTCCCGGCTAAAGCCGGTCCCACTAAAAGCACCGCGTATCCCGGTAGGACCGGCTCAGCCGGGAAAGCGCCATACGTCACACCGGAAAGCCGATGTCGGGTGTAGCATTTATCAGCGCAATAACGCGACGTTTTCGTCGATCCGCGCCTGCAGCATCACAACGGTTGCCGGAGTGATCAAGCCGGGGCTGGTCTGCTCGGCGATCTCCGCAAATCGACTCGCCACATCGCAAATTCCGTCAATCACCCTGCCCGCGTTCTCCGCTGACACCTCGGCCTCATCCGCAAGCCGGAGCATCGCCTTTCGATCAATCGCCAGCGCCTCTCCCAGCACGTCCATCTGGTGATATCCCCCCGGTCCCTCGCAGAAGGTCACGTCGTAGGCCGGCGCCAGCGTCCAGGTGCCGGACGCCGACATGAGGTAGGCAAAATTCTTCGGATGATCGTCGCGATTGTTGAACGCGATATTGAACACGGCGCGCTCGAAGGCGATGGCTTTCTCGCGGACGTCGTTGGTGCAGAGTTGCGTCGCGCGCAGGAAGTTGACGTAGTCCAGCGATCCCGGCGAGGTGTAGTCCGCGCCGGTGAACGCGGCGAGGCTTTGCATGGGTACTCGCTTGCCCTGGATGCGGTCGAAGCGTCGGCTGGCGAATGCTGCCAGGCCGTTGGGCAATACGAAATGCTCAGTGTCGGGCGTTTTGATGCCGCATAAGCGCAGGCAGTGGGCGTAGACCATCTCGATGGCGCAGACTTCGGCGTGCTCGCCTTTGGCCGGAAACTTGATCAGCCAGGCTTCGAAACCCGGTGTCGCGGCGGTGGTGAAGGCGCCTGTTTCGGGATCGCGGTAGACCAGCGCCTTGGGCCGTGCGCCCTGGGGCGAGCCGCCAACCAGCATCAACGTGTGCAGGAATTCTCCGCCGTCACCCTGGACCACTTCCTGAATCTCCGCGGCCAGCAACTCGATGGGCACATGGGCCTGGGCCTCCAGTCCCTCGGGGGCGACAGGCTCGAACGACATCGCACCCATGGCAGTATTCCCGATGTAGGCCAGCCGCTCCAGCGGCCCGATGCGCGCCGCATTGAGCTGACGACGCCTGAACAAGCGGTCCATCAGCAGCATGCCCCAACCATCCGGCAACGCGTCGTAGACCGGCCCCGGCAGACCAAGCTGGTGGGCGGCGAATCCACGGCGCAGGCGCGGCCCCTCCAGCGGCAGCGTGTAACTCGACAGCTCCAGGCCTCTGGACCTCGCCTCGTCGCTGTACTCGAAGACAATCTGCGGACGCCCGGTGATGGCCGTCGTCGACACTAATGTGCCCCACAGCCAGCGCTCGTCCCAGCCGTTGTAATACACCTCGACCTGCTCAAGCATCGCCCGACTTCCTGATACGTTGGCGCTCGGCAGCGGCTTCGTAGCGGCGAATGTCATCCAGGCTGTCGAGCCTGGGCATGAACAGCCCTTCCAGCTCCCTGGTTCGGCCGAGGACCATGGCGACGCGGACCAGATTTTCGAAGCTGACATTGCGCCCGGCTTCGAGATTGGAAACGGTATTGACGCCCACGCCGGCGCGACTGGCGACGTCGGCCTGGGTCATCTCCAGCGCAAGGCGCTCGGCGCGCAATCGGACGCAGAGGCGACTGACGATTTCACCGGGCTTGCTGAAGCTTAAATCCAACATGAGGGCGCACAGTCCGTCTGCCATTGATGCGAGCCAGTATGGGCCAGCTCTTTAATGACTTCAACGCCTGTAACTCCATCTTGATGGGGCTTATGGCAGATTTATGGGCTTAGGACACATTTTAATGGATTTAGAATTCGAACAACGCTTCGAGCATTGGCACCGGAGATATCTGCTTCAGCAATGGGGCAATGTGCCGGGCGCGAGCCTCGTCTTCGCCCAGCGTTGATCCGGGCGGTTAACTGCATTCAAAAACCGATGGTTGCTGACAGCAGGTAGGTTCTGGGAGTGGCCAGCGTCAGGCCGGGCTCGCTGTCATCCGAGGCGCCCGCGGAGGCCCAGTAACGCTTGTCCATGATGTTTTCGATATTGGCACGCAGCGTGATGTCCTTCTGGTCGACCTTGAAGGCGTAGCGCGCACCTGCATCGAACCGCTCGGAAGAATCGATGCTTTTGCTGTTGGCCTGATCCAGATACTGCGAACTGGTGTAGATACCCCGGCCGGTCAGGGTCAGGCCCTTGACCTGCGGCACGTCCCACTCGACACCCAGGTTGGCATTGTATTCGGGCGTGGCAGGCGCCCGGTTGCCGTCGAACTGACCGTTGACGGTGTGGGCGAGTTTGCTGTCGATGTACATCACCCCGCCCAGCAGGCGGAAGCCCTTGAGGGGTTCACCGAACATCGTCAGCTCGACGCCGTCATTCTGACGTTTGCCATTGGCGCCGAAGACCCTCGACGTGGCGTTGGTCTCGTAAGCCGGCTGCTTGATACGAAACACACTGGCAGTGAACGCATACGATCCCAAGTCATACTTGGCACCGACTTCGAGCTGACGGCTGACGAACGGCGGGAATATCTCGTCTTCATTAATCGAGGTAGACGGCGCGATTTTGCCTTGGCTCAGGCCTTCCATGTAGTTGGCGTACACCGACAAGTCATCAGTGACCTTGTACAGAATGCCACCTGAAGGCGAGACCTTCTCCTCGTCGTAGGCGGTGTCGCCCTTGACGTTGTCAGTCCAGTCATCAACCTTGACCCGCTGCCAGCGGGCACCGAGTGTCAGCAGCAGGCGGTCATCGAAGAAACCCAGGGTGTCGGTCAAGGCCACACCGCTGAAACGGTTTTCGGTGTAGACCCTGGCGTCGGATCGAGTCGGGTTGACCGGAGTCGGCGTCTCTATCGGGTCGTACAGGTTGCTGGGCGAGGACGCATAACGCGCGCCGCCGTTCTCGAAGTCCATGTAGAAATAGCTGGCAGCCAGATTGACCTCGTGGCTGACCGGGCCGGTGTGGAACCAGTTGCGCACCCCGGCGTTGGCCGTCCGGACATTTTCGTCACGGGTAAAGTCGCGGGGTTGCACGCTGAAGTCGCCGGCATTGTTGGTCACCGACACCCCATGGCGCAGGAACTCGTGGTTGCTTTTGCGCGCACCGACCCCGCCATAGAGCATGACCGAATCATTGACGTCGTACTCGGCATTCACCGTCCCGAAGGTGTCCCGGGTGCGCGCCTTGCTCCAGGCCTGCGCATAGTTGTCGCGCACATCTTTGGCGTCGGGCACTTTGGCATTGGCACCGACTTGCACACGCTCTTGGGGTGCGTCGGTGTCACGTTCGGTGTGGCCGATATCGGTCGACAGGCGCAAACGCTCGCCGCGGAAATCCAGCCCCAGCACCGCCATCTCGCGGTCGACGCTCTGGTGGTCCCACTCGGTATCGCCAGATTGCTTCACGCCGTTGAAGCGGATGCCAAACCTGTCGTCTTCACCGAACCGGCGAGCCACGTCCACAGCGGTGCCGACCTGCCCCTTAGACGCATAGCTGGTGGTGAATTCGGTGATTGGCTTGTCGGTTGCCCGTTTCGGCACCACGTTGATGCCGCCGCCGACACTGCCGCGGGGCGAGATGCCGTTGATCATCTGGCTCGGGCCCTTAAGGATGTCGACCCGCTCGGCCATTTCCATGTCGATGGTGTAGGTGGGCAGAATGCCGTAAAGACCGTTGTAGGAAACGTCACTGTTGAACAGGCTGAAACCACGAATGGTGAACTGCTCGTAACGCCCGCCCGCCGGGTTGGTGGAGCGCACCGACGGATCACTGGCAATCAGGTCGCCCAACGTGCGGGCCTGCAGGTTTTTCACCGCCTCCTGGGTGTAGGTGGTCATGCTGAACGGCGTTTCCATGAAATCCCGCGAGCCGAGCATGCCTTGCGAGCCTTTGCGCGCGACCTGACCGCCTGCATATTCCTGACCGTCTGTGGCGCCGCCGTCGCCGATAATCGACGTCGGCGCCAGCTGCATGCTCGTGCTTTCAACGGCAGGAATCAGCGTGTACGCCTGATCGCCCACGGACACCAGTTGCAGGCCCGTGCCCTGCAACAGTTGCGCAAAGCCTTCTTCGACTGCGAAGTCGCCCGACAGCCCGGCGCTGTTGCGTCCGTTCACCAACGCAGGGTCTACCGACAGGTTGACGCCGGCCTGTCCGGCAAACCGGGTGAGCGCGGCACTCAGCGTGCCAGCGGGCACCTCATAGGCTCGCCTGTGCGCGGTGTCGGCCCAGCTGGTCGAGATGAACAGAGGCGTTGAGTTCAGGGTCAGCAACAGACTGAAATGCAGCAGCGGCCGCAAACGATGGGAAGATACTGCGGACATAAAGGGAAGCTCTCGTCATTTTGTTCACTACCTGGAATGACCAGTGGGACGAAAAAAAGGGACAGGCTTCACGCACTATTTTTTGCGGGTGTGTTTTTTCGGGGGGCCAGGGTGACCCAGTAGCGGGTGCGCCTGTGAATCTCTACCGGCAGACTGGCTGCCAGCAGTGACAGGACCCGGTCAGTGTTATCGAGCTGGAAACTGCCGGTTACCCGCAATGCTTCAAGCTCGGGCTCCCAGCGCAGCAGGCCGGGGCGGTACCGACCGAGCTCTCGCAGAAAATCACCCAACGGCTGATTCTGCGCAGTCAGCACGCCGTCACGCCAGCCAGGCAGCATGGCGTCGAAGGCGGTGACCGGCCCTGCTCCGTTTCTTAACAGGCTGATCTGCTGTTGCGCCTGCAAAAGCAGCGCAGGGCCTTGCAACGGTTGGACCTGCACCGAGCCGCGGACCACCGAGACCCGGCAGTCGCTCTCGTCCAAACGCACGCAGACTTCACCCTGACTGAGCACGATACGACCGTATGGACCCTCGATAGTCAAAGGCGCGCTGCCCGGCACGTTAAGTGCGATTTCTCCGCGTATCAGCTTTATCTGCCGGGCACTCAGATCGACATTGACGGCGCTGTCGGTGTTCAGCTGCAGGACACTGCCATCGGCCAGGGTCAGGCGCTGGTGTTCACCAATGGCGGTGTGCAGGTCGGCGCGCCAGACCTCCAGCGGTAACTGACGTCCCAACAGCCATACCGCCGGAGCCAGTACGACAACGCCCAATATGCTTTTCAGCGCGGCGCGTCGAGCCTCGTCGGGACGGTCCAGCGTCGCCATCGCCAGATTGGCCGGCAAGGCCGAAAAGCGCTGGCGCAGTTGCTGAGCCTTTTGCCAGGCGCGCTCGTTGTTAACCGCACTGTCGCGCCAGTGCTGCAGCTCGGCATGATCTTCCTCACTGGCACTGCCGGATTCCAGCAGCGCCAGCCATCGTGCAGCGCTGCGAACCACCTCGCGCTCTTCATTAGAGGGTGCCGAACGACTCACCAATCCACCAGCAGGCAGTGCTCGTAAGCTTGCGCCATGTAGCGCTTGACGGTGCGCTCGGACACATCAAGGCGCTGGGCAATGTCGCGATAGCCCAGGCCTTCGAGCTGACTCAAGAGAAATGCCCGGCGTACCGGCGCCGGCAGACCGTCCAGCAACTCGTCGAGTGCTTGCAGGGTTTCCAGCAGCAGCCAGCGCTGTTCGGGAGAAGGCACGCTGTCCTCAGGCAACCGGGCCAACGCCTCCAGATAGGCCTGCTCAAGACTGCGCCGCGTGTAGAAATGCTGAGCAGGCGCTTGCCCACGGTCAACAGATACGCACGTGGTTCCTGCAGATCGGCGATCTGTTGCGAGCTGGAAAGCACTCGTAAAAAAGTATCCTGACTCAGGTCCGCAGCATCCCAGGCATTGCCCATTCGCTTGCGCAGCCAGCTTTCAAGCCAGCCGTGGTGGTCGCGGTACAGGGAATGCAGGGTCCGCGGAGTTAGCGTCGCTGTGTCAACCATGACAAGAGCCTTGAGCGATGGATGCGCCAAATGAGAATGATTCTAATCATTGGCCTATGCCGAGTCCACGCTCTTTTTTGATCTGCCCCTTTCGATTGCGCACATCCTCCGTGTTTGGGGCCTGAAACGCGGGACGTGCATGAGTGGGACTGGCTTTAGCCGGGAATGAATCAGCGATCACCCTGCAAATGTGAGGGTGTTCATTCCGCCCCCTTCCCGGCTGAAGCCGGTCCTACTAAGTCACCGCGGATCCAGGTAAAACAGGCTTATGCTGCATGACGGTGCAGACTATCGATTTCAGACCTTTTATTACGCCGAACATCATTACGAATGATAGTTACCTTCGCGTCATTCGATTCGTGCAATAACACCCCCGAGAACATTATCCGCCCATCTCAATAACATCGGCGGATTCTCCCATGCTTCAGTCTTTAACTCCTTTGCGCTATCCCCTCGCCGCGTTGACCCTCGTGGTCATCAGCGCGTGCGGCCGGACGCCTGAAGCGACGGTTGCGCCGGCGGCGTCGAAAGTCAATGTGGCCAAGGTGATCGAGCAACCGGTCAACGAGTGGGACGAAGTCACCGCCCGCCTGGAATCGCCGGAAACCGTTCAGGTTCGCCCGCGTGTTTCCGGTCAGATCGATTCGGTTGCCTTCACTGACGGCGCTTTGGTGAAGAAAGGCGACCTGCTGTTCCAGATCGACCCCCGCCCGTTCGAAGCCGAAGTGCATCGTCTGGAAGCCCAGCTTCAGCAGTCCAGGGCCGCGGCCCAGCGCAGCACCAATGAAGCCCAGCGCGGCGAACGCCTGCGCACCAACAATGCGATCTCCGCCGAACTCGCCGACTCACGGACCACCACCGCCCAGGAATCGAAAGCCGCCGTTGCGGCCATCCAGGCGCAGCTTGACCTGGCGCGTCTGAATCTGAGCTTCACCCGCGTCACGGCGCCGATCACCGGCCGCGTCAGCCGCGCGGAAATAACCGCCGGCAATATCGTCACCGCCGATCAGACCATCCTCACCAGCCTGGTCTCGACCGACAAGGTCTACGCCTACTTCGACGCCGACGAACGCGTGTTCCTCAAGTACAACCAGCTGGCCCGCGACGGCAAACGCGGCGCGACCACGCCGGTGTACATGGGCCTGTCCAACGAAGCCGAAAACCCGCACCTGGGTCAGATGAACTTCGTCGACAACCAGGTCAATCCGCGCACCGGCACCATCCGTGGCCGCGCCGTGTTCGACAACAGCAAGGGCGAATACACCCCGGGCCTGTACGCACGCCTGAAGCTGGTCGGCAGCGGCACCTACTCGGCCATGCTGATCAAGGACGAAGCGGTCGGCACCGACCTGGGCAAGAAATTCGTGCTGGTGGTCGACAAGGACAACAAGGCGATCTACCGCAGCGTCGATCTGGGGCCGAAGCTTGAAGGCCTGCGCATCGTGCGCAGCGGCCTGACCAAGGACGACCGCATTGTCGTCACCGGCCTGCAGCGCGTGCGTCCGGGTTCACCAGTTGACCCGCAGGACACACCGATGGCCAGCGCCGAAACACTCACCGCATTGCAACAACAACGCCAGGCGCTCGAAGCCAGCAACCAAACCAAGGCCCAGCCGAAGCTGGACGCCAAGGTGGCTGCTTCCGCCACGCCACGCGGTTAAGGGACACACTCGATGAATTTCTCCAAGTTCTTTATCACGCGGCCGATCTTCGCGGCGGTGCTCTCGCTGCTGATCCTGATCGCCGGCGCGATCTCGCTGTTCCAGCTGCCCATCAGTGAATACCCGGAAGTCGTGCCGCCGACCGTCGTCGTGCGCGCCAACTTCCCCGGCGCCAACCCGAAAGTGATCGGCGAAACCGTCGCAGCGCCTTTGGAACAGGCGATCACCGGCGTCGAGAACATGCTCTACATGTCCTCCCAGGCGACCGCCGACGGCAAGCTGACCCTGACCATCACCTTTGCGCTGGGGACCAACCTCGACACCGCGCAAGTGCAGGTGCAGAACCGGGTCACCCGGACCGAGCCAAAGCTGCCGGAAGAAGTGACGCGCATCGGTATCACCGTGGACAAGGCCTCGCCTGACCTGACGATGGTGGTCCACTTGACCTCACCGGATCAGCGCTACGACATGCTGTACCTGTCCAACTACGCGGTCCTCAATATCAAGGATGAGCTGGCACGCCTGAACGGCGTCGGCGATGTGCAGCTGTTCGGCATGGGCGACTACTCGCTGCGTGTCTGGCTCGATCCGAACAAAACCGCTTCGCGCAACATCACCGCGACCGACGTGGTCAACGCCATTCGCGAGCAGAACCGCCAGGTCGCCGCCGGTCAACTGGGCGCACCGCCCTCCCCGAGCGCCACCAGCTTCCAGATGTCGATCAACACCCAGGGCCGTCTGGTCTCTGAAGAAGAGTTCGAGAACATCATCGTGCGCGCCGGCGACAACGGCGAAATCACCCGGGTCAAAGACATCGCCCGCGTCGAACTGGGTTCCAGCCAGTACGCGCTGCGTTCGTTGCTGAACAACCAGCCGGCGGTGGCGATCCCGATCTTCCAGCGCCCGGGCTCCAACGCCATCGACATTTCCAACGAAGTGCGCGGCGAGATGGAACTGCTGAAGAAGAACTTCCCGGAAGGCATGGACTACAGCATCGTCTATGACCCGACGATCTTCGTGCGCGGCTCCATCGAGGCGGTGGTTCACACGCTGTTCGAAGCGCTGATCCTCGTCGTACTCGTGGTGATTCTGTTCCTGCAGACCTGGCGTGCTTCGATCATCCCGCTGGCCGCCGTGCCGGTGTCGTTGATCGGTACCTTCGCGGTCATGCACCTGTTCGGCTTCTCCCTCAACGCGCTGTCGCTGTTCGGGCTGGTACTGGCGATTGGTATCGTCGTGGACGACGCCATCGTGGTGGTGGAGAACGTCGAGCGGAACATCGAGCTTGGCCATGAACCGATGGAGGCCACACAGATCGCCATGCGCGAAGTGACTGGCCCGATCATCGCCACGGCCCTGGTGCTGTGTGCGGTGTTCATTCCGGCGGCGTTCATCTCCGGCCTGACCGGGCAATTCTATAAACAGTTTGCGTTGACCATCGCCATCTCTACGGTGATCTCGGCCTTCAACTCCCTGACCCTGTCGCCTGCCCTGGCGGCGGTATTGCTGCGCGCTCACGATGCGCCGAAGGATGGCTTCTCACGCTTCCTCGACAAGCTGTTTGGGGCCTGGCTGTTCCGGCCGTTCAACCGTTTCTTCGTCAAGGCCAGTAACGGTTATGTGAGCACGGTGGGTCGGGTGATCCGCGTCAGCGGTGTCGCGCTGGTGGTGTACGCCGGCCTGATCGTCATGACCTGGCTGGGTTTCTCCACCACGCCAACCGGTTTCGTGCCGGCCCAGGACAAGCAGTACCTGGTGGCCTTCGCGCAACTGCCGGACGCCGCGAGCCTGGACCGCACCGAAGACGTGATCAAGCGCATGTCCGACATCGCGCTGAAGCAACCGGGCGTTGAAAGCGCCGTGGCCTTCCCGGGTCTGTCGATCAACGGTTTCACCAACAGCCCGAACTCCGGCATCGTCTTCGTCACGCTCAAGCCCTTCGAAGATCGCACGGCAGCCGACCAGTCGGCCGGTGCCATCGCGGGCGCCCTCAACGGTAAATATGCGGGGATTCAGGAAGCCTACATGGCGATCTTCCCGCCGCCGCCGGTACAAGGGCTGGGCACGATCGGCGGTTTCCGTCTGCAGATCGAAGACCGCGGCAACCTGGGTTACGACGAGCTGTACAAAGAGACGATGAACATCATCGGCAAGAGCCGCAGCGTGCCGGAACTGGCTGCGCTGTTCACCAGCTACACGGTGAACGTGCCCCAGGTCGATGCCGCCATCGACCGCGAAAAAGCCAAGACCCTCGGTGTGCCGATCAGCGACATCTTCGACACCCTGCAGGTCTACCTGGGCTCGCTGTACGCCAACGACTTCAACCGTTTCGGCCGGACCTATCAGGTCAACGTCCAGGCTGAACAGCAGTTCCGTCAGGACGCTGAACAGATCGGTCAGCTGAAAGTGCGCAACAACCGCGGCGAAATGATCCCGCTGGCGACGCTGTTGAAAGTCACCAACACCTCTGGCCCGGACCGCGTCATGCACTACAACGGCTTCATCACCGCCGAGATCAACGGCGCGGCGGGTCCGGGTTTCAGCTCGGGTCAGGCGCAGGTGGCGATGGAAAAACTGCTCAAGGAAGAACTGCCCAACGGCATGACCTACGAGTGGACCGACCTGACCTACCAACAGATCCTGTCGGGCAACACCGCGTTGCTGGTCTTCCCGCTCTGCGTACTGCTGGCGTTCCTGGTACTGGCCGCGCTGTATGAAAGCTGGAGCCTGCCGCTGGCGGTGATCCTGATCGTACCGATGACCCTGCTGTCGGCCATTGCCGGTGTGATCATTGCCGGGAGCGACAACAACATCTTCACCCAGATCGGCCTGATCGTACTGGTGGGCCTGGCGTGCAAGAACGCGATTCTGATCGTCGAGTTCGCCAAGGATGAGCAAGACAAGGGCAAGACTCCGCTGGAGGCTGTGCTTGAAGCCTGCCGCCTGCGTCTGCGGCCGATCCTGATGACCTCCTTCGCGTTCATCATGGGTGTGGTTCCGCTGGTCCTTTCCAGCGGCGCCGGTGCCGAAATGCGTCATGCCATGGGCGTGGCGGTGTTCTCCGGGATGCTCGGTGTGACCTTCTTCGGTCTGCTGTTGACGCCGGTCTTCTATGTACTGATTCGGAACTACGTTGGACGCAAAGAGGCGCGCAAGGCGGCCAAGGCTCAACGCATTCAGACCACCGCCCCGGAGGCTCATTGATGAAGGCTGCAAAACTCTTCCTGCCGAGCCTGTTGGTGCTGGCGCTGGCGGCCTGCGCCGTCGGCCCGGACTACAAGAAGCCGGAAACGGCGGCGGCCAACATCCAGGCCGCCACCCAGCGCGCCTACGACCGCAGCCACATCGAAACCATCTGGTGGCAACAATTCGACGACCCGACCCTGAACAAACTGGTCGCCGAATCGCTGCAGGGTAACCGCGAGTTGCGCGTTGCCTTCGCCCGGCTGAAGGCGTCCCGGGCGATTCGGGACGACGTCAGCAACGACGCCATGCCGGTGGTGACCAGCCGCGCGAGCAGCCAGGTCGGTCGCAGCCAGGTGCCAGGGCAGACTGAACAGCGCGTCAATCAGGAACGTTACGATCTGGGCCTGGACATGGCTTGGGAACTCGACCTGTTCGGCCGCATTCAGCGCGAACTGGAAGCCAGCGATGCCGACCAGCAGGCGGCCGAGGCGAACCTCTATCAGCTGCAGGTGACCATGATTGCCGAGCTGGTGGACGCCTACGGCCAGCTGCGTGGCGCACAACTGCGTGAGAACATCGCCCGGGACAACCTGAAAAACCAGCAGGAGTCCCGCAGAGTCACGGCACAACTGCGTGACGAAGGCGTCGGCAATGAGCTCGACGTGGTGCGTTCCGACGCACGTCTGGCGGCAGTCGAAGCGACCATTCCGCAGCTTCAGGCCGAACAGGTCCGCGAACGCAACCGCATCGCCACCCTGCTCGGCGAACGTCCGGACGCCATGACCGTGACCCTCGCCCCGGCCAAACTGCCGGCGATCTCCAAGGCCCTGCCGATCGGTGATCCGACCAAACTGCTGGAAAACCGTCCGGACGTGCGCAGTGCCGAACGGCAACTGGCGGCGCAGACCGCGCGGATCGGCGTGCAGACGGCTGACCTGTTTCCAAGGGTCAGCCTCAGCGGTTTCCTCGGCTTCACCGCCAGCCGTGGTTCGCAGATCGGTTCCGGCGCGGCTCAAGCGTGGGGCCTCGGCCCGAGCATCACCTGGGCTGCGTTTGACTTGGGCAGCGTAAGGGCGCGGATTCGCGGCGCCAACGCCGATGCCGAAGGCGCGCTGGCTAACTACGAGCAGCAAGTGCTGCTGGCCCTGGAAGAAACCGAAAACGCGTTCAGCGACTACGACAAGCGTCAGCAGCGCCTGGTGTCGCTGGTGCGGCAGAGTGAGGCCAGTCGTTCGGCGGCCAATCTGGCGAACATCCAGTACCGCGAAGGCACCGCTGATTTTCTCGTGCTGCTGGACGCCGAACGCGAGCGTCTGGCCGCCGAAGACAGCCAGGCTTTGGCCGAGATCGATCTGTACCGCGGCATCGTTGCCATCTACAAAGCCCTGGGCGGTGGCTGGCAGCCGAACGCCTGAGGTGATGGGATGAACGGCGGGATCCTTTGACCGGCAGCTGATATTCAGCGCTGATCTGCCGCCACGATCTGCCGCTCTCGAAGGCCCCGGACCCACAAGGTTCGGGGCTTTTTTCTGGAACATTGATAGACACCGTACGAGCGGCCTAGGGGCCAATCAATTCCCCACAGCGTTTGACACCCGGCAGTCTCTCCCCGAAGCTGCTGCACACGCAAAAACGGAAACCGATATGTCTGAATCGTCTTCCCGGCGCACACCCGCTCAGCTCAAGGCGCGACGGCGCTGGCAGGTGGCAGTTGCGCTGGCGCTGTTGCTGCTGGTCATCGCCATGGCGATGCTGGTGCGAAACTGGCACGCGCCGCCGGCCGCACCGCAGGTCAATCACAGCTACGCCGAAGCACTGGAGCAG
Source organism: Pseudomonas sp. HP_01 (assembly GCF_055284355.1). NCBI lineage: Bacteria > Pseudomonadati > Pseudomonadota > Gammaproteobacteria > Pseudomonadales > Pseudomonadaceae > Pseudomonas > Pseudomonas sp. HP_01. Next base: position 118,619 of record NZ_JBTOPV010000034.1, on the reverse strand, counting down.
GCCCATGGCGGCAAGCCCGGCGCCGCGCGGGTGCTGTATCAACAATTCAGTCGCACCGACCTGTCCGAAATCCGCCGGGCCGGCCTGCTCGCCGAGCTGGTCAATTACCCGGGCCCCCAGGCCCTGAAAATTCTACGCGGCGATCTCACGCGCCCTGCTCCGCTGGTTCAGCAGGCAGCCATCCAGACGGTGACGTCCATGCTGCCGGAGGAACAACGCAGCATGCTGATCGGCCCGCTGCTGGACGATCCCGACGATGTGGTGCGCTTCAGCGCGGTGCGGGCTCTGCTGCCGTTGAGCCCGGATGAAGTGGGCCTGTATTACGGCGCTTTGCAGGAAGCCGCTCAGCAATATGAACAGGCGCTGACCGCCCAGCCGCCTAGCGCGCAACGCCAGCTCGCGCTCTCGCGGCTCTACGCCAACAACGGCACCCCGCAAAAGGCGATCGAGGCGCTGGAACTGGCCACAAAACTGGAACCGGATAACCTCGAAAGCGGATTGGCGTTGGTGCAGTTGCTCGACCAGCAGGGCCAGGCCGATCGGTCGCGCCAGCTGCTCGCCCAGTGGCTGGAGAAACAGCCCCAGTCGTCCCTGGCGCAACACGCCCTTGGCCAATGGCTATTGCGTCATAAGCAGAACGAATACGCCCTGCTCCCGCTGACCCGGGCCATTGAGCTGGATCCTGACAACACCGGTTACCGTTACGACCTCGCCGTCGCGCTCCACGATCTCGACCAGCTCGAAGCCGCCCAGCGTCAACTGGAGGAAATACTGCGGCGCCAACCCGCCGACCGCCGCGCGAGGATTCTGCTGATTCGCTACTGGACCGACGCGGGGCAGCTGCAGAAAGTGCAGGTGCTGCTGGCTGAACTGGAACAGCTGAACGCCGATGACCCAGCTCTACAGCAGGGACTTTAGGGCATTCGGCACACGTCTCGGACTGGCCGAAGAACGCCTGCCCCTCCTGTCGAGCCATCGATTCATGTGAATGAGTACGCCGCCCCGCTTCGATCGGCTTAACCTTCCGCGATCCGGCACATCCGGGCTTCAGGCGACAAAACCGTCCCTGGAGCAGCGTGCACCCCTTAGAGGAGAATATTCATGGCAGTGCAGAAATCAGCGCCGGTCCTGGTTTTCGATGTGAATGAAACCTTGCTCGACATCACCGTCCTTGAGCCGCTGTTTGAGCGCGTTTTCGGCGACAGAGCCATTTTGCGCGAGTGGTTCGCCAACCTGATCCTCTACTCACAAACGATGACCCTGTGCGGCCGTTACACCCCGTTTGGCAAATTGGGCGTGGCCACGCTGCACATGGTCGCGTCTATCCATCAGGTCGCCCTCGATGCCCGCGACATAGATGAATTGCAGGCACGGATGAGCGCCATGCCTGCGCACCCTGACGTGCTGCCGGCACTTGACTGCTTGCGTAACGCGGGCTTTCGGCTGGTGACGCTGAGTAACTCGGCCAGCGGTGCGTCCCCTTCGCCCCTTGAGCGCGCCGGATTAGCGACATTCTTCGAGCGCAGCTTCAGTGTGGAGGCCGTTAAAAAATTCAAGCCTGCCCCGGAGACCTATCAAATGGTTGCCAGGGAGCTGAATGTCGAACTGGCCGACTTGCTTCTGGTGGCGTGTCATCTCTGGGATACGGCAGGCGCCCAGGCTGCGGGGTGCCTGGGCGCCCTACTGACCCGGCCGCACAACGCACCCTTACTGATCGACGGAGTGCCAGTGCCAGACCTGATGGCCCCCGAATTGGGCGCGTTGGCCGAGCAGATCATTCAACGCTGGGGCGGACCGGCATAGCCCAAGGCCTTCCTGGCTGATCTGCTTCGCTCGGGGCAAGTAGGCGGCTGTTTGTCGCTACCCCAGGAACGGATAGTTTCCAACGGCGCTAAAGTATAAGAAATTACTTACAACGTTTAGCGCCCATTATTGTTTTTTTGTCAGACCCGGTTATCGCCGCCGGGATGTTTCACTTAACAATTAGTCATCCGCTATTTTACAACGCGTAAAAAACGTGCATTATTTACTCGCGCCACAACTGAACTACCCCGTCGTGATTCCAACGTTCATCCTCATGAAGTTAGTGCCGACGGCTGATCCTGATGTGAAGGACAGGTAGAACGTGGCGACACCCAAAGCAGCAGACCCAGATGCGCGTCTTGTTGCCTGCATCGTTGCTTGCATTGCGCTGACAACAGCCATTAATTGCCGGAGTATCATTGTGTCCAGACTTGCCGAATTTCGCGCAGCAGAAAAAGCCCTTCAGGAGCAGCTGGCCCAGCTGGAGTATCTGAAGAACGACGTCGGATTGAAGAAGGAAATCGAGTTCGAGCAGCAGCTACAGGCCCTGATGAGCACGTACGACAAGACCTTGCGGGATATCATCGCCATCCTCGACCCTCACACAGGTGCCTCCAACTCCACGCCTGCGGCCCCGAAACGCCGTCGTCCGCGGGTCGTCAAGGTCTATCAGAATCCCCATACCGGCGAAGTCATCGAGACCAAAGGCGGCAACCATCGCGGTTTGAAAAACTGGAAATTACAATACGGCGCTGAATCCGTTGACTCCTGGTTGCGCGGCCGTTAGTCCTCTGGCCCTGCAACAACGGCCTGCAACATTGAGAAGAAGCTCTGCTCGCGGAGCTTCTCTGCAAGTGCAGGGTTATGGCAATGAAACGAGTGCTTTAACGCTGATGATTACGGCAAACGTCTTACGGATTTTAAATAATGCGTGCGGGTGCAGGCCTTGTATTTAATATTCAACCTGACAATTAGCTGAACAGATTCGTTTTAATGTGATATATCGCTTTCACTGCACCGCTGGCATATAGCATGCTCGACCGTGGCGCTTCTTCAGCTCGGTTAATACCATCAAGTATTATTGGATGAGCATCGAAGATGGCCATGAGCCTTCATGCCGCGACAGATGAATTTATCCATCGCAGCTAAATGGTCCGCTAGCTTCACATTTTTTTCACACCGGTTTGTAGAGGATAGAGGCTACTAAAGGATTAGTGCCCCAATGCCCGCTTCGGCGGGCTTTTTTATGCCCGCGATTTGTGTGAACCCCGCCTCGACCTACGGCGCCGACCCCAGGCGCAGGCCATTCCTGATCTGCAACACTTCGTCTTTATGGGCCGCATAGCCTTCCGCCGAGCCGGCGTATGACAACGACCACGCCAACTCCGGACTGGCCGCCGCCACCAGCGTCTGGGTCATGACGTGATTACCGTTCTGGGTGATCGTGCACGTGGTCTCCATCGCAGGGATGTCGCTGAGCGTGCTGTCCTTCATCCGCGTGCAGACGCTCTGAAAGCCACCGCGGGCGAAGTTGACCTGCACCGCCTTTCGCATTTCCAGTAACACGCTCTGCACGTTGACCGAATGACCGGGCTGCAGCTGCGTCTGGGTCAGCTCGACCACCATCGCCGGATCACCGTTCTGATCGTTTTTAACCGCACGCTGTCGTATTTGCACGGCGGGCTGACCTTCGCTCGCCGGCGGCTGGGGCAGCGCTTCAACTTCCCAGCCTTCGGGCCAAATGATCATGGCGTCTGCCGAAAAGGCGACACCCGGAATCATCAGCACGAAACAGAAAGCAACGCGGGCGCATGAGCGCAATGAAAAATGCATGGGCGGTACCTGAATGTCGAGCCGCGAAGTGTGAGCCGGTCATCCCCTGCCCACAAGCCGAAAGCCAGGCTTTATGCGCCACCGGTTTGGCGCGTCGGCCATGAGCCCGTATCATTACGCAACATTTTAGCGTTAACCCGGAGACAACCATGAGTCTGCACGATCTGAACACCTTCCCCGGCGTCACGGCCACCCCGGACGCCTCGACCGCACAATTCGTGTTCAACCACACCATGTTGCGGGTCAAGGACGCCACCGCTTCCCTGGACTTCTATACCCGCGTGCTGGGCTTCAGCCTGGTGGAAAAGCGCCACTTCGCGGAAGCGGAATTCAGCCTTTACTTCCTGGCGCTGGTGGATAAAGCGCAGATCCCGCAGGACGACGCGGCGCGCAACGTCTGGATGAAAGGCATCCCCGGCGTGCTCGAACTGACCCACAACCACGGCACCGAAAACGACCCTGAGTTTTCCTACCACAGCGGCAACGCCGACCCGCGCGGCTTCGGTCACATCTGCATCTCGGTGCCGGACGTGCATGCCGCCTGTGCGCGCTTCGAAGAACTGGGCGTGGACTTCCAGAAACGCCTGACCGACGGCCGCATGAAAAGCCTGGCCTTCATCAAGGATCCCGATGGCTACTGGGTCGAAATCATCCAGCCGACGCCGGTAAAGGGCGAGTAATAGCGCTTGATCGGTAGGACCAGCCTTGATCGGGGCACGGCGGTGGCCTCGACTGTGGGACGGTCCTTACCTCAACTGCGGGACTGGCCTCGACTGTGGGAGGTCCCTACCTCAACTGCGGGACTGGCCTCGACTGTGGGACCGGCTTTAGCCGGGAAAGCGTCAGGCGTCACACCGCAAGATTGGGGGTGGTCACACCAGCCTCTTCCCGGCTAAAGCCGGTCCCACTAAAAGCAGCGCATGCATCCAGAGGGACTGGCTGCGACCTCGACTGTAGGACGGTCCTTACCTCAACTGCGGGACTGGCCTCGACTGTGGGACCGGCTTTAGCCGGGAAAGCGTCAGCGTCACGCTGCTTCTATTACCGGATTCATATCAATCTCACCCACCAGATCATCCTCCAGACGCCCGCTGACAACCTCGGCAATGAACGTCAACGCGATGTTCTGGCACTGCTGCTTGAGCTGTTGCAGCTTCAGCGGCCGGCTAAGGAAATAGCCCTGGGCTTCTTCGCAGCCGAACTCACGCACCAGGCTCATGCAGCGAAAGGTTTCGACGCCTTCCGCGACGGTGCGATAACCCAGCTCGCTGGCCAGGTGCAGCACGGAGCGGGCGATGATGCGGTTGCGCGGGTTGCTCTCAAGGTCGGTGACCAGGGATTTGTCCAGCTTGAGGATGTTGGCCGGGATCTCGTGCAGGTAGGCAAAGTTGCTGTAGCCCGCGCCGAAGTCGTCAATCGCCACGTCAACGCCCAGCTCGCGGATGCAGGTGAGCTGGGCGATGACCCGCTTGTCCGCTCGAATCCACTCGCCTTCGGTGATCTCGACCTCGATCCGTGCGGGTTGAACACCGTGTCTGTCGCAGGCGCTCTGCAGCGTCAGCGCAATGTCCAGATCGGCAAAGTCCAGCGGTGACAGGTTGAGCGACAGCCGCACGTCTTCGTCGATCCAGCCGCTGAGGTCGGTCAGCGCGCGGTCGATGACCCAGCGGGTCACGGTACTGATTCTGCCGGCGCTCTCGATCAACGGAATGAATTCGCTAGGCCAGATCTTGCCGAGCATCGGGTGGGTCCAGCGAATCAGCGCTTCGACGCTGAGCAGCCGCCCATCCTGGAGACTGAAACGCGGCTGGTACTCCAGATAGATGTCGCCACTGGTCAATGACTCGGCGAGTTCGTTGAGCAGGGTCAGCGCGCGACGCTGGGCGCAATCCTCTGCTTCGTCGTAGGCCGCCCAGGGCACTTGCCGATAAACGGCCCTCCCCGCCGCGTGGGTCGCTTTGCCCATGAGCGCAGCGGCGGAGTTCAGACCGTCGTCACAGCACGCCAGCCCCACCACGACCTGCTGATGGGTGAAAGGCTCGGTGATCAGCGCCAAGACCATGCGGACCAGGTCGTCCCGTTGAGACCGGTCGCAGGTCATCTGCAGACAGAAATCCTGATCGCTCACGTGATACAGCTCAGCGATGCCATCCAGACGGCGGCTCAGGCAGTGGGCCATGTCACGACGCGTCTGCTGCTCATCCAGGTTGCTGCTCACGCTGACATTCGCAGCGCTCGCCATCGGCTGGGTGCGGATCACCACCATCAGCCGCACCTGGCTCCCGCTCACTGCAACGCCCTCGGTGTCCAGCAAAAACTGCTGCAAATTGGGCAAGCGGCTGACCGGGTGGCGGTAGCGCATAACCTGGCATTGTTCGACCTGGCCCATGACCAGTTGCGCGAAATCTTCGAGGACAGTGACTTCGTCGGGTTGCAGCGTGCGGGGGACTGTGTCGATCAGGCAAAAACTGCCGAGCACATCGCCGTGCTGATTACACAAAGGGGCCCCGGCATAGAACCGGATGCCATTAGGTCGGGTCACCAGCGCGTTATCGGCAAAACGCGGATCCAGATGGGCGTCGTTGACGACCATAACCCCGGAATTCTGGATGGTGTAGCGGCAGAATGACTGTTCGATGGGCGTCTGGCTCGCCTCGAAGCCCACCCGCCCGGGAAACCACTGGCGGTCTTTTTCCACCAGCGAGACCAGCACCGTCGGCACACGAAAGTGCGCAGCGGCAAGCCGACACAGGCGGTCGAAATCCTCGCTGTGTGCGGTTTCGAGCCATTGCAAAGCGTGAACCGCGGACAGGCGCTTCTGCTCAATTTCCAGCGAACAGTTCATGGCGTGCGCCCTCCATTATAAAAATGCGGATTAGATGATATCTCATGGCCACTACTGTCCGCTCGGGATCATGACGGATGGTCGACAGGCTTCGACCACAGGCAAAAGTAGAGTTCGGCCGAGCTGAGAAAAGTGATATCAGAAAGACATCAACTAAACGTTTCAGTTCCGAAACTGTACAAATATATTCTGTTGTACAACTTTTTATAAAGTTAATACGATTCCGGCCGACAGATGGATCAGAGCGACACGCAATTAACCCTAGCGTCTCCTCCCTGAGACGCCGTCACCGCACTCTAACCCGAGAAAAAGGACCGTTCTCACCGACAACAATCCAAGCGCCCCACTTAAGGGGCTGTGAGAACTGCATGAATATTCTTGCCCCTGCCGTGTACCTGACCAACCGCCTGCGCTTTCCCGCCAAGTTCGCGCTGCTCGCCATTATTGTTTTGCTTCCTTTGACCCTGCTGGGCGCGCGCTTGCTGAATCAGCTCAACGCCAGCATCGATAACATCCATTCCGAACAAGTCGGCCAGCGCTATCTGATGGACGTTACCCCCGTACTTCGCCTGTCGATGCTGCAACGGGCATTGACCAACCGCCTGCTCAGCGGCGATCAAACAGCCCAGCCTGACCTCGCGGCCAACCAGTCCAAATTGCAGGACGCCTTGACCAAACTGGAAGCCACTGACCGACAGTTTACCGTCGCACTGGAAACAGGCGATCGCGTGCAGCGCTTGCGCTCTGGCGCAGAAGGGTTGATCAGCCAGACCAAAGCCGGGGCCGATCAGACGAACATGTTTGATCAATGGAGCGACCAGCTCACCCAGACCCTGAATTTCATCTACTTCGTGTCCGCCACTTCCGGGATGGTCCTCGACGAAGACTACGCCTCACTGTTCCTCATCGATCAAAGCACCCTGCGACTGCCGCGCCAGATCAACGTGGTCGGGCAATTGCGCGGTCTGTCCAGCGGTCTGCACGAAGGCCAGCCGCTGACCGACGCCGCGCGTAGCACGTTCAAGTCGCTGCTCAAGCAAGAAACCCAGATTCGTCAGGAATTGCTGCAGAGCCTCAACCTGCTGCGCCGTCAAGAACCGGCCCTCGCCGATCGCATCCAGTCCCCCGTCACCAGCGGGTTGGCGAGCCTGGACAGCTTTCGCAGTGACCTGGACACCTTAATCGCCTCACCGCAAACCACCATCACCGCCACCCAGGGCCTGCCGGCAAAAGGCAATGCCGTGGTCGCCGAGCTGTATAAGGCCCAGGACGCCTTGCAGGCAGCACTGTCCGCAGAACTTGAGCGACGCGTTCAGGACAAGTCGGTTGACCGCGCCGCCATGCTGGCCATGTTCGCCATCGCCGGCCTGCTGCTGATTTACGCCTTCAGCGGGATTTACAGCGCCATGCGCCAGGCCATGGAAGCGATGTTGAGCGCCACCCGCCGCATCGCCCAGGGCGACCTCACCGCACGCGTCAACGTGGCGGGCAAGGACGAAATGGCCGACATCGGCACCGGCTTGAACCACATGGTCCAGGCCTTCGGTGAATCCCTGGCTCAGGTCGAGCGCAGTTCGAGCTCGGTGTCCGACGCCGCCACCCGCCTGAGTGCCTCCATCGACCGCGCCAAAGTGTCGATGAACGCCCAGCAAGGCGAAACCGAGCAGGTCGCCACCGCCATCAACGAAATGACCGCCAGTGTCGCCGACGTCGCCCAGAACACCGAAGGTGCGGCGCGTGCAGCGGAACAGGCCAGCCAGGCATCGGGCAAAGGACTCGGCGTGATGCAGCAGACCCGCCAGACCATCGAAGCGCTGGCTGGCGAAGTCGACATCAGCGCGCAAAAGGTCGCTGCTCTCGCGCTGCACAGTCAGGAAATCGGTGGCGTCATTGAAGTGATCCGCAACATCGCCGACCAGACCAACCTGCTCGCCCTTAACGCCGCCATCGAAGCCGCCCGCGCGGGTGAGCAAGGTCGTGGCTTTGCCGTGGTCGCGGACGAAGTGAGAACCCTGGCTTCCCGTACGCAGAACTCCACCGCAGAAATCCAGCGGATCATCCAGCAATTGCAACTGGCGACCAACGCCGCCGTGGACCAGATGAAAGCGGGCAAAGACCGGGCGCAGGATTGCCTGACCTCGGCCGATCAGACGTCCTCAAGCCTGAGCGCAATCAACGAAGGCGTAGAGTCGATCGTCGGCATGAACACCCAGATCGCCAGCGCTGCCGTGCAGCAGCACGCCGTGTCCGAGGACATCAACCGCAACGTCACCGAGATCCGCAACAGCACTTTCGTGTTGATGGAAGGCATCGAGGACAACGCGGTAACAGCGGACGAGCTGTCGCTGCTGGCCGGCGAACTGCGCACCGTGGTCGGTCGCTTCAAACTCTGAAGAACCGGCGCGCGGCGCAACACGCCGCGCGCCATAGAGCCATCCCTCAAGGCACCTGGGCCCCCGCCACCGCCACGTACACCGAATACAGCGATGTGTTGGCGGTGATGAACAGGCGGTTGCGGCGGGGGCCGCCGAAGGTCAGATTGGCGACCTTCTCCGGCAGGCGAATCTTGCCCAGCAAGGTACCGTCGGCGGCGAAGCACTGAACGCCGTCGCCGGCGCTGGTCCAGACATTGCCCTGCACATCCACGCGCATGCCGTCCGGCACGCCCGGCTCAATCACCGCAAAGACCCGCGACTGCCCCAGCTCCCGCCCATTGATCACCTCGAACGCGCGGATGTGGTGGGGACCGTCCGGATCGTGGGAGCGACCGGAATCGGCGATGTACAAGGTCTGCCCGTCAGGGGAGAACGCCAGGCCGTTGGGTTGCACGAAATCATTGGCCATGCAGGCAACCTCACCGCTGTCCGGGTCGATCCGGTAAACATGGCGTCCCGGCTGCTCTTCCTCGGCCTGATAGCCCTCGTAATCGGTGAGGATGCCGTAGCTGGGATCGGTGAACCACACCGCGCCATCACGGTGCACCACCACGTCATTTGGCGAGTTCAGGCGTTTACCTTCGAATCGCTCGGCCAGTACGGTGATCGACCCGTCCGGTTCGGTGCGTGTGACGCTGCGGGTGCCGTGCTCGCAGGTGATCAGCCTGCCCAGCAGGTCGCGGGTGTTGCCGTTGGAAAAATTCGACGGGGTGCGAAACGTCGACACGCCCTGCTCCGGGGTCCAGCGCAACATGCGCTGGTTGGGAATGTCGCTCCACAGCAGATACCCGCCGTCGTTGAACCACACCGGCCCTTCGGCCCAGCGGCACTGATCGTACAAGTGCTCGAGCTGGGTGTTGGGCAGGATCAGGCGGTGGAAACGCTTGTCATGGCATTCGTAGAGGTCGTCGGACACAGGTTCGATCCTTGCTTCAGGCGCGGGCATTTTTGCGTCCGCTGACAGCGGTAATCACCGCGATGATGATCAGGCCGGTGAGGATCAGCCGCACCCCGGCACTGGCGCCGAAGGTGTTGAGCATGCTCACCAGCAGGTAGAGAAACAGCGACGCGCCCCAGATGCCCGGCACGTTGGAAAATCCGCCGGCCACCGAGGTGCCGCCGATCACCACGACGGCGATGGACGCCAGCAGGTATTCCTCGCCCATGCCCAGGGACGCACCGCCGGAAAACCCGGCCAGGGTCAGGCCGCACAGGCTGCCGAACACCGCGCAGAGCACGTAGGTGGCGAAGCGCATGCGGCCGACCCTGATGCCGGCCAGTTCGGCGGCGCGGGCGTTCTGCCCGATGGCCAGAACCGAACGGCCGTAGCGGGTGCGGGTCAGCACATAACCCATGAGCACTGCCACGGCGATGACCACGATCGCGAGGTACGGCACGCCGAATACGCGACCGGTGGCGAAGGTGTAGAACGCCTCCGGCGGCGGCACCCGCACGCTGCGACCGTAGGCGATCGCCAGGGATTGCAGAATGAAGCTCGCCGACAGGGTCGCGATGATCGGTGGAATGCGCAGCAGGCGGATCAGCGCGAAATTGCCGCAACCCACCAGCACGCCGATGCCCAGCACGCCGATCACGCCCAGCCAGATGTTCGCGTCCTGGCCGTCCATGAGCTTCATACCCAGCGCGCCGCTGAGGGCAATGTTGGCCGGGATCGACAGGTCGATGTTGCCAGGCCCGGTGCTGATGACGAACATCTGGCCGATGCCGACAATCGCGAAGAACGTCGAGAACGCCAGCGCGCCAGACAGCAACGCGCCTGCACCCTGCCCGCCGGTGAACACCAGGGTCGCCACCCAGATCAATAAGGCGGCGAGGAATGACCACAGCCACGGCTTGCCGCGCAGCGCTGCAACAGGTGAAGTGCTCATAGCGGACGTACCTCCAGACGATTGACCGCCGCACGCAGCGCCAGCACGAAAATCAGAATCGCGCCCTGGGCGCCGATCTGCCAGTCAGGCGAGATGCGGATGAACGACAGCAGCGAACCGGCCAGCACCAGGGTCAGCGCGCCGAGCACCGCACCCATGGGCGACACGCGGCCGCCGACGAATTCGCCGCCGCCGAGAATCACCCCGGCGATGGACAACAGGGTGTAACGCAGTGCGACGTTGGCGTCGGCCGACGTGGTCAGCCCCACCAGAAACAGCCCGGACAACACGCCGAAGCCCCCGGCCATGGCGTACATCGCCACTTTGATGCGCAGCAGCGACCAGCCGGCCTTGGCGATCGCCAATGGATTGCCGCCAGCACCGCGCAACACCACGCCGACGGTGGAGCGCATCAGGAAAAAGTGCATCGCCAGCCCGAGCACGACGCAGACGATGATCGCCAGCGGAATCAGCGGCGGCTTGATCCGCACCAAGGCTTGCAGCCACTGCGGCGCCGTGCCGCCGGGCGACGGCAACAGCAGAATCGCGCCGCCGACCCAGATGAACGACATGCCTAGGGTGACGACAATCGATGGCAGGTTGCGGCTGTGAATCAGCGCGCCGAGCAGCGCATACACGCCCACGCAACCGGCCAGCGCCAGCCAGCCGAGGAACGGGTGTTGATCCAGCAGCGTCACGGCGACGCAGGCGACGAAACTGATGAAGCTGCCCATGGACAGATCGAGGTCGTTGACGCTGATGATCAGCATCTGCGCGATGGTCGCCAGGGCAATCGGCACTGCCAGGTTGAGCATCAGGTTCAGGCCCATGTAGCTCATGGCCCGGGGTTGCATGATGAAGATGGTCGCCAGCAACACCACCAGCGACACCGCCGGCAAGGCCGCGCGGAGCATGCGGGCACGGCGCGCGGCGTTGTTGCGCGTGGCGACGGGTGCGCGGGCAACGGAGTTCAACGGGGCATTCATGGGGTTTCCTCGGCGAAGGAGCTGCGCAGGATGCGCTCCTCGCTCAATTCGCTGCGCGGCATGTCGAGCACGGCTTGGCCGTCGCGGAAGACATACACGTGATCGCAATAGGTCAGCTCTTCAAGCTCGGTGGTGTACCAGATGAACGTGCGGCCGCGCGCCGCCTCTTCCATCAGAATCGAATAGACCTCGCGCTTGGTGCCGACGTCGACGCCACGCATGGGGTCGTCCATCAGGATGATCTGGCTGTCGGACGCCAGTGCCCGGGCAAACAGGGCTTTTTGCTGGTTGCCGCCGGACAGCGACAGGATCGGATTGCGCATGTCCGGGGTGCGGATACTCATGCGCTTCATCCAGTCATCGGCCATGCGCTGCTCGGCGACGGGGTCCAGCAGCACGCCGCGCTTGAGCTGGTTGAGGGAGCCGATGGTGATGTTTTCGCCGATGGACCACAGCGAAAATACCCCGTCGGTCTGGCGGTCGCCGGCGACGAAACTGGCGCCGGTGCCGTGCTTGACGCAATCGCGCAGCACTTGGGTCAGTAACTGGCTCTGGCCATGCCCGGCAAGCCCGGACAGCCCGACGATCTCGCCGGCAAACGCCTGCACCGAACGGCCATCCGTCTGACGCGCCGGGCGCTGTTGCACGCGCGCGCTGCCATGCTCACGGCGGGAGGCGAAAGCCTGTGTCCCCTGCTGCTGTTCACGTGCAGTGCCGCCCATGACTTCCACCAGCGAATCGTGGGTGAATTCCCGCGCGGCGCGAGTCTCGACGATTCTGCCGTCACGCATCACCGCGATGCGGTCACAGGTGCCGAGCATTTCGCCGAGGATGTGGCTGATCAGCACGATGCTGCCGCCGCCCTCGACGAAACGCCGTACGTGGCGCAACAGTTGCTCGGCGACACGGGCGTCAAGGGATGAGGTCGGTTCGTCGAGGATGATCAGATCGAGGCGCTCGTCGACGTTGATGAACGCCCGGGCGATTTCCACCATCTGCCGCTTGCCGATGGACAGGTCAGCGACAATGTCATCGGCTTCGATGCCGTGGCCGGGAAAAATCTGCTCCAGCATCGTTTCGATCAGCTCGCCGGCCCGACGCCGCCAGCCGAAACCGCGCAGGGCCGGTGACATCAGCCGGGTGTTCTCGGCCACGTTGAGGTTCGGGCACAGCGACAGCTCCTGAAACACACAGCGAATGCCGTGCTGCCGCGCCACTTGCACCGAATAGCCGTCGCGCAGGTCGCGGCCTTCGATCAGCAGCTGGCCGCAGTCGGCAGCCAGGGTGCCGGCGAGCACTTGCATCAGCGTCGATTTGCCCGCGCCGTTGTGGCCGATCAGGCCCAGGCACTCGCCGGCGCGCACGCTCAGGTCGACGTCACTCAATGCGCGGACGGCGCCGAACGATTTGCCGGCACCCGCGAAGGCCACCCGCACAGGTCCATTTGCGTTCATGGTCAGAATTCCTTGGCGGGCCGCAGGCTGCGCGGCCTGCTTTGCTTACATGGACAGGCTCACAGGGAGAAGCTCACAGGGAAGCGGCGGGCTTGAGCCTGGCGACGTCGTCGACGCTGTAGGTTTCGCTGACGATCCCGCCTTTGGGCAGGTCCTTCAGGCTGGCGTCGAGGGTCTGCTGGGTGACGGTGACCGCAGGTGACAGCAGGTCATGGGGCATTTTTTTGCCGTCGAGCAACTGCTGCGCGACATAGAACGCCAGGCTGGAAATGCTCGGTCCGCTGCTGATCGAGAAGCTCTGATAGCCCTGGGTGTCGCTTTGCTTCTTCCACCAGCTCAGCTCTTCTTCGCGGTTGCCGAAGATGATCGACGGCAGTGGACGGCCGGCCGCCACAAAGGCCTGGGCAATGCCCACGCCTTCGCCGCCCTGGGTCACCACGGCGTCTACTTTAGGCAGGCTGGGCAGCACGCCGGACACGGCTTTCTGCGCCACGGTCGGTGACCAGTTGCCGTTCACTTCGCCGACCACTTTCAGGTTCGGGTGTTTCAGCGCACCGGCAGTGATGCCCGAGTGAATGCGCTCGTCCACCGACACGCCGGCCAGCCCGCGCACTTCCAGCACATTGGCACCCTGGGGGAAGCGCCCGGCCAGGTAGTCCATCTGCTCGATGCCGGTCTGCTTGAAGTCCATGGAGATGCGGTACGCGCAGGGTTCGGAGACGGTGCCGTCGAAGGACACGACGATGATGCCGGCGTCGCAGGCCTGTTTCACCGCGCCGTTGAGCGCTGTCGGCGACGAGGCATTGATGACAATGGCGTCATAGCCTTGAAGGATCAGGTTCTGGATTTGCGCGGCCTGCTCGGTGGCCTGGTTTTCCGCGGTGGTGAAGCTGTCGGCCGACGCGATCAGGCCATCCTTGACGGCTTTGTCGGTGGTCTGCTGCCAGCTGGCGAGCATCAGTTGGCGCCAGGAGTTGCCGGCGTAATTGTTGGAGAGCGCGATCTTCTTGTCGGCTGTATCGGCGTGGGAAGCGACGGGCAGAGCCATCAGGGGCGCCACGGCCAGTGCGGCACAGAGCAACGAACGGCGTAGCGGATGACGACGACTTTTCATAGTTGAACCCTTGTTATTTTTATGGGGGCTGCAGGGTGGCCGACGGCGTCGGTCGCACCTTATTACGAACAGTACGCGGCGAGTCTGCACTGGCCGGTGCAGAGCGTCAGTGGTCAATCGTGCAGACCTGATGCGGGATCCCGCAAGCGACCTGCAGGAACGTGCGTTCTTTTTACCGCGCAGAGGCCATAATGACCGGGCTGCATCCCGTGCAGTTTCAAAAACTGTTCAGTTCCTGAAAGTGTTCCATTCCAAAAATAAAAAACAGGTTGGAGCCCATGGCACAGCGACCGCACACCCTTGCCGAAGACGTGCTGCATCATTTTCTCGGTATCTCCCGCGCCCTCGCCGGCCAGCTGGATTTCCAGTCAATGATCGATGCCGTCTCCCGGGAAATCAGCCCGATCCTGCCCCACGACCACCTTGACGTGTGCCTGTTTGTCCTCGACGGCCGCGAGCACATCACCTATGAAAGCGGCGTGCACACGCTATGGGGCGACGTGGCCCAGCCGATGCCGGTGCACACCAGCCCCATCCGCACCGTGCTGCTTGGCGAGCAGGCGTTTCTGCTGACCCACGACGCCATGAACGACGCACGCTTCGCCTTCCCTGGCGCCATCAACCACCCGATTTTCGACGCCCGCTTGCGCAGCCGCCTGCACGTGCCCTTGCGCGCGCGGGGCGAAATCATCGGCGCGCTGAGCTGCTCGAAACACACTGAACATTTCTACACGCTGGACGATGTGCGTCACACCCAGCACGTCGCCGACCTGCTGGCTTCCTATGTGTACGCCCTGCGGCAGACCGAGCAGGCCAAACAACTGGCCATCGCCGAAGCGCAAGTGCGTGCGCGGGAGGAAGGCTTGCGCCAGGGCGCGTTGCGCCTGACCGAGGAACTGGAGCGCGAGCGACAGCGGGTGGGCATGGACTTGCATGACCAGACCCTTGCCGACATGACCCGCCTGCACCGGCGCATCGCTCGGCTGCAAACCCTGCCCAGCGTACCGGGCGAGGATTTGCGCGAGATCGCCCGCTCCCTCAAGGACAGCATGCAGGAGCTGCGGCAGCTCATTGATGCGGTCAAGCCGACGGTGCTGCAGTTGTTCGGCTTCGAAGAAGGCGTTGAAGACCTGTTGCGCCGCAGCGTACGCGACAGCGGCCTGAGCATTGAAACGCGTCTGCAGGACAACACCGACGGCATGGGTGATCGCTTGCCGGAGTCGGTCAAGGTCGCGGTGTTCCGCATCGTCCAGGAAGCGGTGAACAACGCGATCAAGCACGCGATGCCGGACAGCATCGTCATCCACATCAGCCACACGGGCGGCCTGCTGCAACTGACGATTGACGACGACGGCGTTGGGCTGGACGTCGGCCACGGGTTCAACAGCGGCGGCATTCAGAACATGCAAGTGCGCGCGCAACTGATGGCGGCGCAGTTGTATATCGAGCGCGGTCCCCACGCGCGAGGCACGCGGGTAAGGGTGTGCCTGCCGCTGGCTGCTCTCGCCCTGGTTGATGAGGCGGCAGCTGTTTTTGAGCCTGCGCTTTTAACGGAGACGCCATGCAAGTCCTGCTGATTGAAGACGACCCGGTGCATCGGGCGTTCCTGCGCGAAGTCATCGAAGTGGCGCTCCCGGAATGCACGCGCTTGCTGGAGGCCGAAGACGGCCAGATTGGCGAGCAGATGTTCAGCCAGAGCCCGGTGGATGCGGTGGTGATGGACCTGCAGATGCCCTGCCGCACTGGTGTCGAAGCGGCCAAGACGATTTGGCGGCAGCAGCCGGACACGTCGATTCTGTTCTGGTCGAATTACTCGGACGAGGCCTACGTGCGCGGCATCGCGCGTATCGTGCCCCAGGGTGCCGCCTACGGTTACATCCTCAAGACCGCCTCGGAGGAGCGTTTGCGTCTGGCGTTGCGGGGCTTGTTCATCGAGCAGCAGTGCGTGATCGACCGCGAGATTCGCGGCGTGCAGCTCAAAGCCCACGATCAGTTGTCCGGACTGAGTGATGGCGAATACGAAGTGCTGCAAGACATCGCCCTCGGCCTCACCGACCGCACCATCGCTACCCGCCGCAACCTGTCGCTGCGCAGCGTGCAAAACCGGCTGCAGCAGCTGTACGAAAAGCTCGGCGTCTATCAACCGGACGCGGCCGGCGAGCGCAGCACCGCCTTCAACCTCCGCGCCCGCGCCGTCAACGTCGCCCTGCTCCGCCGCCTGCTCAACCGCACCGCGCTGGAACAGGCCGAAGCCGAACTGCAACTGTGGCTGAAAAATCCGGCTCGGCATCGGGTTGGGGGGGACTGAAGGGAGATCAAGAGCGTCTGCCTGGGGGCAGACTGTTTCGCCTTCGGCGACTTACTTTTGAAAAGCACCAAAAGTAAGCAAAAGTGCCTGCTCTCGGTTGGGCCCGACTTCGTCGGGTTCCCTCACTCCGACGACGCTCCGTGGGCCCGCGCCGAACGGACATCCATGTCCTGACGGCGCTCTCGCCGCATCCATGCGGCTCGGCCCACTCCGCGTCGTCTGCGTTCGGCCTGCACCCAAGTCGCGTTTTGCGGTGACTGGACTTTTTGTGTACGAAGATCAAAAGCAGATCAAAGGCTTCCCGGCTAAAGCCGGTCCCACTAAAAGCACCGCGTACACTGTGGGACCGGCTTCAGCCGGGAAGCTTTTGATCCACCTAAACGCGCTTTTGATCTTGATTTTGATCGTTCCCACGATCCGCGTGGGAATGCATCCTGTGACGCTCCGCGTCACCTCCCCAGATCTGAATGCGCGTCGTCTTCGGGACGCGGAGCGTCCGGGGCTGGGTTACCACGCGGAGCGTGGGAACGATCATGTCGGCGCATGAGCTGGCCTCTTCCCGGCTGAAGCCGGTCCCACTAAAAAGCCGCGTGCAGTCTGTAAAATGCGTGTTGATCAAACCGGCCTCTTCCCGGCTAAAGCCAGTCCTACAGTGGCCGCGATAGGTCTGTAGAACCGGCTTCAGCCGGGAAGCTTTTGATCTTGATTTTCATACGCAGAAAGCTCAGACACCGCCAATCGCGACTTGGGTGCAGGCTGAACGCAGGTCTCGCTCCGTGGGCCGAGCGGCATGGATGCCGCGAGAGCCGCCCCCCGCCATGGATGGCGGATGGCGGCGGGCCCACGGAGCGGGACCGGAGTGAAGGAACCCTGACGAAGGAAGGGCCAAACCGGGAGCAGGCACTTTTGCTTACTTTTGGTGCTTTTCAAAAGTAAGTCGCCGAAGGCGAAACAGTCTGCCCCCAGGCAGACGCTCTTGACCTTCATACGCCACCGGGGAACGCCGCACCATCCGCGCTTGTCGATTAAAACGAGACCGCGACGCGTCGCTCAACTGAACGATGTCACTCAGGAGCATTGCCCATGTGCAGGAACCACACGCGTAACC
Source organism: Pseudomonas sp. HP_01 (assembly GCF_055284355.1). Taxonomy (NCBI): domain Bacteria; kingdom Pseudomonadati; phylum Pseudomonadota; class Gammaproteobacteria; order Pseudomonadales; family Pseudomonadaceae; genus Pseudomonas; species Pseudomonas sp. HP_01. The sequence goes on along the minus strand of NZ_JBTOPV010000034.1, from coordinate 100,844 downwards.
CCATTCATTGCCTCATCCCGCCCTACCTGCTGGACCAGATTGCGCGCAACGGCAACAAAGCCCAGCGCGAAGCGGCCCTGCGCACCCGCGCCAAGGACAACACCTTTCGCTCCCTGCGCCTCAGCGCGCAACCCGACCGTCGTCTCGTGCACCTGGCGGCCGCGCCACTCACCGGCAAACGCCGTTCGATCTACAGCGCCGACGGCGGCGAAACCCTGCCCGGCACCCTCGTCCGCGGCGAAGGCCAGCCCGCCAGCGGCGACATCGCCGTCGACGAAGCCTACGACGGCCTCGGCGCCACCTTCGATTTCTTCTTCGACGTCTTCGACCGCAACTCCATCGACGATGCCGGCATGGCCCTCGACGCCACCGTGCACTTCGGCAAGGGCTACAACAACGCCTTCTGGAACTCCGCGCAGATGGTCTTCGGCGACGGCGATCAATCGCTCTTCAACCGCTTCACCATCGCCCTCGACGTCATCGGCCACGAACTCGCCCACGGCGTCACCGAAGACGAAGCAGGCCTCGTCTACTTCAACCAGGCCGGCGCGCTCAACGAATCGATGTCTGACGTGTTCGGCTCGCTGATCAAACAGTACGCCCTGAAAGAAACCGCCGAGCAGGCCAGCTGGCTGATCGGTGAAGGGCTGTTCACCGACAAGATCAGCGGCAGCGCCTTGCGCTCGATGAAAGCCCCCGGCACCGCCTTCGACGACAAAGTGCTGGGCAAGGACCCACAACCCGGTCATATGGACGACTTCGTCCACACCTACGACGACAACGGCGGCGTGCACATCAACTCGGGCATCCCCAACCATGCGTTTTACCAAGTGGCGACGCGGATCGGCGGTCATGCCTGGGAAAAGGCCGGGCGCATCTGGTACGACGCGCTGCGCGATTCGCGCCTGCGCCCCAATGCCGGGTTCGTAAGGTTTGCGCGGATCACCCATGACGTGGCCGGCCGGCTGTACGGTGTAGGCGAGCAAGCCCAAATCGCGGTACAAGAAGGCTGGGCGGCCGTGGGCATCAACGCGCAATGATCCCCCATGACCATCCGCTATGACCAGGCGCCACTGCGAGGAGCCACGAACATGCGAATCTCATTCAGCGAAAGCGGCGGGCTCGCCTATTTCCCCGGGTTGAACAAGCCCAACACCATTGAAGTGGACGCCCTGCCGGAGGGCGACCAGAAGGAACTGCGGCAACTGGTTGACGCGTCCGAGTTCTTTGCATTGCCGGAAGGTCGGCGCCCGGCCCGCGCAGTGCGCGGCATGCAGCATTACACGCTGACCATCAGCGAAGGCGATCGGGAGCGCACCGTCTGCGTCCCCGCGCCGGTTGAATCCGGCCCGCTGCAGGGCCTGATGCAGTGCGTCAGGCGCCACGTGTCCGGCTAGCCCCACGATCGTGCGCCGGGCAAATCACCTGCTCGGCGCCTCACTCCCTGCCTTTCAGGAATCCCGTGCCCAACCTTTTCTCGCGCTTGCTCTGTCGATCCACATGCAAGACCGTCACACCCTCGCCGTCACAGGATAGGGATCAATGATGCCCGTCCGCCGTCTGTGCCTGGTCCTCGGCGATCAGTTGTCCTTCGACCTGGCCTCCCTCGCCGAACTCGATCCCGGGCGCGACGCCGTGCTGATGGTCGAGGTCATGGAGGAAGCCACCCACGTCCCCCATCACCCGCAGAAAATCGCCCTGATCTTCAGCGCCATGCGCCATTTCGCCCAAGCGCTGCAGGAGCGCGGCATCATCGTCCAGTACGTGACGCTGGACGACCCGCTGAACACCGGCTCGGTGCCCACCGAGTTGCAGCGATGGGACGCGTTGTTACAGGCCGACGAAGTCCACGCCACCGAGTGCGGTGACTGGCGTCTGGAGCACTCGATCAGGGAATGCGGCCTGCCACTGGTCTGGCACAGCGACACGCGTTTTCTCTGCTCCCGCGAAGGGTTCGCCACGTGGGCCAGCGGCAAGGTTCAGCTGCGCATGGAGTTTTTCTACCGCGAAATGCGCCGCAAGCAACGGCTGCTGCTCAATAGCGACGGCACGCCGGTGGGCGGTGCCTGGAACTTCGACGCGGAAAACCGCAAGGCGCTGCCCAAGAAGGTCTCCGCACCCTACCCCGCGCGCTTCGCCCCGGACGCCATCACCCGCGACGTGCTGGACCTGGTGCGTGAGCGTTTCTCCGGCCATTACGGCTCGCTGGACGGTTTCGACTACCCGGTGACCCACGCCGACGCCCAGGCCCTGTGGCAGTACTTCCTCGATTACGGACTGGCGGCCTTCGGCGACTACCAGGACGCCATGGCCATCGACGAGCCCTACCTCTTCCACGCGCGCATCAGCGCCGCGTTGAACATCGGCTTGCTCGACCTGCGCCAATTGTGCAGCGACGTAGAGTCGGCGTACTGGTCGGGCGGCGTCGCACTGAACGCCGCCGAGGGCTTCATCCGCCAACTGATCGGCTGGCGGGAATATGTGCGCGGCGTCTACTGGCTGAAGATGCCTGAATACGCCGAAGGCAACGCATTCGGCAACACCCGCGCGCTGCCGGCGTTCTACTGGAACGGGCAGACCAAAATGAACTGCATGAGCCAGGCCATTGGCCAGAGCCTTGAGCACGCCTACGCCCATCACATTCAGCGGCTGATGGTCACCGGCAATTTCGCCCTGCTGGCCGGCATCGCGCCCAAGGAGATTTGCGAGTGGTACCTGGCGATCTACATGGACGCCTTCGAATGGGTCGAGTTGCCCAACACTCTGGGTATGGTCATGCACGCCGACGGCGGTTACCTCGGTTCCAAGCCTTACTGCGCCAGCGGTCAGTACATCAAGCGCATGTCAGACTACTGCGGCAGCTGCGCCTACAAGGTCAAGGAAAGCACGACGGAGGACGCCTGCCCGTTTAACGCGCTGTACTGGCATTTCGTGATGCGCCACAGCAACCTGCTGCGGGCCAATCAACGGATGGGCATGGTCTACAAGAACCTCGACCGGATGACCGAGGCCAAACAGGACGCGCTGTTGCAAAGGGGCGAGTCGCTGCTGGGCAAACTCGACGCCGGGGAGGCGATTTGAAAAAGAGCGAGCTGCCGGTGAAAACCTGCGTGGTGTGCGGCCTGCCGTTTACCTGGCGGAAAAAATGGGCGCGCTGCTGGGATGAGGTGCGTTACTGCTCGGAGCGTTGCCGAAGGGGCAAGCGCTCCGAGCCGTAACAGGCCCCGCCGTCAGATATGGGGCCCTGCCGTCAAATTATCGCAGAGGCGCAGGTCGCCTGACCGGTCAGGGTCAATAAACCTGGGCGCGACTGGCTCTGCCGATCAGCCTGATCAATAACTGCAGCTTGGGGCCTGCGGTGGTCTCGCGTGCCACCTTGATCAAAAATTCCTGGGGAATGAGCCCGCCCGCTTCAGCCAGCGCTTCATAGATGGCAAACAGCCGCGACTCAATCTTCGTCTCCTGGGCGCATTCGATCAGATAGGCGATTCCTGGATTGGCACGTTCGTTCATAGTGGATCCTCCTTGTATGGCAGTTACTTCAAGGGAGAGACAAGCACGGCGGGAGTTCCCACTTTCTGGACAGGGCTCATCCGAACGGTGGCCCCGCCTGCCGGCAGTCCTGAATATCAGTTTTTGCTTGCCAAAACCCCGTTGCGCCCTTAAACAGGGCGTGCCGTTTCAGCACCCGCGACGAGTTGCCGCCCCAGCACTTCCGTTGCGTCTTCGCAATGCGGCCCTGCGCCAGGCCGGCCGAAACGCCCAGACACCTGCAAATCATGGAGACGCCAGGTAAACCCGATGACAGGAAATACGTCAGACACACTCCCCCGCACCCGTCGTGCACCCAAGGGTGAGAAGCGCCGCGAGGAACTGCTCGACGCCGCGCTGCAATTGTTTTCGCTGGAGGGCTACAGCGGTTCCTCCATTGCCCGCATCGCCGACCTCGTCGGCATCTCGGTGGCGGGCGTGCTGCACCACTTTCCGAACAAGGTCGCCCTGCTGATGGGTGTGCTCGCGCGCCGCGACGAGGTCAATCACAAGGTGATCAGCAGCTTGCACAGCGAGCCGACACTACAGGGCTTCGTCAGCGGCCTGCGGCAGATCAATCGTTCCAACGCGACGGCGCCCGGCGTGATTCGCGCGTTCAGCATGCTGAACGCCGAAAGCCTGGTGGACAGTCATCCGGGATGGGAGTGGTTTCAGTCCCGCTACCTGACGATTCACGGGCGCATGCGGGCACGGCTCGACCATCTGGTGGCCACCGGCGAAGTGCGTGGGGATCTGGATCTGGACGCGCTCATTCACCAGATACTGGCGATGATGGACGGGCTGCAGCTGCAGTGGCTGCGGTTCCCGGAGACAGTGGATCTGGTGGAGCGGTTCGACAGTTACATGGCGCAGGTCGAGCGCGATATCCGCGCATAAAAAATGAGGCGATCCGGGCTGGCCGGATCGCCTCATTCTCTGTCACTCAAGCTCAGAGTGTCACTCGGGTTCCGGGCTTGGCCAGCGCCGGGATCAGCTCCCGACGCCAGCCTGCTGCTCAGCCCTCTCCCGTTGCGATCAATCAGTACTCGGTGTTGCCGTCGTAGTCCGTGTTGCCATTGGCTGCGTCGGTGTCTTCGCTCTGATCAAGCACACCGCCGGTCTTCACCGCTGGCAGGGTCACTTTGACCGAGTTCAGCGCCGAACGTGGCAGCGGGTTGCTGGTGGTGGTCGACAGTTCCTGACGGAACGAGTTGACCAGCTTGGCATTCAGACGGATGTCGTCCGAGGCCGCGCCCAGGCTGATGTTGAAGGTGTCGGCATCAATCACCCACTGCTTGCTCGCCTCGTCGAAGTACGCCAGCGAACGGTCGTTGAGTTCGATGGTGACGTGACGGGTTTCGCCCGGCTGCAGGAAGACCTTCTTGTAGCCTTTCAGCTCTTTGACGGCGCGCTCGACGGTCGGGTTCTGCTGACCGACGTACAGCTCGGCGACTTCGGAACCGGCACGCTTGCCGCTGTTGGTCAGGTCGAACGAGACCTTGATCGGCGTGTTGCCCACTGCAACGCCCGGAGTGACCGTGATGTTGTTGTAGGTGAACTGGGTGTACGACAGGCCGTGACCGAACGCGAACAGCGGTTTGGTGTTGGTCTTGTCGTAGCCACGGTAGCCGAGCATGGTCAGGTCGTTGGCGTAGCTGATTTCCTTGACCTTGGTGCGGGTGTTATCGAAGTTCGGGAAATCCTTGTACAGCGGATTGTCTTCGATGTTGCGCTCGATACTGATCGGCAGCTTGCCCGACGGGTTGACCTTGCCGAACAGGATCTCGGCCAGGGCCTGACCACCGTTCTGACCCGGGTAGAACGCGTGCAGCGCAGCCGGAACCTGGTCGATCCAGTCGCTCATTTTCAGCGCGGTACCGCCGTGCATGGTCACCACGGTGTTCGGGTTGGCCTTGGCGATGTTCTGGATCAGCTCGTTCTGGTACTCAGGCAGATCGAAGCTGTGGTCGAAACCTTCACCTTCGTATTCAGCGCTGTTACCCACGGCAACCACGACCGCGTCGTATTGCGACAGGTCAGAAGGTGCGGTCAGCGAAGCGGTCGACATCTGCACGCCCACCAGGCCGCCCATGGTCGACAGGTAACCGTCACGGCGCGAGTACTCAAGCTTCACGTCGTAAGCCTTGCCGGCTTCCAGCTTGATCTTGCCGGAAACAGGGATGGTCGGCGGAATGCTCTTGTTGGTGATGTTCTCACCGTCGCCGTTGTCGATGACCTTCTCGCCGTTGACCCACAGACGCACAGCGCCGTCGGCACGGACTTTGAAGACCTGGTCGCCGCTGATGGTCGGGGTGACCTGACCGCTCCAGCGAATCGAGGTGTTGGCGGTGTCGCCATTGCTCGGCACGGTGTCGGTGGACCAGTCCAGATTGACATAGGTGTCGATCTGGGTGGCCGATGGATCGCCGGACCAGGTGGCGTTGTTGAAGTACTCGGTCTTCATGCCAGCGACGCTGTTGCCTTTGCTGTCGGTGGTGGTCCAGTGCATCGCTGTCGGGTCGAGGGACAGGGTGTCGAGGAACTCGACCTTGGCGCCCGGGGCGATCTGGCGCAGGCCGCTCAGTTCGCTGATGTAACGGGTAGCGTCAACGTGAGCACTGCCGAAACCGGTCGGCGGCGCGTACTTGGCCAGGTCGCCAACGACGGCGATGCGCTTGACCTTGTTCTTGTCCAGTGGCAGCACGTCGCCCTGGTTTTTCAGCAGCACGATGCCTTCGCGAGCGATGTTCAGAGCGACCTTGTTGCTGGTGGCGCTGTTCATGTTGTGCGTGGTCAGCGGTGCAAACTTGTCGAACTGGTACAGGTAGATGTTCTTCAGGATGCGGCGGACCTTGTCGTCGATGGTCGCCATGTCCAGCTCGCCGCTGTCCAAGTAAGGCTTGAGCACGCGGCTGTTCATCTGGCCGCCCATCATGTCCAGGTCGGTGCCGGCTTGTGCCGCTGGCAGACCGTGGACGACGGCGTTGTAGTCGCTCTGCACCAGACCCTTGAAGCCCCACTCCTTCTTCAGGATGTCGGCGATCAGGTGCTTGTTCTCGCAAGCGTATTCACCGTTCACTTTCTGGAACGAGCACATCATCATCGCTACGGCGCTGTTCTTGGTAGCAGATTCGAACGGCGGCAGAGTCATCTCGCGCAGGACGCGCTCAGGCATCACCTGATTGAGGATGAAGCGGTTGGTTTCCTGGTCGTTACCGGCGTAGTGCTTGGCTTCGGCCCAGACGCGACGCTGCTGGATACCGTTGATGACCGCAGGGCCAAGGCTGGCGCCCAGGAACGGATCTTCACCGGAGAGGTATTCGAACGCACGGCCGCTCCACGGCATGCGGTACAGGTTCATGCCTGGGCCGGTGACGAACTGGTAGCCGCCGCTGGCGGTGTCGTAACCGAGGGCGCGACCGAAATCGATGGCGCGGCGCGGGTTGAAGGTGGCTGCCAGGTTCGGGCCGGACGGATAGACCACGCCCGGATCGTTGCCTTCGCTGGTGTAACGGATGCCTGCGCCGCCGTCAGCGCCGTGGATCTGTGGCACGCCGTACTGGCTGAGCGGTTTGACGTCCCAGCCGCCGATGCCGCCGATGTAGGCCAGCTTTTCTTCCTGAGTCATCTTAGCCAGGGTTTTTTCTGCTGCTTTGTCAGCGCGCAGTTCCTTGGCCGCCAGTTGCTCTTGGGTCGTGGTGTCTGCTGCGTTGGCGTGGCAGATGGCCAGGCTCAACAGAGCCAGTGCCGAGTGGGCACCGAAAGATTTACGTTTTTGCATAGGTGACGCTCTCCAAGTATCGCCCGCGCTCTTTTGTCGCAGTTGACACGCCGCAGGCCTTTATTTCAGGCACTACTCAGCTTTTACCGAAGTTTCTCGAAAGAACATCGGCAAGCGGAAAGGGGCGTAACAACAACACGAAAAGTGTGGGCGATATAATCTTCTGTAACTAACGTTAATGGCGATGGGCCACCGAACTGCACGAGCATTGCCCGAGACCTTTAAATTAAGGCAATTGTTTTCAAGTGATGTCAAACAAAAAAATCAATCTTTAACGAACTCGACATTTTTTGATACATCCCCTGAACTCTTGCTAAACCTACAGGTCTGTAGGTTTAGCAATTTTCACGGATCGCCGCCAGAACCCCCGAAAATACTGGGGCTTAGCTCTAAGAAAGACGGCGAACCTGCGCTGAAGCCCAGCGTTGCGATCATTTCAAACATATGACAAACATTGGAGAAACATCACATGAAATTGCCAGTACTGGGCGCTATCGCCGCACTGACCCTGTCGTTTGCAACTGCAACAATGGCCGCTGATTCCGATACTCAGGAAACTGTTTCCGGCGCAGCAGATTCTACCGTCATGACCCAGACCCAAGATGCAAAAGCGGTGAAGAAAGCCACTAAGCAGAATCAGGCTGATGAAAACAAGCGTGGCCGTCCGACTGCTAAAACTTCATCTGCGACAAACTAACGCACTGTCGTTCAGTCGCGGTTAAGCAGCATACTGTTATATGCAATATTTTTTCACACCCCAGAGGTCTCGTCAGAGGCCTCTCTTATTTGAACCGGTGCTGTGTCCATTCATCCGTCTCCTATAGATAGCCAACAGCTCACCGCCCACTCGGCCGAAGCGCTGTGTGCCTGGCTGTTGGCCAATGCCGGGCTCAAGACAGGTGATCTGGAACGGGCGCAGCGACTGGCTCAGGAATCCGAAGGCAGTTCGCTGACTGAATTGCTGACTCGCCTGGGGCTGGTCTCGGAACTGGATCTGGCCCGGGCGTGGGCCTCGACACTGCAGGCGCCGCTGCTGCTGGCGGAAAACGTGACGCTGTCGGGCGAGCCTTTGCCGGAGTTGAGCGAACGCTTCCTGCGCCACTATCGCCTGCTGCCCATCGGCGCCCACGCCGATGGCGTGCACGTGCTGGCCGCCAACCCGGGCAATGCCTATGGGCTGGACGCCGTGGCCTACGCCTGCCAGGCGCCGGTGTACGTGTCGGTCGGCGCTGGCAGCGAGGTCGACGGGCTGATCGAGCGTTATTACGGCCAGGGCCGCTCAGCGATGGGCTCGCTGATCGAAACCCTTGACGACACCAGCGGCTCGCCGGAAGACATCGAGCATTTGAAAGACCTCGCCTCGGAAGCGCCGGTGATCCGGCTGGTCAACCTGATCCTGCAGCGGGCTGTCGAGCAACGCGCCTCGGACATTCATATAGAGCCCTTTGAAAGCCAGCTTAAAGTGCGCTATCGCATCGACGGCGTGCTCCACGAAGCCGAAGCACCGCCCTCCAGCTCTTCAGCCGCCATTATTTCGCGACTGAAGATCATGGCGCGGCTGGACATCGCCGAGCGTCGTCTGCCCCAGGACGGCCGCATCATGTTGCGCATCCAGGGTAAAGAGCTGGACCTGCGGGTGAGCACGGTGCCTACCAGCTTTGGTGAGTCGGTGGTGATGCGACTGCTGGATCGGCAGACCGTCAGCTTCGACTTCCCCAGCCTGGGCATGGACGGCGAACGCCTGCAGAACTTCCTCGACGTGCTGGAAAACCCCCACGGCATTCTGCTGGTCACCGGCCCCACCGGTTCCGGCAAAACCACCACGCTGTACACCGCGCTGTCACGGCTCAACACCGCCGAGCGCAAGATCATCACCGTGGAAGACCCGGTCGAGTATCAGCTTGAGGGCATCAACCAGATTCAGGTCAAGCCGTCCATTGGCCTGGATTTCGCCGGCGCCCTGCGCTCCATCGTCCGGCAAGACCCGGACGTCATCATGATCGGCGAGATGCGTGACCTGGAAACCTGCCGCATCGCCATTCAATCGTCCCTGACCGGTCACCTGGTGCTTTCGACCCTGCACACCAACAGTGCCGCCGCAAGTATCACCCGGCTGCTGGACATGGGCGTCGAAAGCTATCTCATCGCCTCTACCGTCAAAGGCATTCTGGCCCAGCGGCTGGTGCGCAGGCTCGATCCGCTCACGCGCATCGCCTTCGAAGCACCGCCGGAACTGGTCGCCGAGCACGGCCTGGACCGCTTCACCGATCAGCGTCCCATCATGCTTTATCGTCCGGCCAGCGAATTGCCCGGCGGCGGTTACCACGGCCGCAGCGCGATCACCGAACTGCTGGTGATGAACGAAGAACTGCGCGGCCTGCTGATGCGTCAGGCCGATGCCTCGACGCTGGAACAGGCCGCCCGCCGTGGTGGCCTGCGCACCTTATATGAAGAGGGTCTGCGCCAGGCCGTGGCCGGTGTGACGTCCCTTGAAGAGGTGCTGCGCGTTACGCGTGGCGACTGACCATGGCCCATTTCAAATACCGCGCACTGGATGCCGACGGCGTTGCCCAACAGGGCACCCTCGAAGCCGCCGATCAGAACGCGGCGACAGCCGTGCTGCACAAGCGCGGTCTGCTGCTGCTCAGTCTTGAGGCCAGCGCCAACAGCGGCCTGCGCGCAGCCATGCGCCGGGGTGCAATGAACGGCGCGGCGCTGGTGAGTTTCACCCAGCAACTGGCGACCCTGCTCGGTGCCGGCCAGCCGCTGGAACGCGCTTTGACCATCCTGCTCAAGCAGACCCACGAGCCCAAGCGCCAGGCGCTCCTAGAACGCATTCGCGAACAGGTCAAGGCCGGTAAACCCTTGAGCCAGGCGCTGGAAGAAGAACACGGCCAGTTTTCCAGCCTGTACATCAGCATGGTCCGCGCGGGTGAAGCCGGCGGCTCCCTGGAAAACACCCTGCGTCAACTCAGCGAGTACCTGGAACGCAGCCAGATGCTGCGCGGCGAAGTCATCAATGCGCTGATCTACCCGATCTTTCTGGTGGTCGGCGTGCTCGGCTCGCTGGCCCTGCTGCTGGCCTACGTGGTGCCACAGTTCGTGCCGATCTTTCGTGATCTTGGCGTGCCGATTCCCTTCATTACCCAGGCGATTCTGTGGCTGGGGGAATTCCTCAGCGCTTACGGATTGCTATTGCTCGGAGCGATCGTCGGCCTGATCTGGACCGTTGCCGTGTTGCGCCGCGATCCTCAGCGCCGCCAGCGGCATGACCGACGCCTGCTGTTTATCAAAGTCATCGGCCCGCTGTTGCAGCGGATCGAAGCCGCGCGTCTGGCGCGAACCCTCGGCACGCTGCTGAGCAACGGCGTCGCGCTGTTACAGGCGATGACCATCGTCCGTCAGGTCTGCGGCAACTACGCCCTGCGCGCCCAGGTCGAGCAAGCCACCGAGTGGGTCAAGGGTGGCGGCACGCTGGCCCAGGCCTTCGGCGAACAACCGCTGCTGCCGGAACTGGCCCTGCAGATGATTGAAGTCGGCGAGCAGGCCGGCAATCTCGACGGCATGCTGCTCAAAGTCGCCGACGTGTTCGACGTCGAGGCCAAGCGCGGCATCGACCGTCTGCTCGCCGCGCTGGTGCCGAGCCTGACCGTTGTCATGGCAGTGATGGTGGCGGTGATCATGCTCGCCATCATGCTGCCGCTGATGAGCCTTACCAGTAACATTTGAGGAAATACACATGTCCCGATTCAACGCTGCCCAAGGCCGTCGCCAGGGCGGTTTCACCCTGCTGGAAATGCTCGCGGTCATCGTGCTGCTGGGCATCGTCGCCACCATCGTCGTGCGTCAGGTCGGCGGCAACGTCGACAAGGGCAAATACGGCGCAGGCAAGGCGCAACTCGCCAGCCTCGGCATGAAAGTCGAAAGCTACGGCCTGGACGTCGGCACGCCGCCGGCCAATCTGCAGCAACTGGTGACCAAGCCGGCCAACGCCACCGGCTGGGCCGGCCCGTACGCCAAGCCTTCGGACCTGAAAGACCCGTTCGGCCATGCGTTCGGCTACCGCTACCCGGGCGAGCACGGCAGCTTCGACCTGATCTTCTTCGGTCAGGACGGTCAGCCTGGCGGTGACGGCTACAAGGCCGACATCGGCAACTGGGAATAATATGCACGCCCTGCCCCGCGCCCGCGGCTTCACCCTGTTCGAATTGCTGGTGGTGATCGTTCTGATCGGCATCAGTGTCGGCCTGGTGAGCTTTGGCGTGGGTCGGGGTTTGCACGCGGCCAGTGAACGTCGCGCGTTGAGCGAAGTGGTGCAGTCCCTGCGCGCGGCGCGGGTGCAGGCGATCGTCAGCGGGCAACCGGCGCAGACGCGCTTTGACCTGCGCAACGGGCGCCTTCAGGGCCCCCACCTCAAGCCGGTGCAACTGCCCACCGATATGCGCGTGCAATTGCAGACCGCCGACGGCCTGGGCCCGGCGTTCGAGTTCTACCCGGACGGCGGTTCCAGCGGCGGCCATCTGCTGCTGGCCCGGGGCGACAAACACTGGCGCGTGGATATCAACTGGCTGACCGGCAACGTTCAGTTGCGCACGCTCAATTGACGCGTCAGCGCGGTTTTACATTGCTGGAAATGCTCGCTGCCCTGGCGGTGCTGGCGGTGTGCAGCAGCGTGCTGGTGGTGGCGTTCGGGCAGAGCGCGCGGGCCTTGCAGCAGGCCCAGCGCAGTGATCGGCTGAGCCTGGCCGCGCGTTCGTTGATGGATGAAGCCAGCGCCGGTCGCTTGCAGCCGGGTCGGACCGAAGGCAAGTGGAGCGGCGTGACCTGGCAGATGGAGGTCAGCGCGCTGCCCCGCGGCAACGCGCCGGCGACCGCCTGGCGGTTGGACCTTGAGGTCAGCGACGGCGCCCGCCGCGCCCGTTACAGCACCCTGCAAGTGCGCAGCGTCGGTTCTGGAGCCGGGCAATGAAGCGCAGTGCTCGGGGTTTTACCCTGCTCGAAGTGTTGGTCGTATTGAGCCTGCTCGGCGTGCTGCTGACCATGGTTGGCGCGGCCATCACCGGGGCCAACCGCGCCATGGCCAAGGCCGAGCGTTACAGCACGCGGCTCGATGAAATACGTTCGACACAGAATTTCTTGCGCAACGCCATCGGCCAGTCGCTGCCACTGGCGGCCGGAGGATCCGAGCCCGGCCAGGCACCGGTGTTCGAGGGCGACGCCCAGGCCATGAGCTTTTATGCGCCGCTGCCCGCCACATTGGGCGGCGGTTTGTACCGGCACAGCGTGACGCTGGCAGCCGGTCAGCGTTTACAGGTCAGCCTGGAGCGCCTGCGCGGTCAGACGTTGTTGCCGGCCGAAGAGCCCCAGGTGCTGTTGCATGACGTGCGCTCGCTGCAACTGAGTTATCGCGGCGTGACGCCCACCGGTGAATCCACGGCGTGGCTCGACCACTGGCCCTGGCCAGGACGCCTGCCGATCAGCGTGCGCATCGACGCGCAACTGGCCGGTCCTGTGCCCTGGCCGTTACAGAGCATCAATCTGCGCCTGGACCTGTCCGGCGAGGCGCACACGTTATGAACGGCCGTCGGCAAACAGGCGTGGCATTGCTGCTGGTGTTGTGGGTGCTGGCGCTGCTGAGTACCCTGCTGGCCGGTTTGCTCGGCTGGGTGCATTTGCAGAACCGCCAGGCGCTGTGGCAACGCCAGCACACCCAAGGTGTACTCGCAGCGGAAGCCGGGATCGGCATGGCGGTGCTGGCGCAGCTGGACCGCGACCCGGTACGCCACTGGAAAGCCGACGGTCAGCCCCACGGGTTGCGCTTCGATCAGGCCGCCCTGGCGGTGAGTCTGGGCAGCGAGACCGGCAAGCTCGACCTTAACGCAGCGCCAGCCGAATCCTTCACCCGCCTGCTGGTGGCGTGCGGTGCGAATCCGGACATGGCCCGGCAAGTGGCCCAAGGCCTGGAGCAGCGTCGCGGCGGTGGTCGGGCACCGCTGCGGATGGTCGAGGAAGTGCGCGAGCTGCCGGGCATCGGCCAGCCGCTGTATCAGTGCGCCAGCCCGCACGTGACGTTATGGAGCGGCCTGGCCGCGCCCGATCCGCGCATGGCGTCGCCCTGGCTGCGGCAAGCGCTGGGTCTGCCGCAAGCGGGCCCCGCGACAGAAGACGCAGGACCGGTCATCAATATTCGAAGCCAGGCGACATTGCCCGGCGGTTACACCACGACGCTCAACGTCACGTTGTTATTGAACCCATCGAAGGAGGGAGCGCGACCGTATCGCGTTCTGCGTTGGCAAGAATGAAGCAATCACTTTTACAGCAGCTGGCGCCCTTGCAGGCCCGGGTTCGCAGCCAGTGGCGCGACAGCCCGGCGCAGCATCTGTGGCAGGCCTGGCTGGACGAGTTGCAGGCGCTGCTGCCCGCCGGCGTCCGCGCACGGCTGATGCCCCAGGTGCGCGAGCGGCTGATCGACTGGCCGCTGCCCGAGCACATTGCACACGAGACCGGCGAGCGGCTGATCCTGATGCTCCCCGCCGGCATGGTGCTGGCCCAGCCGCTGCAACTGCCGCTGGCAGCGCTGCGCGATCTGCACAGCGTGGTCGGTTTCGAACTGGACAAGTACACGCCTTACCCCCGCGAGCAGATGCATTACGTCGCGCGCGTCACCGCCAAGGGTAAAACCCTCGCGCAGGTGCTGCTGGTGGCGGTGCTGCGCGAGCGTTTGCAGCCGATCATCGACACTTGCAAAGAACGCGGCCTGTCGTTGTATGCCGTGGATGCGCGCAACGGGAAAGGCGACCGGCTGAATGTCGATCTGCTGCCCGCCGAGCTGAAGCCGGCCGTTGCAGGTTCCGCAAGCTTGCCGCGTTTCCTCGCCGTGGTCTGCGGCGCCTTGCTGCTGACCTGCATGGTGCTCTGGCTGGACGCACGCACGGCCCAGGTCGAAGCGATGCAACAGCACGTCGACGAGCAACGCAGCCAGGTGCAAGCCGTGCAGAACCTGCGCCGCGAATTGATCAATACCCAAGGCGCCGCGCGCTATCTGGCCCAGCAAAAGGCCGCGCAGCCGACCACTGCCAGTGTGCTCGCCGACCTCACCGGCTGCCTGGGCGCCGACACCTGGGTCGAGCAGCTGGAAATCGCTGACGGCGGCAGTGTCTCGATCACCGGCCAGAGCGCCAAGGCCAGCGCCCTCATCAGCCGCATGAAAGACTGCCGCAGCCTCACCGACGCGCAGTTCCAGGGGATCATTCAGCCCGATGCGCAGACCGGCAAGGAGCGCTTTTCCCTGCGCGCCCAGTTGCGCAAGGAGACTGCCGATGCGCCGTGAACTGACCCCACGTGAACGTCGCGGCGCCGCGCTCATCGCTCTGGCCCTGGTGCTGTGGGCGGCGTGGTGGCTGCTGGTGCAAAGCTGGTTTCTCGACCCGTTGAGCGACCTGCAGGAACAGGCAGACACCTTACGCCAACAGGAACAACGCTATGCCGGTGCGCTCGCTCAGCGCGACAGCCTTGAGCAGCAGTTGCAGGCCGCCCGCCGCGACCCATCGAGCCGCAGCAGCCTGTTGCCCGGCGAAGACCCGAGCGCCGTGGCGGCCGATCTGATGCAACGCAGTCTCGATCTGGTCAAGGCCCACGCCGATCAGGGCCCCGGTTGCCAGGTCACCCAGCGCATGCCGATCACCCCCGAGCGCGACAGTGCCGAGCCGTACCGGCAGGTCAAGGTCAGCCTGACTCTGGACTGCGCCATGGAGCCGCTGGTGGGTTTGCTGCACGAGCTGGAATACGGCCAGCCGTTTCTGTTTGTCGACAACCTGAGCATTCGCCGCGCCACCTCGGCGCCTGCCAGCGGTGGCGCCGGACGCCTGCAAGTGCATCTGCTGTTACGCGGTTATTTGCAACAGGCCACGCCGCACAAGGCGCAGCCGTCCAAAGCCCCCGCCGCCGGGCCCGAGACCGAATCCCGGCAGCAGCCTGATCCCGCTGAGCAAGCCGATCTCGATGATCAACCCCAACCACTGACACCGTCCGAGGAGCCTGACGCATGAAGTTCGACTCCCTTACCCTCGCGCTCGGCGCTGTCACGGTCGCCCTCGCCGCCGTTGCCGTCAGCCTGAGCATGGGCGCCGGTCAGGAGATCGACTGGTTGCCGGCCGGCGAAGCCCGTGAAACCGCACCTACCGCAGGGCCTGCGGCATTGCCCTCCCTACCGGCTCAAGCGCTCACGCTGACCTGGCAGCAGTCGATGTTCAGCCCCGACCGCAAGCCTGATCTGGTCACCGGCAAATCCCAGGCCTCGTCCCTGGATGGCATCAGCCTGAGCGCCGTGATCATCGACGGCGCTTCGCGCTGGGTGCTCCTGCAACTGCCACAGAAGCGCCGTCTCAAGCTGGCCGTCGGCAGCACGCTGGACAATGGCTGGACCCTGGATTCGGTCACGCCGCAAAACGCCACTTTCAGCCATCAGGGCCAGACCCGCGAACTGCGCCTGCCCCTGCTGCGCCTTCCGCCGCCGTCGAAAGTCCCCCCTATTACTCTTCCAAACGTACCCACACCATGAACAGTCGCACCCCTGAGTTTTCTCGTCTGCGCAGCCCCTTGTTGTGCCTAGCCACCGCCGTGGCCCTGGCCGGATGCGCGTCCACCCCGGAACGTTTCGAAAACGATCCGGCCCTGATGCAGGAAGCACTCAATGGCACCGGCTCGCAGCGAGGCCCGGTCAGCGATCCGGTCGAAACGCCGAGCCCGAACAACCCCGGCGCCCGGCCTGCTCCGGCGCGCCAGCAGATCATTCGTGGCAACCAGACGTTTGTGCGCGGTGCGGGCCCGGCCCAGACCGGCGCGGGGGGGAAAGGCGCGTCGGCAGCGGCGGGTGACATCACGTTCAACTTCGCCAACCAGCCCATCGAAGCGGTGATCAACACCGTTCTCGGCGATTTTCTGCACGAGAACTACAGCATCAATCAGGGTGTGAAAGGCGACGTCAGCTTCTCCACCTCGCAACCGGTGAACAAGCAGCAGGCGCTGTCGATTCTCGAGACGCTGCTGTCGTGGACCGACAACGCGATGATCCGCCAGGGCGACCGCTACGTGATCCTCCCGGCCAACCAGGCCGTCGCGGGCAAACTGGTGCCGGAAATGCCGGTTGCGCGACCGTCCACCGGGTTGTCGGCGCGACTGTTCCCGCTGCACTTTATCTCGGCCACCGAGATGCAGAAGCTGCTCAAGCCTTTTGCCCGTGACAACGCATTCTTGCTGGTCGATCCGGCGCGCAACGTGTTGAGCCTCGCCGGTACGCCGGATGAACTGGCCAACTACCAGGACACCATCGACACCTTCGACGTCGACTGGCTCAAGGGCATGTCTATCGCCGTGTATGGCCTGCAGCGCGCCAGCGTCAGCGAGCTGATGCCCGAGCTGCAGAAGATGTTCGGCCCGGACAGCGGCATGCCGTTGGCCGGCATGGTCAAGTTTCTGCCCATCGAGCGGACCAATTCGGTGGTGGCGATTTCCTCGCAGCCCCGTTACCTGAGCGAAGTCGGTGACTGGATTCACACCATCGACGAAGGCGGCGGCAACGAACCGCAGATGTACGTCTACGACGTGCGCAACATGAAAGCCTCGGACCTGGCCAAATACCTGCGGCAGATCTACGGCAACGGCCAGATCAAGGATGACAGCGCGGCCAAGGTCGCGCCGGGCCTGCGCACCCGCTCGCTGTCATCGCTGAACGGCAGTGGCACCGGCAGCAGCGGCGGCTTGAGCGGCAGTGGTCAGGGCCTGAGCGGCAGCTCCGGGATGGGCGGCGGCCTGGGCTCGGGCATGGGTGGCGCCAATGGCGGTTTGCAGAACGGCACTCAGCAAGGTGAGGAAGAGCAGGACGGTGAAACCTCCGAAGACAGCGCCGACAGCAGCGGACAGAGCGACAGTTCGGACGCCGCATCGAGTGGCTCGGGGGCCAGCAAGCGTCTGGACGACAGCACGCGCATCACCGCGCAGCAGAGCAGTAACCAACTGCTGATCCGCACGCGGCCGGCCCAGTGGGCGGAGATCGAGTCGGCCATAAAGCGACTGGATAACGCGCCGATGCAGGTGCAGATCGAGACGCGAATTCTGGAAGTGAATCTGACCGGCGAGCTGGACCTCGGCGTGCAATGGTACCTCGGCCGGCTGGCCGGCAATTCCACCAGCACTACCGTGGCGAACACCCCTGGCAGTCAGGGCGCTCTGGGCGGTGGCGGCGCAAGCCTTGGTGCCGAGTCGCTGTTTTATTCGTTTGTCAGCAACAACCTGCAGGTCGCCCTTCACGCCCTGGAAACCAGCGGCCGCACGCAGGTGCTGTCGGCGCCGTCGCTGGTGGTGATGAACAACCAGCAGGCGCAGATTCAGGTCGGCGACAACATCCCGATCAGCCAGACCACGGTCAACACTTCGGCCACCACCGCCACCCTGAGCAGCGTTGAATACGTGCAGACCGGGGTCATCCTCGACGTCACGCCGCGCATCAATCCGGGCGGTCTGGTGTACATGGACATTCAGCAGCAGGTCAGTGACGCCAACGACAACGCCACAGACGCCAACGGCAACCCGCGGATCTCGACGCGTTCCGTCTCAACCCAAGTGGCGGTGCAAAGTGGCCAGACGGTGTTGCTGGGCGGCCTGATCAAACAGGACAACGCCGACACCGTGTCCGCCGTGCCGTATCTGGGCAGCATCCCGGGTTTGCGCTGGCTGTTCGGCAACACCGTCAAGAGCAAGAAACGCACCGAACTGGTCGTGCTGATCACCCCACGGGTCATCACCAGCAACAGCCAGGCGCGGCAAGTGACCGATGACTATCGCCAGCAGTTGCAGTTGATCAAGCCGACGCCGCCGATGAGCAACCGTTAAGTCGGCTGTTTGATCGTTCCCGCGCCCCGCGTGGGAATGCCGCCCCGGACGCTCCGCGTCCCCAGATCTCACTCGGTAACGGGATTGCGGGCAAGAAGACGCGGAGCGTCTCGGGATGCATACCCACGCAGAGCGTGGGCACGATCAGATCGTGTGTGTTACCGGGGTCATTGCAGGAGCGCGCTGGCCCGCGAAAGCATCGTGCCTGCGACGACTCGATTGCCTGACACACCGCCTTCGCGGGCAAGCGCGCTCCTACAGGTGCGTGGCGGGCGTCAACCTGTTGTGGTCACGGGATTGAAACTCTCGGCCTTGGGCGAAGACCAAGTCAGTACCCATGACTGGCGGGTATGAGCCCGAGAGAGCGCACGCAATTGGACAGCAACCACGGTTTGCATTTTGACGAGGACGAACTGGCGCAGGCGCGACGGTTCAACAAGAAACTGGCCTGGCTGCCGCGGTTTCGTATCCGCAACCGCTTCACGCCCCTTTTGATTCAGTCGCTGCTGCGCGTTGGCCAGCTTAATGGCGCGGCCAAGTTGGCACGGTATGGCCTGCACGCTGAAAGCACCACGGCGAGTGTCGACGGTCATCGCGTGCCGGTGCGGATCATCCGGCCCAGGGGCAAGGCCAATGGTGTGGTGCTGGACATTCATGGCGGCGGCTGGGTGATCGGCAACGCGCAGATGAACGACGACCTCAACATGGCCATGGTGCGGGCGTGCGATGTGGCGGTGGTCTCGGTTGACTACCGGCTCGCCGGTTCTACGCCGGTGGAAGGGCTGATGGAGGATTGCCTGATCGCGGCGCGCTGGTTGCTGGGTGACGGTTGCCCGGAATTCGCCGGGCTGCCGGTGATCGTCGTCGGCGAATCCGCCGGCGCGCATCTTGCCGGGGCGACGCTGTTGCAGCTCAAGGCCTGGCCCGAGCTGTTCAAGCGGGTGTGCGGCGCCCTGCTCTATTACGGCGTTTACGACCTGACCGGCACGCCGAGCGTGCGCACGGCAGGCCCCGACACCCTGGTGCTGGACGGCCCTGGGATGGTCGACGCCCTGCGCATGCTGACGCCCGACATCAGCGAAGCGCAGCGTCAGGCGCCGCCGCTGTCGCCGCTGTATGGCGATTTCACAGGCTTCCCGCCCGCGTTGATGTGGGTCGGTGAACTGGACCCGCTGCGGGACGACACCCTGCAACTGGCCGATCGCTGGGCGAAAAACGCCGGTGTCGAAGTGCATCTGTTGCCGGAAGCGCCCCATGGCTTCATCCATTTCCCCACCATGATGGCGGACCGCGTGCTGGAGCACAGCCGCGCCTGGGTTCGTCAGCGCATTCAATCTGCGGCGGATTGACCGCGTGGGTTTTAGTGGGACCGGCTTTAGCCGGGAAGGCGCTGGCAGCCATACCGCATAATGATCGTCCCCACGCTCCGCGTGGGGATGCCGCCCGGGACGCTCCGCGTCCATCGCTTCGACGCGGAGCGTCGGCGGATGCATTACCACGCGGAGCGTGGGAACGATCACGGTGTATGCACCGGCCTCTTCCCGGCTGAAGCCGGTCCCACTGAAAGCATCGCGTGCATTCAGTGGAATCTGGCCGTGACGCGGACCTGTGGGACCGGGTTCAGCCGGGAAGGCTTCAGCAGCCACACCGCATAATGATCGTCCCCACGCTCCGCGTGGGGATGCCGCCCCGGACGCTCCGCGTCCATCGCCTTGACGCGGAGCGTCGGCGGATGCATTACCACGCGGAGCGTGGGAACGATCACGGTGTATGCACCGGCCTGTTCCCGGCTGAAGCCGGTCCCACTAAAAGCATCGCGTGCATTCAGTTAAATCTGGCCGTAGCGCGGACCTGTGGGACCGGCTTTAGCCGGGAAAGCGTCATCAGCCATACCGCCTAATGATCGTCCCCACGCTCCGCGTGGGGATGCCGCCCCGGACGCTCCGCGTCCATCGCTTTGACGCCGAGCGTCGGCGGATGCATTACCACGCGGAGCGTGGGAACGATCACGGTGTATGCACCGGCCTCTTCCCGGCTGAAGCCGGTCCCACTAAAAGCATCGCGTGCATTCAGTTAAATCTGGCCGTAGCTCGGACCTGTGGGACCGGCTTTAGCCGGGAAAGCGTCAGCAGCCATACCGCCTAATGATCGTCCCCACGCTCCGCGTGGGGATGCCGCCCCGGACGCTCCGCGTCCATCGCTTTGACGCCGAGCGTCGGCGAATGCATTACCACGCGGAGCGTGGGAACGATCACGGTGTATGCACCGGCCTCTTCCCGGCTGAAGCCGGTCCCACTGAAAAGCGTCGCGTGCAGCGGTTGGGATTCCCGGTGGTGCCGGTCCTGCAAAAAGCAACCCGATCGAACCCCTCGCGCGCTCCCGGGTCTGCTGATCTATTGCTTAACCGGAGAACCTTCGATGTCGCCGCACCACACCCTTGTCCTGCTCGCCCGATCGGGTTACGCCGCCCGCGGCGTTCTGTACCTGATCATCGGCATTTTTGCCCTGCTCGCCGCCCGCGATTCATCCCGCCCCAAAGACAGTCACAGCAGCCTCGAGGCCCTGTTCAGCCAGCCGTTCGGCCACTTTCTGGTCGGGCTGGTGGTCGCCGGTCTGCTGGCGTTCGCCGCCTGGCGGGTGTTGCAAGCCACCCGCGATGTTGACCATCACGGCACCGAACTCAAGGGGCTGGTCATTCGCGGCGGGTTGCTCGCGGGCGGGCTGGTCAACGGTGCGCTGGCGTTCTTTGCCCTGGGCCTGCTGATCGACGGCCTGCGCAGTTCCGGCGGTGGCGGCGGTCAGACCCAAGACCTGCTCGCCACCCTGCTGTCGTGGAAATACTCCAATCTGGTGGTCTACCTGGTCGCACTGGTGCCACTGGGCGTCGGCATCGCGCATTTCTTCAAAGGCTGGAAAGCCTCGTTCGAGAAGTATTTCGAGGCCGACGAGGACGTCATGAGATACGTGACCCCCGTGTCCCGCTTCGGCTTGATCGCGCGCGGGGTGGCGTTCGTTGAAATAAGCGTGCTGCTGGCCATCAGTGGTTCGAGCTATCAGGCAATGCATCCGCCCGGGTTGAAAGATGCGCTCAACGCGCTGCAAAACCTGCCGGCCGGTGGCGTGGTGTTGATGGTCATGGCGCTGGGTCTGATCGCGTTTTCGGTGTACAGCTTTGCCGAAGCCGCCTGGCGACGGATCAACATGGACGTGCCCGGCATGTCCCACGCCTAGGTCTCAATTCACAGCGCCCGTTCAGGGCGCTGCTGGCGAACCGGCAGTTCGATGCGAAAGGTGGTGCCAACCCCTTCCAGGCTACGCACGCTGATCGTGCCGCCATGCTTTTGCACAATCCCGTAGGACAACGACAGCCCCAGCCCCGTCCCCTGGCCCACCGGTTTGGTGGTGAAGAACGGGTCGAAAATCTTCGGCAGCACCTCCGGCGCAATGCCTGTCCCGGTGTCGCTGATCTCCAGCCACACGCTGTCCCCCTGCACGCCGTTGCGCAGCGTAATGGTGCCGCGGTCCGGGCCGATGGCCTGGGCGGCATTCACCACCAGATTCATGATCACCTGATTAAGCTGCGCCGGCAGGCATTCGATGTCCGGCAATGGCACATAGTGCTTGACGATGTCGGCCTTGTACTTGACCGCGTTGGCGGCGATGTTCAGCGTCGAATCAATACCGCGTTGCAGGCTCGCCCACTGCCACTGAGGGTTGGTGTCGGCCCGGGAGAACTCTCTGAGGTCCTTGATGATTTGCGCAGCGCGGGCCACGCCGTCCCGGGATTCCTGAATCAGCAACGGGACTTCCGCCTCGATGAAGGCCAGGTCCAGACGCGTTTTCACGCCTTCCAGCACCTCAAGACATTCAGGCGACCCCAACTGATGCTCGGCGGCTTTGTAGGCCTCGAGCACTTCCTGGATCTTGCCGAAATAGACCGCCAGCGTGCCCAGGTTCGACGAGATGAAACCAATGGGGTTGTTGATCTCGTGGGCGATGCCTGCGGCCATCTGCCCCAGCGAGGCCAGCTTTTCAGCGCCGATCAACTGGCTTTCCAGCTGCTTGCGCTCGTCGATCTCGACCTGTAACGCGTGACTGGCCTGTTTGAACGCCCGGGTGCGCTCCTCGACGCGGCGCTCCAGGCTTTCGTTGGCGGCCTGCAGGTCCTCGTTGACCCGGTTGATCACCTGATAGCTGTGCAGCAGCCAGCGACCCAGCAGCATCAGCAGGCAGACGGAAATGATCGAGAATATCTGCAGGAGCAACATGATCGACCGAGTGCCTCACTCCATGGACTTATGCCTTTGTGTCGGCGCGCCGAAGGTGAAGTTGAGGGGGCGATTTATATTGCTCGAACCACGCGAGTTCTTGCCAAACCTCAACTAATCTTGCGGCATCCAGCCGTCCGTGTCGGTCCACAAGACGGGACACGGGCACGATGTCGGTACGAGTGAGGGTCAATCATGGAAGCCTCAGCCAGTGTTTCGGTGCAGTCACGCCCCACCCTCCTCTTGGTGGACGACGAAGAATCGATTCTGAACAGCCTGCGCCGCCTGCTTCGCGAGCAACCCTACGACGTGTTGCTGGCCACCAGTGGCGAACAGGCCCTGAAGATCATGGCCGAACAACCGGTCGACCTGATCGTCAGCGACGCGCGCATGCCGGGCATGGACGGCGCGGCGCTGCTGGCGCGCGTCTACAACCTGTACCCGGACACCACGCGCATCCTGCTGACCGGTTACGTCGACCTCGAAACCATCGTCAAAGCCATCAACCAGGGCCATGTGCATCGCTACATCGCCAAACCCTGGACCGACGAAGAACTGGTGCTGACCCTGCGCCAGTCCCTGGCGTTCCAGTTTTCCGAGCGTGAAAGACAGCGCCTCGAGCAGCTCACCCAGCGGCAGAACGACGAGCTGAAAAGCCTCAACGCCACCCTCGAAAAACGCGTGCTGGCGCGCACCGCCGAGTTGCAGCAGACCGCCGACATGCTCGACCTGGCCTACGAAGAGCTCAAGCACAGCTACGCCACCGGTACCGAAGTGTTTTCGATGCTGGTCAATCAGCGCCTGCCCGCGGACAAGCAGACCAACCGCGAAGTCATCGACCTGATCAATGCATGCAGCAACCACCTCAATCTGGACGAGTCCACGCGCCGCGACCTGTGCATGGCCGCCGCGCTGTACAACATCGGCAAACTGGGCTGGAGCGACGCGTTGATCAACATCCCGTCGGACATGGTCAGCCATGCCGACCGCGACACCTGGCGCAGTTACCCACAGCAGAGCGAATCGTTGCTGATGACCCTCGAACCGATTCAGGACGCAGCCAGCCTGATCCTGCACCATCAGGAACGCTGGGACGGCAGCGGCTTTCCCGCGCATCTCAAGGGTGAAGCAATCCCCTACGGCGCACGGCTGCTCAAGCTGGCCGTGGACTTCATCGAACTGCAGCGCGGGCTGATTCTGGAACGGCACCTGAGCAGCGGCGAGGCCTTGCTGTTCATCCGCCGCTACGCCGGCAAGCTTTACGACCCCGGCTTGATCGAGGACTTCGCCAAGGCCTGCGCCGCGTACCTGGACGACGCGGTGCTCAACGACCCTACCGTCAAGGCCGTCACCACCCGAGAGCTGGTGCCGGGCATGACGCTGGTGCGCAACTTGAATGCGGACAACGGCATGCTGCTGCTCAATGCGGGCAAAGTGGTCAACGCCGCGCTGATCGAAAAACTGGCGGCCTTCGAAGCCATCGACAACAAGGCCCACTACAGCATTTTCGTGCGCCTGCCCGAACACGTCCCCGGTTCAGAGCCGCCGAAGAACCACTGGACTCAGGTCGGGTGACGCCCCGGTACGGATCACCGCGTCAAAGCCCTCGGCGGGTCTGAAACGAAGATGTCGGCTGACACCACGCATTCGCGGGCAAGCGCGCTCCCACAATGGACCGCGGCAACGCACGTAATCGTCGGCGCACACAATATCTGTAGCAACCAGCTTGCTGCGGGCTCCGGCGAAGAGCAGCGTGTTCATCCAGTCCGTTCCACCACAGATTCCATGCAGCGAGGGACTGGCGGTGGAACACCATTGTAGGACCGGCTTTAGCCGGGAAGGCGTTGGTTGTTACGCCACAACACTGATGGCGAGCGGAAGTCTGTGGGAGCCGGCTTGCTGGCGAACCCGGGGGGGTTGAAACGAAGATGTCGGCTGACACAACGCATTCGCGGGCAAGCGCGCTCCTACAGTGGATCTCGACAACGCACGTAATCGCGCTGCGAAATTTTGGGTGAATGCACTGGCCTCTTCCCGGCTGAAGCCGGTCCTAGCCTGCTTCATGTTCAGCTGCGATTAAGTATGCGGGCGCTAACGTTAAGGGAGCGGCCATGAAAGAGCGCGGACCCGCCCTTTGTAAACGCAGGCCTTTGCGAACACATTCGCGAAATCCCGATAGGTAGACGACCTTGAAAAATACACATCCATTGGAAGCAGAGGGTAATTGCTGCGTGCGTCACTACATATTAATGGAGGACTTAGTGTTGTTCCCGGCATGGACGGTGTTGAATCCGCTCAAACTTGAATAAACAGCTTATTGAACAGATGCTGTCTGCCATCGAAATAACAGCGGCCCCACTGTTGATAAACAGGCTTAAATATGAACCGCACGAACAATTGTCACAACAAGCTGGTACGCCCGAGATCATTGACCCTGACAGCAAAATTCCAAGACAGAATACCTACACTCCACACACATTATTTTCATATTTGAGCGACTAACCTGCGATTCAATGATCCGCCAGAACATGTTTAAGCGACGCTCTTGACCGGCGTTATCCGGCGAAGCTCACATTGCTGATACACCTTGAGCGCTTATAAAAACTGACGATCCGCGCACACCTGTGTCTGCGGCTTCGCATCGCTACATATCGGACTTCACTGGGACGTTCTAATTATGAATGAGGCTTTTCTTCCTTTTTCCCGCCCCAGTATCGGCGATGAAGAAGTGGCAGCGGTTACCCGCGTGCTGCGGTCCGGCTGGATCACCACGGGCCCGGAGTGTCAGCAGCTCGAAGCGCAGTTTGCCGAGCGGGTCGGTGCACGGTACGCGGTGGCGGTTTCGTCCGCGACAGGCGCCATGCACATCGCCCTGCTCGCGCTGGGCGTCGGCCCCGGCGATGAAGTGATCACGCCCTCGCAAACCTGGGTCTCGACCGCCAACATGATCTGCCTGCTGGGCGCCACCCCGGTGTTTGTCGACGTCGACCGGGACACCTTGATGACCGACGCCGAGCTGATCGAACAGGCCATTACCCCGCGTACAAAAGCCATTGTTCCGGTGCATTACGCCGGCGCCGCCTGCGACCTCGACCCGATTTACGCGCTGGCCGACCGCCACGGCATCGCGGTCATCGAAGACGCCGCCCACGCGGCAGGCACGGGCTACAAGGGCCAGCCGGTGGGCAGCCGCGGCACGGCGATCTTTTCCTTCCATGCCATTAAAAACATGACCTGCGCAGAAGGCGCGATGTTCGTCACCGATCACGCCGTGCTGGCCGACCGGGTGCGCCAGCTGAAATTCCACGGCCTCGGCGTCGATGCCTACGATCGCCTGACCCTGGGCCGCAAACCCCAGGCTGAAGTCATCGAGCCCGGCTTCAAATACAACCTGGCGGACATCAACGCCAGCATCGCCCTCGTGCAATTGCACCGGCTGGATCACATCAACGAGAAGCGCCGTCGGCTGGCCAGCCACTACCTGGACCGACTGGCCGGCAGCCCGGTGATACCGCTCTCTCAGCCCGTGTACCCGCAGCACCACGCCTGGCACCTCTTCATTTTGCGCATCGACCCCGAGCGCTGCGGGCTCGACCGCGACGGTTTCATGAAAGCGCTGCAAGAGCAGCGCATCGGCACCGGCATTCACTTCATCGCCACGCACCTGCACCGCTATTACCGACAGCGTTTCCCGGGCGTGCATTTGCCGAACACCGAGTGGAATTCGTCGCGGCTGTGTTCGATTCCGCTGTTCCCCGACATGACCCGCGACGATGTCGAGCGGGTGGTCGGGGCCATTGAATCCATTGTGGGAGCGCCGCGTTGAAAGCCTTTGCCGTCAATTGCGTGTCCATCGTCATCCCGGTCTACAACGAGCAAGAGAGCCTGCCCGAATTGCTGCGCCGTACGGAAGCCGCCTGCGCCCTGCTCGGCCACGCCTTTGAAATCGTGCTGGTGGACGATGGCAGCCGGGATGACTCGGCCGAACTGCTTCAGCAGGCGGCGGAGCGTGAGGGCAGCCATGTGGTGGCGGTCATTCTCAACCGCAATTACGGCCAGCACGCCGCGATCATGGCCGGCTTCGAGCAGTGCAAGGGCGACGTGGTGATCACCCTGGACGCCGACCTGCAGAACCCGCCCGAAGAAATCCCGCGTCTGGTGCGCCTCGCCGAACAGGGTTACGACGTGGTCGGCACGGTGCGCAATCATCGGCAGGACTCCGCCTGGCGGCGCTGGCCGTCAAAACTCATCAACCTGGCCGTGCAGCGCTCCACCGGCGTGGCGATGAATGACTACGGCTGCATGCTCCGCGCGTACCGGCGCAACATCGTCGACGCCATGCTCGCCTGCAGGGAACGCAGCACCTTCATCCCGATCCTGGCCAACAGCTTCGCCCGGCACACCACGGAAATCCTGGTCGAGCACGCCGAGCGCGAGCATGGCGACTCCAAGTACAGCCCCATGCGCCTGATCAACCTGATGTTCGACCTGATCACCTGCATGACCACTACGCCCCTGCGTCTGCTGAGCATCGTCGGTGTCGGCATGGCCATCCTGGGCGTGCTGTTCGCCCTCGCGCTGGTTGTCCTGCGTCTGATCTTCGGCGCGCCGTGGGCCGGGCACGGCACCTTCGTCCTGTTTGCGGTGCTGTTCGTGTTCACCGGCGGCCAGTTCATCGGCATGGGCCTGCTCGGCGAATACCTCGGCCGCATGTACAGCGACGTGCGCGCACGGCCGCGTTTTTTCATTGAAAAGGTCGTGCGCGGCTCCCCCTTAACAACGCTCGATACCGCCCAGTCTGCTGCCCCCTCTTCTGCCGCCGCTTACGCCCACAAGGTCGCACCATGAACAAGAAAGCTGTCGTTTTTGCTTACCACGATATTGGCTGCGTTGGCTTGCAGGCACTGCTCGACGCCGGTTATGAGATCGTCGCGGTGTTCACCCACGCCGACGACCCGAAGGAGAAAACCTTTTTCGGCTCGGTGGCGCAGCTGTGCGCCCAGCACGGGATTCCCGTCCACGCGCCGGAAGACCCCAATCACCCGCTGTGGCTTGAGCGCATCGCCCGGCTCGAACCCGATTTCATCTTCTCGTTCTACTACCGCCAACTGCTCGGTGAACCGCTGCTGGCCTGCGCGAAAGACGGCGCGTTCAACCTGCATGGCTCGCTGCTGCCCAAATACCGTGGCCGGGCACCGGCCAACTGGGTGCTGGTGAACGGCGAAAGCGAAACCGGCGTGACCTTGCACCAGATGGTCAAGCGCGCCG
Source organism: Pseudomonas sp. HP_01 (assembly GCF_055284355.1). Taxonomy (NCBI): domain Bacteria; kingdom Pseudomonadati; phylum Pseudomonadota; class Gammaproteobacteria; order Pseudomonadales; family Pseudomonadaceae; genus Pseudomonas; species Pseudomonas sp. HP_01. Next base: position 73,106 of record NZ_JBTOPV010000034.1, on the reverse strand, counting down.
ACGCAGGGCCGATCGTGGCGCAACAGCGGATCTCGATCAGTCCGTCTGAAACGGCCCTGACCCTGCACGGCAAGTTACGTGAAACCGCCGCGGAACTGCTCTCGGAAACCCTGCCGTTGCTCGCTCAAGGCCGGTTGTCGGGCACACCCCAGGATGAATCTGCCGCCACCTGTTACGGCCGGCGCACCGCCGCCGACGGCTTGATCGACTGGTCACTGCCGGCAACCCGGCTGGGCAATCTGGTTCGGGCAGTGACCCAGCCCTATCCCGGCGCATTCTGCCCGGTGGGTGAGCACAAACTGATTGTCTGGGCCGCCCGCCCAGAGACCGGCTACACCGGCGAAGCGCCTGGCACGGTGCTCGGTTGCGAGCCGTTGCGCATTGCCTGCGGCGAAGGCTCGCTGGTAATCCATGCCGGCCAGCGTGGCGACGACGGTCTTTACCTGAGCGGCGCGCAACTGGCCCGAGAGTTCGGTCTGGTGGAGGGCTCGCGCTTGCAGGGCATGGACCCGCGCCGCTCGGTCCGACGCACCCGCGTACTGATCCTCGGGGTCAACGGCTTCATCGGCAATCACTTGTCCGAACGTTTGCTGCAAGACGACCGCTATGAAATCTATGGCATGGACATCGGCTCGGACGCTATCGAACGCCTGCGCGCCAGGCCGAACTTCCACTTCATCGAAGGCGACATCAGCATCCACTCCGAATGGATCGAGTACCACATCAAGAAGTGCGACGTGGTGCTGCCGCTGGTGGCGATCGCGACGCCCATCGAATACACGCGCAACCCGCTGCGGGTGTTCGAGCTGGACTTCGAAGAAAACCTGAAAATCGTCCGCTACTGCGTCAAGTACAACAAGCGCGTGATCTTCCCGTCGACCTCTGAGGTGTATGGCATGTGCCAGGACGCCAGCTTCGACGAAGACACCTCGAATCTGGTGGTCGGGCCGATCAACAAACAACGCTGGATCTATTCGGTGTCCAAGCAGTTGCTGGACCGGGTGATCTGGGCCTACGGGCAGAAGGGTTTGCAGTTCACCCTGTTTCGCCCGTTCAACTGGATGGGGCCACGGCTGGACCGCCTGGACTCCGCGCGCATCGGCAGCTCCCGGGCCATCACTCAGCTGATTCTGCACCTGGTCGAGGGCACGCCGATTCGACTGGTGGACGGCGGCGCGCAGAAGCGCTGCTTCACCGACGTCGTCGACGGCATCGAAGCCCTGGCGCGGATCATCGAAAACAAGGGCGGGCTCTGCAACGGCCAGATCATCAACATCGGCAACCCCGACAACGAAGCCAGCATTCGCCAACTGGGTACCGAGTTGCTGCGTCAGTTCGAAGCCCACCCGCTGCGCCACAACTTCCCGCCCTTCGCCGGTTTCCGTGAAGTCGAGAGCCAGTCGTTTTACGGCAAGGGCTATCAGGACGTCAGCCATCGCAAGCCGAGCATCGACAACGCAAAACGGCTGATCGGCTGGACGCCGACCATCGAACTGAGTGAAACCATCTGCAAGACCCTGGACTTTTTCCTCCGCGAAGCCATGGCCGAGAAGGCGGAACTGAGCGTGACTACCGGCGCACGCAACTGATGAAGGCCGGACTGCGCATCGACGTCGACACCTGGCGCGGCACCCGCGACGGCGTGCCGCGCTTGCTGGACCTGCTCGACGAAGCGCAGGTCAAGGCGACGTTTTTCTTCAGCGTCGGCCCGGACAACATGGGTCGCCATCTGTGGCGTCTCGCACGGCCGCAGTTCCTCTGGAAAATGCTGCGCTCGCGAGCGGCGAGCCTGTACGGCTGGGACATTCTCCTGGCGGGCACCGCATGGCCCGGCAAACCCATCGGTCGCGATCTCGGGCCGCTGATGCGCCGGGCCCGGGACGCCGGTCATGAAGTGGGCTTGCACGCCTGGGATCACCACGGCTGGCAGGCCAATGCCGGGCGCTGGAGCGAGGCGGAGCTGACCGGTCAGATCCGGCGCGGCGTTGACGTGTTGAACGACATCCTCGGCCACCCGGTAACCTGCTCCGCCGCCGCCGGCTGGCGCGCCGATGAGCGCGTGGTGCAGGCGAAAGAGGCATTCAGTTTTCGCTACAACAGCGACTGCCGGGGCACGTCGATATTCCGGCCGGTGCTGGCCGATGGCGCGCTGGGCACGCCGCAGATTCCGGTGGACCTGCCGACTTACGACGAACTGGTTTCGCCACAGCTTGACGCCAAAGCCTTCAACGACGACATCCTCGGGCGGTTCGCGGCCTGGAAGCTGAACGTCTACACCGTTCATGCCGAGGTCGAAGGCATTGTCATGGCCCCTGGGTTCCGCGCGCTGTTGAGCGAGGCGAAAAACCAGGGCATCCAGTTTCAGCCCCTCGGCGCGCTGCTGCCGAACAGGCTGGATCAACTGCCTGCAGGCCACTTGATGCGTGGCGCGCTGCGCGGTCGCGAAGGCTGGCTGGGGGTGCAGCGATGATCAAAGCAGAACATCGCCACATCGTTCTGTTGGTGCTGGCCTTCGCCGCGTTCTATCTGCTGCCGTTGGGGTCCCACGGATTGTGGATTCCCGATGAAACCCGCTACGCGCAGATCAGTCAGGAAATGCTGCAAAGCGGTCACTGGGCGGCGCCGCATTTCATGGGCCTGCGTTATTTCGAGAAACCCGCTGCGGGCTATTGGCTGATTGCCGTGGGGCAAGCCATCTTTGGTGAAAACCTGTTTGGCGTGCGCATCGTCTCAGCGCTGAGCACCGGTCTGAGTGTGATGCTCGCTTACTGGCTGGCTGCGCGGATGTGGAACGACCCGCGCAAGAGTTTCGCCAGTGCGCTGCTGTTCATGAGCTTCGCGTTTATTGCCGGGCAAGCCGGTTACGCCAACCTCGATCCTCAGTTCACCTTGTGGGCGAACCTGACGCTGGTGGGGTTCTGGTGCGCCATTCACAGCAGCGGGCGTGCGCGACTGGGTGCCTGGGCGCTGATCGGTCTGGCCTGCGGCATGGGCTTCATGACCAAGGGATTTCTGGCCTGGGCGCTGCCGGTGATGGTCGCCCTGCCCTACATGCTCTGGCAGCGGCGTCTGGGTGAACTGCTTCGCTACGGCCCGCTGGCGGTGTTGATTGCCATCCTGGTGAGCCTGCCGTGGGTGCTCGCGGTGCATGGGCAGGAACCCGACTTCTGGCGGTTCTTCTTCTGGCACGAGCACATCCGGCGCTTTGCAGGCAACGATGCCCAACACGCCGAACCCTGGTGGTTTTACCTGCCACTGCTGGTGGTGTCCTGCCTGCCATGGGCCGCCTTGCTGCCGGCCACGTTCCGCCAGGCCTGGCAGCGCAAGCGTCGCCCTGAAACCGGCTTTCTGCTCATCTGGCTGCTGGTGCCGCTGGCGTTTCTCAGCCTCAGCAACGGCAAGCTGCCGACCTACATCCTGCCGTGTCTGCTGCCGGTGGCGCTGTTGATGGCCGACGCGCTTATCGAGCGCCTGAATAAGGCCCAGCTCACCGCCTTGCGCGTCAATGGCTGGCTGAACGCTACGGCCGGGTTGATCGGGCTGCTGGTGCTGGTGTACCTGCAACTCAAGCATCCGGTGTATGACCACGAGCCGGTGAGCCTGCTGCTGGCGATCATCGTGCTGGGCGGCTGGTGTGCGAGCAATGCCCTGCAAGGCATTCGCCCGATGAAGTATTGGGCCGCACCGGCACTGGGCAGCTGGCTGCTGGTGGCGTTGTTGCCAGCTGCCCTGCCCTATGACGTGGTGCATAACAAGACGCCTGACCAGTTTGTGCTTGCCCATCAAGCGCAACTGGCGGCCAGCACGCACTTGCTGAGCAATGATCTGGGCGCGGCGTCGGCACTGGCGTGGCGCCTGAACAGAACCGACGTGTCGTTTTTCAACACCTGGAACGAACTGGATTACGGCCTGGCGTATCCCGACGCGACAGGCCGCGAAGTGACCCTGAAAAGGATCAACACCTGGATGACCAAAGCCCGCAGCGAGGGTCAGGTCGGGGTGGTCATGCGCGGCAGAACCGACGAGGAACTGCGCGAACTCGAGTTGCTGCCCAAGGACGCCGAGCGCTACGACGAGGGCAACCTGATCATCCTCATTTACGGGAAGTCAGCGCCATGACCTGGCTGCTGCTGTTGGCCACCTGCGGGCTGACGTGCCTGGGCCAGGTCGCGCAGAAGTGCGCGGTGGAGCGCTGGCGCGGCACGTTTCCCGGCGTGTTCGTTGCGGCGCGCTCGTTCTGGTTGTGGCTGGCCGTGGGTTGTCTGGGATTGGGCCTCATCGGATGGCTGCTGGTGTTGCAGCGTCTGGACGTCGGCATCGCTTACCCGATGCTGGGCCTGAACGTGGTGCTGATCACCCTGGCCAGCCGCTTTGTTTTCAAGGAGTCCACCGACGCCGTCCATTGGTTGGGCGTCGCGTTGATTCTGGCGGGCGTCGTGCTGCTGGGGCGTCAGGCATGAGCCGCTCAGACATGAGGCGCGGGGCAACGGCGTGGGCGATGTGCAGCGTGGCGCTGGTCAGCGCAGCGCAGTTGGGTATGCGCTGGGGCATGAGCCGTCTGCCCTCGCCAGCGTTGTGGCTGGACCCGGCAGTGCCGGTGCAGATAGCGCTTGGCGCGGTGCTGGTGATTGCTGCCGCGATCATTGCGTATGGCCTGTCGATGCTCGCCTGGCTGCTGGCACTGCGCGATCTGCCCCTCAGTCGCGCCTACTCCCTGCTCAGCGTCAGCTACGGGCTGGTGTATGCCCTCGCCGCGGCGCTGCCATTTTTCCATGAGACGTTCACGGTATCGAAAACTTTGGGCGTCATCCTGATCGTGATGGGCGTGCTGACCATCAACCTTCGGCGCATCTCCAGCACACCTTCACAGGGCTTTCCTCAATGAAAATCAGCGTTTTCGGTAGCGGGTATGTCGGTCTGGTGCAAGCAACCGTGCTTGCTGAAGTGGGTCACGACGTGGTCTGCATGGACATCGATCAGGCCAAGGTCGAGCAGTTGCGGCAGGGTCAGGTGCATATTTTCGAACCGGGGCTGGCCGGCCTGGTGCGCGAGAACCTGGAGAACAAGCGCCTGCAGTTCACCACTGACACACAACGCGCGGTCGAGCACGCCGAGGTGCTGTTCATCGCCGTCGGCACGCCGTCCCGCGATGACGGCTCGGCAGACCTGACGGGGTTTTTCGCCGTCGGTGATGCCATCGCGACGTACCGTTCGGAGCCTCTGATCATCGTCGAGAAGTCAACGGTGCCGGTGGGCAGTGGCGACGCGTTGCGCGGTCATATCGACAAGGCGCTGCGCCAGGCCGGTCGCTTGCTGCAGTTCGATATCGTCTCCAATCCCGAGTTTCTCAAAGAGGGTTCAGCGGTCAACGACTGCCGGCGCCCGGACCGGATCGTCATCGGCTGCGACAGCGATGCCGTGCGCAAAGTGATGCGCGAGTTGTACGCGCCGTTCAACCGCAACCATGACCGGATCATGTTCATGGACCTGCGCAGCGCCGAGCTGACCAAGTACGCGGCCAACTGCATGCTGGCCACCAAGATCAGCTTCATCAACCAGATCGCCGAACTGGCCGAGCATCTGGGCGCCGACGTGGAGTCGGTCCGGCTGGGCATCGGCGCAGATTCACGGATCGGTTACGACTTCATCTATCCCGGCTGCGGTTATGGCGGCTCGTGTTTCGGCAAGGACATTCGCGCCTTGATCCACAGCGCCCGGGAAGCCCATTGCTCCAACGACCTGCTGGCGGTGGTCGAGGCGATCAACGAGCGGCAGAAGAACAAACTGTTCGAGCGGGTCAAGGCGTTCTACGAGGGTGATCTGCGCGGCAAGACATTCGCGCTGTGGGGCCTGGCGTTCAAGCCGAACACCGACGACATGCGCGACGCGCCGAGCCGGGTGCTGATGGAAGCATTGTGGGACGCCGGCGCCACGGTGCGAGCGTTTGACCCCGAGGCCATGCAGGAGACGCAGCGTCTTTACGGCAACCGCAGGGATTTGATTTTGATGGGTACGCCGGAGTCGACGTTGAACGACGCGGACGCGCTGATCATCTGCACCGAATGGCAACAGTTCAAGGCCCCGGATTTCGAGCTGATCCAGCAACGCCTCGCCGCGCCGGTGATCTTCGACGGCCGCAACCTGTACGACACAGAACGCCTGGCCCAGAACGGATTTCACTACTTCCCGATCGGGCGCGGGGAATCCTGTGAGTTGCCGATCCCCCAGAAGCAGTGGTTGCCGTACAAAAGCGTGGCGGGTGGGGTGATGGTGTAGCGGCCGACGCCTTCCCGGCTAAAGCCGGTCCCACAGTAGGGCCCGGCGGCGGACCCACTGAACGCACGCGATGCTTTTGGTGGGACCGGCTTCAGCCGGGAAGAGGCCGGTTTGGACACCCCAAAATTTGCAGTGTGACGCCTGACGCCTTCCCGGCTAAAGCCGGTCCCACAAGGGTCCAGTGCCAGTCCCATTGGATGCACGCGATGCTCTTGGTAGGAGCGGCTTCAGCCGGGAAGAGGCCGGTTTGGACACCCCAAAATTTGCAGTGTGACGCCTGACGCCTTCCCGGCTAAAGCCGGTCCCACAAGGGTCCAGTGCCAGTCCCACAATTGGGTCCGGCGCCGGTCACACTATTGAGTCCGGCGCGAAACCCACGAGTTCTTCACACCCCCCAAACCAATTTTTGACAATCGCGGCCCTACTATCCCGCCACTGTCGCGAGGGTGGAATCACTAATATGCTGGTTGTTGAAGATCTGGTGCTGGATACCGGGAAATACCGGGCATTCCGCGCGGACACACACCTCAAACTCAACCCGACCAACATCGACATCCTGGCGCTGCTGATGCTAAGAAGTCCGGCGATTGTCAGCAAGGAAGAGATCGCCAAAATGCTCTGGGGCGAACAAGGCACTCACAAGAGCACCGGCCTCGGCACTCGCGTGCATCAAATCAGAAAAGTGGTCGATGACGGTTTTGCGTATCCGCTGGTTCATACGGTGTACGGCGTCGGCTATCAACTTTGTAAATAGCCGCACACCTCGGCTTAATTACTACCCTTTATCGCCAACTGCTTCCAGTCCTCGGGATTAAGCACGCCTCGGATAACAGGCCGACTGCGCTTATCCAGCGATATAAACACCGCACTGTCGTATTCGCTTATTTCGGCGTGGGGATACCCCTGCTGGCTTTCTATCTGGCCGATACAACCGCTGTGGGTCACCACCACCAGATTACGGTCGTCTGCCTTGTGCGCCATGACTTGACCCAGGTTCATCTTCTCGCAATCAAACAACCAGTCCTGAGACGCGACGGGATGGCCAAACAGGGCCGCGGCGGTCTGCGCCGTGCGTGTGGACGGGCTGGTGAGGATATCGGTCTGCGCCAACCCCAACTGACTGAGCGAACGCCCCACTTCTGCCGACACCTGGCTGCCATTGCGGGTGATGCCGTCCTTCGGGCCAAGACACTCATTGTCTGAACGGTCGCAGCGCTCGCCATGGCGGACCAGCACCACCACCTCGCCTTTCTTCCAGCTGTCATAAAGCCCCGCTCTGTTCATGTTCTCACCGCTGGCGAGAGCAATGGGCGAACGCGGCCAGTAGGTGTAACCCGTCAACAACAGCAGCGACACGACAATCGCACCAGCGGTTAATAGAACACGGTATTTTTTGGCGTTTTTGAATAAATTACCCGCCCTGTGTACGGGCGGGACATTGACGTGTTCGCGCATAGTGTTGCTCCGACTGTTCAGTCCATCGGCAGATGGAAGTCTGCGTCATTGAATGGCAACAAGCGTAAACAGCGATGCATGACTGTTTGGTTAACGGCACGTGAAAAAAACAGTGATTATTAAACGTCGTGGATTGTCCACAAGCGGCCAGGAAACGCGGATAAAAAGTATGCGGTTAAACGCATGACACACACCGCGCCATCTCATGATTGAAAGTCCCGAAAAAGCTGTATGCAATGAATGCAGTTTTCACATTGTCTTCACTGCCGATTGACCTGCCAGCGCGTAAGTTCAGTCAGCGCCGGGCAATACCCCGGGGAAGTTTATGAACCACACTCATCGGGACAGTAAGCGTGCCAAACGAACGATCAAAGTTTTACGCGTGGAACCTGGGTTTGCCGATCGCCATCGCCCTGGCGATATTCGTGGTCTTCGACCTCACCTCCCTGGACGAGGTCATCAGCAACTGGCTGTATTACCCCAACCACGAATTCCCGTTTGGCCATAATCGCCTGTTCGAAAACCTGACCCACCGTTGGCCGCGGATCATTCCCGACCTCACGGGTGAAGCGGCCATCATCGGGTCGATCCTGTCGTTCATCTGGCCGCTATTAAAACCGGGACGGGACGACCGGCTACTGACTGCGCTTGAGAGGTTGCGTATCGCCCCGCTGCTGCGTTTCACCGCTCGCCACCGCCGGGACTTCCTGTTCATCGTCGTGTCGTTCGCCGTCATCACCGGCATGATCCATTTCTTCAAAAGCCACACCAGCATCTATTGCCCGGTCGAAACCACGCTGTACGGCGGGGCCATGGAGAAAAAGGAATGGTTCGAGAATTTCCGCCTGTTCCATGAAGCCGGCCCCGGTCGCTGCTGGCCGGGCGGACACGCGTCGGGCGGCTTCACCATGGTCGCCCTGTACTTCGTCGCGCGCCGTTACCAATGGCGCCATGCGAGGGCGATCCTCTACGCTTCGATGGTCCTGGGTGCCATTTACGGTACGACGCGCGTCCTGCAGGGCTGGCATTTCATGTCGCATACCTTCTGGGCTGGCGTCATTGTGTGGATCAGCGCGCTGCTCACCGCCCTCGCCTTTTATGGCTGGCGGCAACTTGCACCCTCTACCGAAGCAACCCCTTCCGCATTCGCGGCCGTCGCTCGATAGGCCACACAGCCCCCCGCATTACTGTCACACTGGCGACCGCCGACCAAGATGATGGCTCAGGGCTATACTTGCGTTGAGCTCAAGCGGTCCCAGTGACGAACGTGCCATCTGCTGCCGACGCGGCAGCGCTGGCTGCGTACTCTCTGCCGTACATCCAGTCGCAGAAATCCATTTTATCGTCCCAAGTCCATCCTTTTTCGAATGACAGCGTCGAGAAGTCGCCCATGATGTCGGACAACGTACAAATTGGCCCCCAGGACTTTCTCCTTGGTGGCGGCGAAATGGGACAGCTGATCCGGGACTTCGATTGGGCGTCGACGTCACTGGGCGATCCGGCGGGCTGGCCGCAGTCGTTGCGCTCGGCCATCAGCATCTGCCTGCACTCCAGCTTCCCGACCGCCATCTACTGGGGCGAGGATTTCCTCCTTCTGTACAACGACGCCTGGGCGCCGATTCCGGCAGACCGGCACCCGGCGGTACTGGGACGCCCGGGGCGGGAAGTCTGGTCCGCGATCTGGGACGTCGTCGGGCCGCAACTCGAAGCGGCGGTCAGGGATGCTGAAGGCTTTTCCGCGTTCGACCAACTGTTGATGATGGAGCGTGGCGGGCGCCTGCATGAGACGTGGTGGAACTATAGCTTCACGCCGATCCGTGGCGAAAACGGGCGAATTGCAGGGATCCTCAATCAGGGCCACGAAGTCACCGAGCGGGTCTTCGCCGAGCGGCGCAAGGCGCAGGAACTGGTCCGCCAACGCAAGATGTTCGAGCAGGCGCCCGGTTTCATCACCATCCTCAACGGCCCGGAGCACCGCTTCGAGTTCGTCAACCAGTCCTACACCCGGCTGTTCGGCGAGCGTGATTACATTGGCAAAACCATTTACCAGGCGTTCCCGGAGCTGGACGGCCAAGGGTTTTACGAGTGGCTGAATGCGGTCTACACCACCGGCGAGCGCCTGGTGCATCAGGGCACGCCGATCCGGCTCAGTCACCCCGACGCACCGCGGGACGTACGTTATCTGGACTTCATCTATGAGCCGCTGCTCGATGAGGCAGGCCAGGTCACCGGCATTTTCTGTGAAGGCCACGACGTCACCCAGGCGCATATTGCCCGTACCGCGCTGGAGGCCAGTGAAGCGGCGTTGCGCGAGGAAACCCGCACGCTGGAAACGCTCAACCGGGTCAATGCCGAGCTCGCCCTCGAGCTGGACCTCAAGCGCCTTGTACAGACGGTGACCGATGCCGGCCGCGAGATGACCGGCGCCGAGATCGGCGGGTATTTTCACAACGCCGCCGGCGATCATTTTGACCTCTTCACGCTGTCTGGCGTCCAGTCGCCGGAACTGGCCGGGCTGCCGGGCCCACGTGCCAGTCCGGTGTTCGCGCCCGCGTTCCTTACGGCGGGCGCGATGCGCTCCGACGACATACTGATGGACCCGCGTTATGGGCGGATTTCCCCGCATTTCGGTTTGCCGGCAGGCCATGTGCCGATGCGCAGTTATCTGGCCGTGTCGGTGGTGTCGCGCTCCGGCGAAGTGTTGGGCGGGCTGTTCTATGGCCACCCCGAGCCCGGCCAGTTCACCCCGCGCGATGAAAATCTGATCTCGGCCCTGGCCGCTCAGGCGGCAATCGCCATCGATAACGCCACCCTGTTTCAACAGGTCCAGAGCGCCAACGAAACCCTTGAGCAACGCGTGCTCGCCCGCTCCCAGGAATTGTCCGCAGTCCATTCGGCCCTGCGCCAGGCGCACAAAATGGAAGCCGTAGGGCAACTCACCGGCGGCATCGCCCACGACTTCAACAACTTGCTCGCCGGCATTATCGGCAGCCTGGAAATGATTGACCGCCGCATCGCCAACGGCCGGGTCGACGGGCTGGACAGGTACGTCGGCGCGGCCCAGGACTCGGCCAATCGCGCGGCCACCCTCACCCAGCGGCTTTTGGCGTTCTCCCGTCGTCAAACCCTCGACCCCAAGCCCACCGACGTCAACCGGCTCATCGCGGGAATGGGTCAGCTCATTTCGTCCACCAGCGGCCCGTCCATCAGCCTGCGAACGATGGCCAGCGGCGACCTGTGGCTGAGCAAGATCGACGCCGCGCAGCTGGAAAGCGCGCTGGTCAATCTGACCCTCAACGCCCGCGACGCCATGCCGAACGGCGGCGAACTCACGCTGCACAGCCGCAACGTCTCCGCTGACAGCGCTGCAGGCGTCACGATCTCGCTGCCCGCCGGCGACTTCGTTGAAATCAGCGTGAGCGACACCGGCACGGGCATTGCCCCGGAGATCCTCGACCGGATCTTCGACCCGTTCTTTACCACCAAACCCATCGGTCAGGGCACAGGCCTGGGACTGTCGATGATCCACGGTTTCGTTCACCAGTCCGGTGGCACGGTTCAGGTGCGCTCCACCCTCGGCGCGGGCACGACAGTTACGCTCTACTTGCCACGCTACCTGGGTGAGGGGGAGCAGGCACCGACCCGCTGCCCCTTGCAGCCCGGCGCGAGCGGCGAAACCGTGCTGGTGATCGACGACGAACCCCACGTGCGCATGCTGATGTGCGACACCCTGCGCGAACGCGGCTATCAGGTCAGCGAAGCCATGGACGGGCCGTCGGGCTTGCAAATGCTGCAGTCGATGCCCTCGATCGATCTGCTGGTGACCGACGTCGGCCTGCCCGGCGGCATGAATGGCCGACAGGTCGCCGACGCCGCGCGCGCCCTGCTGCCTTCCCTCGACGTATTGTTCGTCACCGGTTACGCGGAAAACTCGGCCGTGGGTGGCGATCAACTGGCGACCGGCATGGCGGTGTTGCTCAAGCCGTTCGGGATGGACAGCTTCGCGCAGAAAGTGGGCGAAATGCTCGCGATGGGGGCGCACCGTAGCAACACCCAAGCCACCGGCTGCGCCGTGGATGGATGCTGAGTCCGGCCCGGACTGCAACTGTCACCCTGTCCGTGCCGGTGGCCCCGAGAATCCGGGGCTCTGGCCGGGCACATCGCCCCTCGACCGACCAGTCAGTTTTTTTCGCCCTCCCACGGAACTCACAGAGCCCGCATGCCCCTAACCACGACGTCAGCGAACCGGCATAACGCCAGTTCCACGAGAGGTTTAGGTTTCCATGTCTTCCAGCACCCCATCCGCCGCCATAGGCCAACCAGACGAGCAGCGTACTTCGCCGCGTCGCCTGATTTTCATCTCGGTCCTTGTCGCCACCATGGGCGCACTCGCATTCGGTTACGACACGGGCATCATCGCGGGCGCCCTGCCCTTCATGACCTTGCCGCTCGATCAGGGCGGTCTTGGCCTGAACCCGGTCAGCGAAGGGCTGATCACCGCATCGCTGATCGTCGGCGCCGCCTTTGGCTCACTGGCCAGCGGCTACCTCTCCGACCGTTTTGGCCGACGCGTGACCCTGCGCATTCTGTCGCTGTTGTTCATCGTCGGTGCACTCGGCACGGCCACGGCGCCCTCGGTGCCGTTCATGGTCGCCGCGCGTTTTCTGCTGGGCATCGCCGTTGGCGGTGGCTCGGCCACGGTGCCGGTGTTCATCGCCGAGATCGCCGGGCCGTCACGCCGCGCCCGACTGGTCAGCCGCAACGAGCTGATGATCGTCAGCGGCCAGCTGCTGGCCTACGTGCTCAGCGCCGTGCTCGCCGCGTTACTGCACACCCCCGGCATCTGGCGCTACATGCTGGCCATCGCCATGGTCCCGGGCGTTTTGCTGCTGATCGGTACGTTCTTCGTGCCGCCCTCGCCGCGCTGGCTGGCCTCAAAAGGCCGCTTCGATGAAGCGCAAGACGTGCTCGAACAACTGCGTGACACCAAAGACGCCGCCAAGCGCGAAGTCGAGGAAATGAAAGCCCAGGAGAAAGAAGCCCACAAGCGCGTCGCCGCTCGCGATCTGCTGCGTCAGCCGTGGGTGTTGAAGTTGTTGCTGATCGGTGTCGGGCTGGGCTTTACCGCGCAGTTCACCGGCGTCAACGCGTTCATGTACTACACGCCGATCATCCTCAAACACACCGGCATGGGCACCAACGCTGCGCTGACCGCAACCATCGGCAACGGCATCGTGTCGGTGATCGCCACGCTGCTGGGGATCTGGGCCATCGGCCGTTACGGGCGTCGGCACTTGCTGATGACCGGCCTGGTTATCGTGATCATGATGCAGGCGGCGTTGGGCTGCGTACTGATGTTCATGCCGCAGAATCTGACCCAGAGCTATGCCGCGCTGGCGTGCATTCTGGTGTTCCTGCTGTTCATGCAGATGTGCATCTCGCCGGTGTACTGGCTGCTCATGTCCGAGCTGTTCCCGATGCAGGTGCGGGGCCTGCTGACCGGCACGGCGGTGTCGATGCAGTGGCTGTTCAACGCGACCGTCGCGTTCCTCTTCCCGATCGCGGTGGACACCCTGGGCAACCCGACCTTCTTCGTGTTTGCGGCGATCAACATCGGTTCGCTGATCTTCGTGTTCCTGTGCCTGCCGGAAACCAAGGGCAAGTCTCTGGAGCAGATCGAAAAGCACATGAAGAAGGAGCTTTAAGACAAGGATTCAGGGCCCGGGCCTTACGTCCGGGACTTTGAAACCGAGGGGGCTGAGACCGCGCACGTTCAGCCGAGCAATTCGGTGATCCAGCGAACTTGCTGTGCGGTGTCGTGCAGCGTGTGTTCCGAGACGCCCTGCCGCGCCCGCTGCAAGCCGGCCAGGGTGCGTTGCTTGTTACGCAGCCGCCGCTGCCATTTGTCGAGGAACGCCGGGCTGCGTTCGAGCATCAACAGTGGGCCGAAGTACAGCGCTTCAGGGCTGTACACCACTGGCCCGCTGCGTTCGGCGACGATGATTTCGTAGTCGAAGCGGTTCTCCAGCAGTACGTCCTCATGGACGATGCGATACGCGTTATCCATCAACCACTGGCGCAGTTCAGGCTCGCCGCCGTTGGGTTGCAGAATCAATAGCTCCCTTCCGCTGAGCCGCCCATCGCCCGCCTCAAAGATGTCGCGAATCGTCTCGCCGCCCATGCCGCAGAGGCTGATCGTGTCGATACCGTCTTCCACCTCAATCGCAGCAAGGCCATCGGCCAGACGCACATGGATGTGCTGCTCGAAACCGTTCTCGCGCACCGTACGTTGTGCGGCGCTGAACGGCGTCGTTGCCACCTCCCCTGCCACGGCCATGGTAATGAGGCCACGGCGCATCAACGCCACCGGCAAGTAGGCGTGATCGGAGCCGATGTCGGCCAGTCGCGCGCCGGCAGGCACCAGCGCCGCCACGCGCTCCAGACGCCTGGACAATGTGTGTTCGTTCAACCTTGCCGCCCCTTCTCGCTGCGCCCCGGCACGACCTGCCGAAACGGGGCGTGAGTCTGTCGGGCTGTGATGCGGATTTCAACTGCGTTGAGGCGTGGCCGGCGGATTGAGCATCGGGTACTAAGGCAGCTTGGCGATGACCTTGATCTCGAAATCGAAGCCATACAGCCAGGTCACACCGACGGCCGTGATGGTCGGATGCGGCGCTTCGCCCCAGAACTCCGGCACCACTTCCCAGGCTTTTTCGAGGGTCGACTGCGGATCGACCATGAACACCGTGACGTCAATCACGTCATCGAAGGTGCAGCCGGCGGCGTTGAGAATGGTATTGAGATTGGTGAATGCCAGGCGGACCTGGGCGCGCAGATCGGGTTCGGGCGAGCCATCTTCACGGCTGCCGACCTGCCCCGAGACAAACAGCAAGCCGGCGGATTTGATCGCCGGCGAGTAGCGATTGCGCTCATACAAAGCGTGGCGGCCGGGCGGGAATACAACGTCACGGACAGTCATGGGTTTTCTCCTTCAGCGGAGCGGGATGCTCCGTGGTTTCGATGGGCAGACTGTAGGGCGGAGGATTCGCTGGATAAACCAGCAGCCTTGATAAAGACTGTTTGCATTCCCCAAACAATCAGGTGACTCGATGGACCGTTTCGACGCGATGCAGGCGTTCGTCCGAGTCGTGGAAACCGGCAGCTTCACCAAGGCCGCCGGTACCTTGCACATGAGCAAGACCACAGTGACGCAACTGGTGCAGCAGCTCGAAGCGCGGTTGCGGGTCAAGCTGCTCAACCGCACCACGCGCAAGGTCAATGTCACGGCCGACGGCGCGGTGTTCTACGAACGTGCGCTGCGCGTGCTGGCGGATCTGGACGACGCCGAAACCGGGCTGTCCAGCGCCTCCGCTGCGCCACGAGGGCGGTTGCGTGTGGACGTGCCCAGTCCGTTCGCGCGCATGGTGCTCATCCCGGCGCTGCCGGACTTCAATGCCCGCTACCCCGACATCCAGATCGACCTGGGCGTGAGCGACCGGATGATCGACCTCATCGGCGAGAACGTCGACTGCGTGGTGCGCGGCGGCGAGCTCACTGACCAATCGCTGATGGCCCGGCACATCACCGACTTGCAGCTGGGCGTCTACGCGTCGCCTGCTTATCTGCAGCGCGCGGGCACGCCGACTCATCCCCGTGACCTCGAAGCACTTCAGCACCGCATCGTCGGTTTCCGCTGGGCGCGCACCGGGCAGCTGTTCCCGATGGTGCTGCAACGGGACGGCGAACGGGTTCAGGTGCAAAGCCGCTACCTGCTCACGGTGGACGACGGCAACGCCTATCTCGCGGCAGGCCTCGCCGGCATGGGCGCCCTCTGGCTGCCGCAGTACATGGCTCAGCCTTCGGTGAAGAGCGGTGAGCTGATCGCGTTGTACGAAGGCTGGCAGCTGGAATCGATGCCGATGTACGTGGCCTTCCCGCCCAACCGGCATATCAGCCTCAAGCTGCGGGTGTTCATCGACTGGGTTGTGGAGTTGATGGGCGACGGGTACAAGAGCCCATCTCCCGTGACGATCAAACAAGGATGAAGACACGATGGACCAAGTGATCAGCTACCGAGAAGCCACGACCGAAGATGTGGCAACGATCTGCGAACTGGGGCAGCTACTCAACGCCATTCACCATGCAGAACGTCCTGATATTTATGCGGCTGAAACCCGGGATTACCTGCGCGATACCCCTCACTGGAGCGGGTTTCTGAACAATCCGGAGCAGGTTATTTTCCTGGCGTTTGTCGGGGATCGAGCGGCGGGTTTTGTCAGCGCAGGGATGTTTTCAGCGGGCGGGCCATTGCTGCAGCCGATGGCATTCGCGCGGATCGGTTCGGTGTGCGTGGCCGAGGTTTTCTGGGGTAAAGGCTTGGGCCGTGGGCTGATTGAGCGAGTGCAAGGGTGGGCGCAGGAGCGCGGCGCGCGGGACATTCGCCTGTCGGTGTGGGGCTTCAATACCCATGCGCGGCGGCTGTATGAGGAGCTCGGGTTCGAGACGCGGGCCTTTGAGATGGGCATGCGCCTGACATGAGTGCCGTTCATCGCGGGCACTTGTCACTTTGTAGACGACCGGTCAGTTTTGTTTTAAGGTGCTGCGCATTATGAAGAAACCCAACCTGGAAATGCGCCAACACATCATCGACGTCGCCAAGTCGCTGATGACCCACAAGGGCTACACCGCCGTGGGCCTGGCAGAAGTGGTGAGCGCGGCGGGCGTGCCCAAGGGCTCGTTTTACTATTACTTCAAATCGAAGGAAGAGTTCGGCGCCGCGTTGCTCGATGAGTACTTCTCCGAGTACCTGGGCCGCGTCGACACCGTCATGACGCGCTCGGGCAGCGGTGTCGAAAAGCTGCTGGCCTACTTCGACTACTGGATCGAAACCCAGGGCACCGATCACCCGGAAGGCAAATGCCTGGTGGTCAAGCTGGGCCCGGAAGTCTGCGACCTGTCCGAGGACATGCGCAGGGTGCTGGAGGCCGGCACGGCGAAGATCATCAAGCGCATCACCGCCTGTGTCGACATGGCCGTGGCAGACGGCAGCCTGCACATCGAAGAAGGCAGCGAAGCCTTCGCCGAAACCCTGTATCAGCTGTGGCTGGGCGCTTCCCTTCTGGTGAAAGTCAACAAGTCCACCACGTCCTTCGACACGGCCATGAGCCTGACCCAACGCCTGCTCCGGTAGCAGGAGTTTTTTTTTCAAAGATTGGTAGACGACCGGTCAAATATGCGAGGAGTTCTCAATGAGCGATACCAGTAACAGCACCGATTTGTTTTCCCCCGTGCAGATGGGCGCCATCGAAATGGCCAACCGCATCGTCATGGCCCCCGTCACCCGCAGCCGCTATGAAGAAGACGGCGTGCCCGGTGAACTGCACGCCACCTACTACGCCCAGCGCGCCACCGCCGGGATGATCGTGGCCGAAGCCACCAACATCTCGGCCCAGGGACGCGGCTATGCAGCGACGCCCGGGATCTGGAGCGAAGCGCAGGTCGCCGGCTGGCGCACAGTCACCGACGCCGTGCACGCGGCTGGCGGCAAGATCGTAAGCCAGCTCTGGCACGTGGGCCGGTTCTCCAGCGTCGACCTGCAGCCCAACGGCGAAGCCCCGGTCGCGCCGTCCGCCATTCAGGCCGAAGGCAGCACCTACACGGTCGACGGCTTCGTGCCGGTGTCGATGCCCCGCGCGCTGGAAACCGACGAAATCCCCGGCATCATCGAGCAGTACAAGCACGCGGCCGAGAACGCCAAGCGCGCAGAATTCGACGGTGTCGAAGTCCACTCGGCGAACAGCTACCTGCTCGACCAGTTCCTGCGCGACTCCACCAATCAGCGCACCGACAGATACGGCGGCTCCATCGAAAACCGCGCGCGATTGACGCTGGAAGTCACCCAGGCGATCGTTGATATCTGGGGCAACGACCGCGTCGGGATTCGCTTGTCGCCGGTCACGCCGGATGCAGGCAACACGCCGCCGGACAGCAACGTCATGGCGTTGCACGGTTACCTGATTCAGCAGTTGAACCGCTTCAACCTGGCGTATCTGCACTTTGTCGAAGGCGCGACCGCCACCTCCCGTGAAGTGCCGGCAGGCGTCGACATGGATGCGCTGAGTGCGCAGTTCAACGGCCCGTTCATAGGCAACAACAACTACGACCTGGACATGGCCGTCGAGCGCCGCGCCCAGGGCAAGATCGACGCCGTCGCGTTCGGCCGCCTGTTCATCTCCAACCCGGACCTGGTCGCGCGTCTGCGCCACGGTGCCGAACTCACCATCGCCCTGCGCGAAAGCTATTACGGCGGCGGTGCCAAGGGCTACACCGACTGGCCGCTGGGCACTTACTAGACAGCGCTGGTAAACCGCACCGCTTTCAGACACCGCATTCACTAACGGCTGAACGGCAAGGCTTTCCCAGGAAAGCCGACGCTGCCCGCACGCCTTGAATTTGAGGAAACATGAAGATGAATTATCTGGACAAAAAAACCGCCATCGTCACGGGCGCGTCATCAGGGATCGGTGCTGCAACCGCCAAGGCATTGGCGGCTCAAGGAGTGAACGTCGTTGCCGCTGCGCTGGATGAGAAAGGCCTCGCAACCCTTGTCAGCGAACTCCGCACGGCGGGCTTTGAGGCGTCCAGCTTTGTCACCGACGTGACCGACGCTGAACAGACCCGCGCACTGGCGCAGTTCGCCAAAGACACCTACGGCGCCGTCGACATCCTCGTCAACAACGCCGGTCTGATGTTGTTCTCCCACTGGGTCGATCTCGTGACCCAGGACTGGAACGCCATGATCGACGTCAACATCAAGGGCTACCTGAACACCATCGCCGCCACCCTGCCCTTCATGCTCGAACAGAAATCCGGGCAGATCCTCAATATGGATTCGGTGGCAGGCCACCAGGTTGGTCCCGGCGCCGGCGTCTACAGCGCGACCAAGTTCTTCGTGCAGGCCATGACCGAATCCATGCGCAAGGAACTGGGCGTGCACCACGGCATCCGCGTCAACACCGTCAGCCCGGGCGTCATCAACACCGGCTGGGCAGACAAAGTCACCGACCCCGCCGGCCGCAAAGCCGCACAAGCGCTGAACGAAATTGCCATCGCGCCAGAAGACATCAGCCGCGCCGTCATCTACGCGCTGAATCAGCCGGCCAACGTCACCGTCAACGACCTGATCATTTCACCTACCCGACAGGCCTGGTGATGGCGGGTCTTTTGGTAATTGAAGCTATCCCCTATCCAACTCAAACCCTGGAGTCATCAACATGAGCAAGAACATCAAAGCCGTTGCCACCCACGACTACAACGCCGTCATCGAGACCGCCAGCCGCTACGTTGAAGGCCTGCGTGAAGGCAGTGTTGCGACAATCAAGCAGGCCTTTCATGAAGAGGCGGTGATGTACGGCTTCACCAACGGCGAACTGCTGGGTGGGCCGATCAGCAACCTGTATGACTTTGTCGAGAGCAACGGCAAGGCGGCGGACATCACGACGCGTCTGGATGTGCTGGCGATTACACCGACTACGGCTGTTGTGCGGGTGGATATGGAGAAGGATGCGATCGGCGCGGATTACAACGACTACCTGACGTTGATCAAGATCGATGGGGACTGGAAGGTGATTGCGAAGGTTTATCACCAGTTTGAGGGGTAGGTTTTACTGCGGTGAATTTTATGGACGCAGGTCTTGGGGTTTTGGCTTCGGGGCTTGCGGGCCGGGTTAGTGCAGCTTGTTAGTTCGCGTTTGGTTTTAAGCGCTGCAGTGTTAATTATTTGGGAGACAGTAGGGATGGTTTTAGTTGAGTACAACGCAGGTTTGCCGTGCAGTGCGGATCAGGCGTGGAAGGTGCTGCGGGAGTTTGGCGGGATTGCGGACTGGCATCCGGCGATTTTGAAGAGTCTTCTTGAGGGTGAGGCTGGGGGTTTGCGGGTGGGTGCGGTCAGGCGGCTGGCGCTTGCGGATGGTGCGGTGTTGCGGGAGCGGTTGATCGAGTTTGATGATGGGCTTAGGGCGTTGGCTTATGTGTTTGAAGAGTCGCCGTTGCCGGTGGATGGGTATCGGGCACAGGTTCGGGTGGATGAGGTTGCGGAGTTGGTCGAACGGTGTGTGGTGCGATGGAGTGCTGGGTTTGAGGTGCGGGAGGCTGGGACGGAGGAGGAATTTGAGGAGTTGGTCAGGGGGTTGATTGTGCAGGGGCATGAGGGTTTGGAGGGGGTTGTTCGGGGTTGATGGTGGGCGTCTGAGATTGAATTGGGCGATGGGCACGCCAGCGCCCGACCTAGGCACGGCGCTTTCAACGCCCATCAGCAGGAACTGGCGATCGTCGGCCGAGCGTTGATCGTGGTCGTAGTGCTGCACCAGCTCGAAGGTGTAGCCAGGCTTCATCGCGCGGCAGTTGCTCGCCCCTTCGAACTTCTTGCCGCGGATTTCCAAAGCTTCCATGCGCAGACGCAAGAGCGTTTCGCCCTCGTCGTAGGTGCCGTGAGTGTACTGGCCGGGGAAGTCGTAGATCTCGAACGTCTCGACGTCGCGCTGCTTGTTCAGGCTGTTCATGCCGACGGGCAGACGGTTGTTGGGCTGACGGTAGTCGAAGGTCTGCACGGCCACCTTGCCCGCCTGCAACTGGCGTTTGCCGCTCCACTTGGTAATGGAGTCTGCGGTCTCGGTGACGGACGCGGTGTGGAAGCGGATCTGCGGTTGTTCCGGCAACGGCTGAAGCATGCTGGAGTCGTCGCAGATGATCATGGTGTGGCCTTCGGCGGTGTGCTCGAAGTAGTAAAACATCCCTTCTTCTTCAAGCAGACGCTGGACGAAGTTGAAGTCGGTTTCACGGTACTGGGTGATGTAGGTGTAGCGCTTTTGCAATATGTCAGTTTAAGTGGATCGATGCCAAAATTCCGCCAGCGCCCTCGCTTGAAAATAAGTAAAGGACATCTAAACCAACTTCGGAGATCAAGCATTCAGCATATTTGAATAAAAGCATTAACATTCCGACTGGACGATCAGGCGACAGCAGCCGAGCTAAATATTCGACCCATACAAACAGCATCGGAACGCATAAATTCGCACCCAACGCTTACTACCAGATATGAGCAACTTTATTTATAAGGATGTTTGGCCGCTTAGACTCAGCAAAACGACCAAATGTTCACAATTTTATCTAATCCCAACGAACGGGACATCATAGATGCCCATTAGCAAGAGACACAATTGAACACATGAGATCAATCAAACTTCACTGGTAGCCTTTGAGCATCCAAGGTATTGATCTCCTGCTCGGAAAGCAAGTCATCAAACGCATCACCACCAAATTTTTCGATGAATACTCTTTCAACCTCATAAATTGCGATGCACTGTAACCAATTAATCTTTAAATTTTTAAAGCTTAACTCTGGAAAGTGAGCATCATTCCAAATATAGGGCACAGTTAAATAGATGTGAGGCATAATAGGATCGGGCAAATAGTCCTGAAATATGTTCGGAACTACATCTCCAGGCATCACAGCTTCTTTGCGCTTTTGAATGAAGAAAGCGGCTGAAGCGACAGCGTTCTCCCAATATATTTCGGGAGTTAGCGCCGCAGCACATAATTCCACACGAGTCCCAAACTCGTCGCCGTCTGCATCAAGCAACGAAATTTCAGAAAGACCTATGGACCCAATTGACTTGACACCCTTATGCACTGAATCAAGCGTCGTGAGCAACTCGACTGACAACACTCTATTGTCGTCGTAGTAGACTTGAACCTTTAGCTCACCTTTGAAAACTTGAAGAGTATGTTTAGCTACTGCGCGACGCTGTTCACTTGGAGTAGACATCTTGAGGCCCTACGTATGCGATTACTAACGAATTAAGAAAATTGCCTGGTGAAAGGTAAACCGTGTAGCCATGCAGTGCAGTCCTAACGTCTGGCTTAAAAAGCTCAATAGGGCTCATTAACCCTTTTGCACTAACAACCAGATAATATATAAAGCTCTGGCATTCTGGAAAGTGGCAGCAAGAACCTAGCTCGATCAGTTTAAGTCGAATAGTAACTCACCGCATGCCTGATGATCTGCTCTCTAACGGAGCAGTCGATCACGAATGCATACACGCGTCTTTAATATATCAAATCTTACTCTAATCCCCCAATTCACTCCAAGGGTCATACTTGAAATGCTCGTCAATAGGTATAAAGTTAAGACCCTTTAACCCTTGCTTTGTAGATTCATCAACGAATCTTTGGCTACA
This sequence comes from Pseudomonas sp. HP_01, assembly GCF_055284355.1. Classification (NCBI taxonomy): domain Bacteria; kingdom Pseudomonadati; phylum Pseudomonadota; class Gammaproteobacteria; order Pseudomonadales; family Pseudomonadaceae; genus Pseudomonas; species Pseudomonas sp. HP_01. The sequence goes on along the minus strand of NZ_JBTOPV010000034.1, from coordinate 51,138 downwards.
CGCATGCTCCATTAATTCTGAGCACCAGAAGAAATCCTTATCCAGGCCACTTCGAACCGAAAACTTTTTGATCCAGTTATAACAATGCGCTCCAGGATAGAATTTGTTGACAGCAACCTCTCCAGTGGAGAGATTTCTCTCTAGTGAAAACTCTGACTTCTCCTCATCCAGCAACGCGGCCCACTCTGCTGCCAAATAGAAAAAATAATCTTTACTTGGTTTTCCACCATTAGCCAGACGCACTTCAACAGGGACTGTTCTATATTTAACACCTAGAAGATCACACACCTCGATAAACTTATGAGAAACAAACTGTCTTGGCGATCCGATATAGTCAAAATCCAAACCCACATCATCTAAATCAGCGCACTGAAAAATATGCTTATTCTTAATCACATACTTGTCCGGCTCCGGATCGTACGTCTCCCATTCCCAGTCACAGTTCTCTTCCCCGGGTAAATAGATAGGGCAACCACTAGAACCGCCTGCATATTCTACTATGTAAAATTCCTGAACCATCTACTTTAACCCCCCTGTGATTGCATTGACCGCATACTTTCCATTCTCTAAGCCCTCTCGAGCTATTCTTTGGATGTTACCAATACCCAACGCAAGCTGGGTATCACTTAGTGCGCCCCGTCCAAACAGCTGGTTTAGTTTATCTAATTCCGGGCGAATGGCTGCGGTGTATTCTTTATGACTTGTCCAGTGGCTCGGTAGATCGAGAATCTTTGCAAGCGACGGATTGTCAGGTAGGTACATGCCATTCGACGGCCCGTCGTTTTTGAAACCGACGCTTCTCAATTTGGAGAACATACCGGCGAATTCTTTGTCCTTCATTAACTGCTCGGGTATCAAATGGTGATTCGACATATCGTCACCAGCTTTATGCCCCATCGCTTGACCGAGCTTTCTAGAGCACAGCCCCAACACGTCTACCTCTCCCAGCGGGCTTATTACGTACTGGTAAAGATTGATGCCCCCTTGTAACCCAATCGGATCCTGCGTAATAAATCGCCCCACCTCGGGATCGTAATATCTGAATGTATTGTAGTGCAGGCCCGTCTCATCGTCGAAATACTGACCCTGAAACCGCAGATTTTGCACAACTTCACTCACGGCCAACGATTCAACTTCACCCCAAGCCTTGTAAGTCGCCTGCCACACGATCTGGCCATCGACATCCGTCATCTCCAGCGGCGTGCCAATCTGGTCGCTATGAAAGTAGTAAAGCGTCCGCTCTGCCTCACCTTCGCTCTGGTCAACCCGGGCAAGTGGCGCGTAGCTTCCTGGCTCGTAAATATAGAGGCTGCTCTGCCACGGTGTTTCTTCGCGCAGCATCTGCAGTCCTTGCCAGAGAAAATGCTTATGCTCGGTCTGGCCATCAATCTCGGACGTCTTCCCGGCCCGGCGACCCAGGCTGTCATACCGGTACGTGCCAACGCTGTGCACCTGGCTGTTGACCATCGTCTCCGCACGCACAAGCCGGTTTTCACAGTCGTAGCTGAACGTATGCAGCTTGCGCAGCCCTACCCGCTTTTCAATCAGGTTGCCCCAGGCGTCGTAGGTATATTCCTGATCGCGCCATTGCTTGATGCGGTTGTCTTTCACCTGATCAAACTGGCTGGTGTTGAAGTTCAGGCGGTTGGCGGCAGCGTCGTAGCGGAACTCTTCGCTATCAACCAAGCGACCGGTGTCGCGACTGTGCAGCTGCCCGTTGGCTTCATACTCGTACTTAATCTCGCCACGCAGTTTGTCGAGCGTGCGGGTCAGTTCTCCCGCTGGATCGTACTCATACCGTCGATGAATCGGGTTGTACGCATGATCGACCAGCAACGAGGTGTTGATGCCTGGATTCTGGATCTGCGACAGCTTTTCAGCCGGAATAGTCGACGCAAACTGCCAACTCTTCCGGCCCATTGCGTCATAGCCAAAACAACTGGTGAGCTTGCCTTGAGACCGATAGACCTCTCGATGCAGGTCGTCTCGCTCCATGTCGCTGATGAGCAAACCGTCAAGGTTCAGTTGGTGCAGGTGACCACTGCCGTAGTACAGATGATTGAGGTGTTGGCCCGTCGGCAAGGTCAGCGTGGTCAGGTTGCTGAGAGGATCGTATTCGTAGGCCAGCGCCCCTTGCGGCGTGGTCTCTTTGATCAGGCGGCCAAGTACGTCGTACTCAAACTCCAGCGTTTCCTCGCCGATGCCGAGCTTTTTACCAATCGCTGTAGGTAATCGCGCTATCGACAGCAGCCGATCGCTCTCGTCATACCCGTAATCCTGACGCGCATCCTGATTGACCTTTGCCAGCAACCGACCAATCACATCACGCTCAAATTCCGTGCTGCGTTGCGGTCGCTCTGCCCTGTCCCCGTAGCCGATTTCATCAACCCGCGTCAGATGCCCGCCCAGGTTGTAGTTGAATCTGCGTGTCAAATTGTCGATGCGCTTTTCTTCGATCAGTCGATCCGACGCATCGTAAGCAAACTCATAAGCCGCGTTGTTTTCGTTGACCAGCGCTGTCAGCCGAATCGCTTTGTCGTACTCGTAACGAATGCGCTGGCCCTTCGCATCCTGTCGGCTAGAAGGGAGCCCGCGTGCCGTACGCAACAGCCTTGTCGTCTGGCCTTTGCCATCGGTGTGCGTAAGGACTTGGCCGAGGGCGTTGTAGGTAAACGCTTCAACCGTGCCATCCGGGTGCTCGATACGCACCACTTCGCCGTCAGGTTTGCGGTCCAGTCGTGTGGTCTGGTTCAACGCATCGGTGACGGCGATCAGGTGGGCGCGATCATCGTAGGTGTAGAACGTGCTTTTTCCAGAGCAATCCTGAAACCGCTCGACCTGCGCCAAGCCATTCCACCACAGATATTTCGACTTGTAGGTCGCATCAATAATGGTGTGCGGCAGACCATCTTCGCTATTGAGGTACTCGGTCTTGTGCCCCAGCGGGTCAGTTTCAGCAATGAGGTTGCCCTTGTCGTCGTAACGGGCTTTCCAGACGCTGCCGTCCGGGAAGGCAGTTTCGGTGATCAAGGTGGTACTGAGGTGATAGCTGTAGATGATGCTTCGACCGAGCGGGTCGGTCTCTTCGATCAGGCGCGAAAAATCATCGTACTTGAATGTCAGACGATTCCCGTCCGGCAGACTGATGCCGGTCGTGTTGCCCGCTTCATCCAGATCGATGCCGTAGCGCCCGCCGCCGAAGTCCCGGCTGGCGATAACCCGTTTGTCCTCGTTGTACTGCACTTCCAGTTCGCGCCCGAGGACGTCAACCGCCCACGAAATTCTGTTCTTGAAGTCGTAGCGGAAATGAAAGTGTTCGCCATCGCTGGTCCAGTGCTCGACGACCCGCGGCTGGCCATCAATGGTTTCCCAGCGGTAGTTGCAGCTCAAACCCAATGCGTTGCTGTGACTGGCCATCACGCCGTCGGCGTAGCTGAACCGACGCATGCAATCGCCATTGCGATTGATCACTTCGATGAGTTGGCCGTTGTCGTCGTAGCGGTACTGGACGAGGGTTTCCACGGCCAGGTTGTCGACGATGCGTTTGACGTCGCTCAGGCGACCCAGTGGGTTGTCGTAATGCAGGTGAATCCGCACGCCGCCGGGCGCGCTGATGTCGGTGAGCGTGCCTTCGACCGTGCGGGTGAAATGCAGGTAATGGCCGAGGGCATTTTCCAGACGCTGCAACGGCACCGAGGTGTTGTCGTCCGGCACTTCGCCGAAGTAGAAAAACACGTTGTCGAGCGTTTGCAGCAGGTAATGCCCACCCAGGGTACGGACCAGATGAATCTGCTCGTAGGGGTTGTAAATGCGCTCCCCGGGCTCGATGTCGACAAAGGGCACGCTGCGGCCCTGGTTGTCGGTAAGGTAAACGAAGCTTCCGCTGCGGCGCAGGCTCTGCTCCCAGGGCAAGACCCAGCCCTGACCCAACACGCTGTTGACGGTCAGGTCGCTGGCATAGAAGCGGGGCCATTCAATCGGCATCAGGCCGGGCAGCACGAAATCGGTCTCGCCTGAATCCAGCAACAGTTTGCGGCCAGTTGTGAGGTCGACGGGATTGCCAATCATCCCGCCCAGGATTTTCCCGACTGCCGGGCCAATGATGTAGGTGCCCGTGAGGTAGCTGGCGGCAACAGTCGCGCCGAAGCGCAGTGCGCGCGGCCCTGCGGCCTTCAACCCTTGCGTCAGCCCCAGCTTGGCGACTGATACCAGCGCTTTACCCATCGATGCGACGATCATCAGCACGTCGACAACGACGCGAACCCAACCCGGAATTTCGTCGTCGATGTGGAGGTATTGAACCGTACCGCCCCCGATGAACACATCCTCCGAGCCGGATGAAATCCCGGCACCGCGGCCCAGCATGCCATCGTGGTATGACGAGTATTTATTCTTGCCTAATAACCTCGGTAAAACCCGAGCTTTACGTACCTTACTTTATAATCAGCCTCTCGACCCTTCGACTACTAGTACTGATTAAAATATCTCTCAACCAAGACATACCCAGAAATAGCCATAGACAAGTAATCTTTATACTCATCAATCGCCAGCACTCTCACCGGCTCACCACAAAGATACAGATCCCCTGCCATATTGAACTCAAAATTCACCATTTTCTCATCTTTTATCGGGCCTCTTCCAATCACAGGCCACTCCCCAGAAAGAAGTTTATCTACGGCAGTAAAAATCACCTCAAACGTACCCCTGTGGTTTTGAAAGCTTAAGTAACTTACTTCATCAGGAATATCTTTTTCGTCGCCTACGGACAAAACGCAAAACGCAAATACTTTTTTAAACGTTTGCCCTGAACTATCTTTTCCTATCCATATCGCCTGGCAGACGGCTTGTCGCCCGTCAGTCATTGGTATGGTGAAATAATCACCACTATTCACTTTCTGTTTAGAACTCACAATCCCAGCCCCTTCATTTTTATCAATGCATCGGATAGCACGTTACTGCCCCAGCCGGAGCTATGCCCTGAGACATCATACGTTCCTGAATATGGGTTAGTCGGGCTATAGGACCTAATTTTATTAAGTAAATTTGTTACTGCGTTAGTAGACTTAGCCCCGCCGTTGAGGTCCATGATTTTTTGCTCAAGAAATTTAGCCTCTGCCTTTGTCAAATTATTATTAAAAATAACATATTGTTCCAAATGAGCCTTACCATCTGTCACCGCATGTACACCCAAACGAGATGCGGCATCACCGCGACCAACGTATTTTATTACATCATTATCAGCAAGCACATAAAGCCCTTGCCCTTTGACAGGATCTTACTTCGCACCAGTTCCGCCAGCACTGCGCTGTGCACCGGGCTGTTGACCATCGTCTTAGCACGCACCAACCGGCTTTCGCAGTCGTAGGTAAAACTCTACAGCTTGGATAAGCCCGACCGCTTTTCAATCAGGTTGCCCCACGCGTCGTAGCTATGTTATTGATCGCGCCAACGCTTGATGCGGTTATATTTCACTTGATCAACTGGCTGGTGTTGAAGTCTAGCCGGTTGGCCGTAGCATCGTAGCGGAACTCTCCGCCAGAAGACTAGGCAAAATGTTATTTTTAGAGGTCGAAAATTAGATCTGATAATAATTTATTTATACTTAATTATACATCGTCAAGACCCGCCCACGGATCGTACCTGTAAGCCTCATCCACTTCTAAAAACGAAATACCCTTTAGCCCAGTTGCCGCCAATCTGAATCGCTCACTGCAAAATAATTCCAGCGTTTCTTGGCAACGAAAAATATCACTTTCAACATCTTCAGAAACCACAAAAGAATCAATACTGTCAATACTGACTGCATCAGGATACAGCGGGCTATCTACAATACGTCCAGTCTCGATATCTTTTGAGACTTCATAGACAGAGCGGACGTTGTCGAGAGCGGATAAGCTTTCACCCGGAAGAAATATAAAAAACTCATTCTTTCGGGTGTTCCCGCCAAGCGAAATCTCGAGAGGAATAGCCCTGAAGCTAGCGTTCAATGCGTCACAGACATCTAAGAATTTTCGCGAAACATAAGAGGTACTAACTTGATAAAAGTCAAAATTTAACGCCTCAAGCTTCATATCCAAGGCAGAAAGCTCAAGCCTATACTCCTTATTAATGCCTAATTCCACAGGGTGCAGCTCATAGGGAGTCCATTCAAATTTATCATGATTAAAAAAGCCCGCCAGGCTCGCAGGACAACCTTCATCTGCCGAGCTGTACTGCATGACATAATATTTCTTTTCATTCAGCTTCATAGCAAACGTCCCGTAATCGCATCTACAACAAATTTATTAGATTCAAGCCCTGATCTTGCGAAATTGTGGATCTTTCCGACCCCCAAAACTAACTGAGTGTCAGATAGCTTTCCAGCCTCAAACAAGTCATTTATCTTAGTAACCTTTGATTCTATGACATTCGTATATTGACCGTGATTAGACCAATGCCCTGGAAGGTCGATACGTTGCGTCAGATTTTTGCTGCCTGGCAAGAAGATTCCGTTCGATGCTCCATCGCCGTCGAAGCCCATAGTTTTTAGCTTGTCGAACATTCTTGCGTACTGTGGATTTTTCAGAACTTCTTCAGGGATTAGATGATGGTTGGCCATACCATCTCCCTTTCTTGCGCCAATATTTTCGCCCAATTTGGTGGAGCACCATCCTAGCGGGTCAACCCTTTGAATGGGATTCACAGCGTACAGGTAAACATTAACTCCACCCGCTAACCCAATCGGACCTTGCGTTGTAAATCGTCCCACCTCCGGATCGTAATACCGAAACGTGTTGTAGTGCAGGCCCGTCTCATCGTCAAAGTACTGACCTTGGAACCGCAGGTTCTGCTCAATCTCACTTACCGGAAGCGACTCGATCTCTCCCCACGCTTTATACGTCGCCTGCCACACGATCTGGCCATCGACATCCGTCATCTCAAGCGGCGTGCCGATCTGGTCGGTGTGGAAGTAATAAAGCTTTTGCTGATCCTCACCTTCGTTTTGGTCGACCCGGGCTAGCGGCGCATAGCTTCCGGGCTCGTAGATGTAGAGGCTGCTTTGTCCCGGCGCCTCCTCGCGCAACATTCGCAAGCCTTGTCAAAGGAAATGCTTGTGCTCGGTCTGGCCATCAATCTCAGACGTCTTCCCGACCCGCCGCCCCAAGCTGTCGTACCGATACGTGCCGACGCTGTGCGTCTGGCTGTTGACCATTGTCTACGAGCGAACAAGACGGTTTTCGCAATCGTAGGTGAACGTCTGCAGCTTGATTAACCCTGACCGTTTCTCAATCAGATTGCCCCACGCGTCGTAGGTATATTCCTGATCGCGCCATTTCTTGATTCGATTGTCTTTGACCTGATCAAACTGGCTGGTGTTGAAGTTCAGCCGGTTGGCGGCAGCGTCGTATCGGAACTCTTCGCTATCGACGAGTTTGCGCGTGTTACGGCTATGCAATTGGCCGTTCGCTTCATATTCGTACTTAATCTCACCGCGCAGCTTGTCCGGCGTCTGAACTAGTTCACCCGCCGGGTCGTATTCATGACGCCGATAAATCGGGTTGTGCGCATGATTCACCAGCAGCCAAGTGCTGATGCCTGTGTTCTAGATCTGCGAAAGTTTGTCCGCAGGCAACGTCGAAGCAAACTACCAGCTCTTACGCCCCATCGCGTCATAGCCAAAGCAACTGGTAAGCTTACCTTGGGACCGATAAATCTCGCGATGCAGGTCATCTCGCTCAATATCGCTGATTATCAGATCTTCGGAATTGAACTGATATACGCAGCCGCTGACGCAGTACAGATCGATCAGTTGCTGAGCAGTGAACCCCTAGACCGCTCTCGGTGGATACTGCTCAAACGGACAAGCGTTGTTTACTTCACCAAGAGCCCATGGAGGCCGATTGACAAAGCCGACTTGATAAGAAATATATATAAGTTCGCCCCCACTTATCTGATGCGGATAAAAGCTCTCGCCTAGCAATTTTACATACAACACCATCCAAGCCGAATGCGAGCCGATAAGTAGCTCGCAAACCCGTTTTCTTTTGAATAGTTATTTTTGCCCTACGTCCATCCCATTCGATCTCGCCAATCTGATCATGCACCGGATCATATTCAGGATTGCGACCACAACCGAGATTTTCCAGCCGATGATAGTTTCTACCATTCTCAACTACATGCTCAGAGAATATGTTCAAAAGGCCCGATCTCATCCGCCTCTCTAAAGAACCATCTGACGCAGTGTCGTCAAAATCCGCAGCACTTTGCTTGTAGCACTCAACCTCCCAGCGGTTCATCTTATCCATGAAAACACGCACTGCATTAGTTATTTTTTCACGCAATTCGCCATTGAGGTCAGTTGGGAAAGACGCTGTCATCGAGTAACTCCCCATTTCTACATACGTTATAAAGTATCTTTGTCGGCCGGGTGCCGCCATTGCCGTATTTGAACAGCAATTCTACACCTACACGCCCGTTGTCGAAGCGGTAATGGGCGGGGGTTTCACCGGAAATGTTATCGACTGCATAATTGAGTTCGGTCAGGCCAAACTTGGTCAGTAGCTGCGCTGATTACGCGGCCTCTCAAAAAACCACTATTAATGATAAAGATCTAACCATTAACATTCAGATTATGGAAACCACGTTTACATGCCACCCTATCAGCTAAAGTCCTGTCTACTGCCCAAGGCGGCCTAGTACCCCCTCTATAAGCTCTAGGTCAAATGATTTGTTTCTAATAATCTTTTTGTTGGCTTTTATCTTTTCAATAACTTCTTCGCTTATGATTTCTGGATTACAAGTGACGGCACAATGAATAAACACTGCCGGATATGCATAGTCGGTAGGTGAGTGCAAAACATCCTCGATGGTCCTAGGACCTGGCACTATACACCCCGTAATCATAGGGATATAGTAACTCTCAAGAGAGTTTCTAATTCGCTTGCACACAGACCCAACCTCTTCCGGAGGTGGAAGATAGATGCTGCCATATACATTATCGCTAAATTTTTTATCCTGTCTTCCAGACGTCGTAAACGCAAAGCATGCATCGCTAAACAAATGACTTTCGTAAGGAGGGTCAATTTTAGAGGAGCACTCAAATATAGGGCCGCCGAAAACGCGGCCATTAAGGACATAGGCATTAGACTTTACCAAGTATTGAAAATCGAGCTCTGCAACAACTTTTTTTTCGTAGATAAATCTAATGCCACTTTTCAAAACCGTAATCGATATTTCAGAGCCCGCTATACCTTTAAGCTCCTGCAAAAGCTCACTTTCAAAATAAATTCGATTTTCTTTACTCATAAATCACCGATACTTTAAAACATTGAAAGTGGCATCATGTATCGCACCCTTGCCACCTAGATCTTTACCTGGCTTGCCCTTAGTATCAACTTTGAAGGTTCCCGCCGTACCTCGAGATGTTTTTATAGTACCACCACCCAAATGCTGCGCAGTATTAGCCGGACTAGACATATCGTAAACCCCGGAGGCTTTCTGGTTTTTTGTGAGCCCTCCAGAACCATGCTTTACCTCGAAAACATGAAGGTTCTCATGCCCATCTTTTGCGACAATATCAGCGCGAACTCTGCTGCCATTAACCTTCATTGTCACCTCTTGAGCGACAACCTCATACCCATTCTGTTCGAGGTCATGCACGGCCTTAGCCGTACCTTTGTCCCCACTTACGGAGCTTTTGCATAAGCCAAAAGCATCTATCCAGCCAGTGGTGTTGGGACCATATTGATATAGGTTAAATCCACCTAATAAACCAATCGGATCCTGCGTTAGGAACCGACCTACCTCTGGATCGTAATACCTGAACGTGTTGCAGTGCAGTCCTGTTTCGTCGTCGGAGTACTGACCCTGGAACCGAAGATTCTGCTCAACCTCATTCACGGCCAGCGTTTCAATTTCACCCCATGCCTTGTACGTCGCCTGCCAAACGATCTGGCCATCGACATCCGTCATCTCAAGCGGCGTGCCGATCTGGTCGGTGTGGAAGTAATAAAGCCGCTGCTCCGCCTCACCTTCGTTTTGGTCGACCCGGGCTAGCGGCGCATAGCTTCCGGGCTCGTAGATATAGAGGCTGCTTTGCCAAGGCGTTTGCTCACGCAACATGCGCAAGCCTTGCCAAAGGAAATGCTTGTGCTCGGTCTGACCTTCAATCTCAGACGTCTTCCCAACCCGGCGCCCCAAGCTGTCATACCGGTACGTGCCAACGCTATGCGTCTGGCTGTTGACCATTGTCTCCGCACGCACGAGCCGATTTTCGCAGTCGTAGGTGAACGTCTGCAGCTTGGAAAAGCCCGACCGTTTCTCAATCAGGTTGCCCCAGGCGTCGTAGGTATATTCCTGATCGCGCCATTGCTTGATGCGGTTGTCTTTCACCTGATCAAACTGGCTGGTGTTGAAGTTCAGGCGGTTGGCGGCAGCGTCGTATCTGAACTCTTCGCTATCGACGAGTTTGCCAGTGTTACGGCTGTGCAATTGGCCGTTCGGTTCGTATTCGTACTTGATCTCACCGCGGAGTTTGTCCAGCGTGCGGACTAGTTCACCCGCCGGGTCGTATTCATAACGCCGATGAATGGGGTTGTACGCATGATCGACCAGCAACGAGGTGTTGATGCCTGGGTTTTGGATTTGCGAAAGCTTTTCAGCCGGAATAGTCGACGCAAACTGCCAACTCTTCCGGCCCATGGCGTCATAACCAAAACAGCTGGTCAGCTTGCCCTGTGATCGATAGACCTCGCGATGCAGATCGTCGCGCTCCATGTCGCTGATCAACAATCCATCGAGGTTGAGTTGGTGCAGATGACCGCTGCCGTAGTAAAGGTGGTTGAGGTGCTGACCAGTAGGCAATGTCAGCGTGGTCAGATTGCTGAGCGGATCGTATTCGTAGGCCAGCGCACCTTGCGGTGTGGTTTCTTTGATCAAGCGACCCAACAGGTCATAACTGAAGTCGAGGGTCTCTTCCTCAACGCCCAGCTTCTTGCCAATGCTTGAAGGCAGCCGGTGAATGCTGAGCAACCGGTCCGCTTCGTCGTAACCGTAATCCTGCCGCGCATCCTCGTTCACTTTGGCCAGCAAGCGGCCAATCACATCACGCTCAAACTCGGTGCTGCGTTGCGGCCGCTCTGCCCTGTCGCCGTAGCCGATTTCATCCAATTGCGTCAGATGCCCACCAACGTTGTAGGTGAATCGACGTGTCAGGTTGTCGATGCGCTTTTCTTCGATCAGACGATCCGATGCATCGTAGGCAAATCGGTACGCAGCATTGTTTTCGTTGACCAGTGCGGTCAGACGGATCGCCTTGTCGTACTCGTAGCTGATGCGCTGGCCCTTGGCGTCCTGGCGGCTGGCAGGCAATCCGCGTGCAGTGCGCAGCAGACGCGTAATCTGGCCTTTGCCGTCGGTGTGCGTCAGGACCTGTCCTAAGGCGTTGTAGGTAAACGACTCGGCTGTGCCATCGGGGTGCTCGATGCGCACCACTTCACCGTCGGGTTTGCGCTCAAGTCTTGTCGTCTGATTCAGGGCATCGGTGACGGCAACCAGATGAGACCGATCATCGTAGGTGTAGAAGGTGTTTTTGCCCGAGCAATCCTGAAACCGCTCCACCTGTGCCAGTTCGTTCCACCACAGGTATTTGGATTTGTGTGTGGCATCGATGATGGTGTGCGGCAGGCCATCGTCGCTGTTGAGGTACTCGGTTTTGTGGCCGAGTGCATCGACTTCAGCTATCACGTTGCCTTTATCGTCGTAGCGGGCTTTCCAGACACTGCCGTCGGGGAACGCGGTTTCGGTCACCAGCGTCGTACCCAGGTGATGTTTGTAGCGGATCTTGCGGCCCAGTGGATCGGTCTCTTCGATCAGGCGGGAGAAGTCGTCGTACTTGAAGGCCAGCTTATTGCCATCGGGTAGCGTGATGCCGGTTAGGTTGCCGGCTTCGTCCAGGTCCATGGCGTAGCGTTCACCGCCATAATCACGGCTGGCGATGACAAAGCGATCCTCGTTGTAATGCACTTCCAGCTCACGGCCAAGGACGTCTACCGCCCAAGAAGTTCTGTTCTTGAAGTCGTAGCGGAAATGAAAGTGCTCGCCATCGCTGGTCCAGTGCTCGACCACACGCGGCTGACCGTCGATGGTTTCCCGACGGTAATTGCAGCTCAAGCCCAAGGCATTGCTGTGGCTGATCATCACGCCTTCGGCATAACTGAAGCGGCGCATCGTATCGCCGTTGCGGTTGATCACTTCGCTCAACTGGCCGTCGTCGCTGTAACGATACTGGACGAGGGTTTCAACGGCTTCATTGCCCACTATGCGCTTGACGTCGGTGAGGCGGCCAAGTGGATTGTCGTAATGTAGGTGCACGCGCACGCCGCCGGGGGCACTGATGTCGGTAAGTGTACCGTTGGCCGTTCGGCTGAAATGCAGGTAATGCCCGAGCGCATTTTCCAGACGTTGCAAGGGCGCCGGCGCATTGTCGTCAGGGACCTCGCCGAAATAGAAGAAAGTGTTATCGAGCGTTTGCAGGAGGTAGTGGCCGCCGGGCGATCGGACCAGATAAATCTGTTCGTAGGGGTTGTAGATGCTTTCGCCAGGCTCGATGTCGACAAAGGGCACGCTGCGGCCCTGGTTGTCGGTGAGGTAAACGAAGCTTCCGCTGCGGCGCAGGCTCTGCTCCCAGGGCAAGACCCAGCCTTGGCCAAGCACGCTGTCGACGGTCAGGTCGCTTGCGTAGAAGCCATCAGAGCCCGGCAAGACAAAATCGGGCTCACCCGAGTCCAGCGATATTTTGCGGCCTGTTGTGAGGTCCACGGGATTGCCGATAATCCCCCCAAGACTTTCCCGACAACGGGGCTAAAGACGTGAGGCCCGCGAGGTAGCTGGCGGCAACGATGGCGCCGAACCGCAATGTGCAAGGGCCCTGCAGTCTCCAAGCCTTGCGTCAACCCCAGCTTGGCTACTGATACCACCGCTTTGACCATTGATGCGACGATCATCAGCGCGTCTACAACGACGAGAAGCCAGCCGGGAATCTGATCGTCAATATCGAGGTATTGAACCGTCCAGCCCCCGATGAACACATCGTCCGAGCCGGATGAAATCCTGACACCGGGGGTAAGCGTGTCATAGCGGCATGGGGAGTATTGATTCCTGCCCAACAACCGCGCTGTAAACTTAGCTCCCCTCTCTAATTAGCCTGTTGGTATGTCGACTACTAGTGCTGTTTTAAATATCGATCAACCAAGACGAACCCAGCAACGGCCATTTCTAAGTAGTCTTTATACTTCTCACCAGGCAGCACTTTCACAAACTCGCCACAAACATATAGATCCCCTGCCATATGGAATTCCAAATTTACCATTTTTTGATCTACTATCGGACCACTTCCAATCACAGGCCATTCCCCGGAAAAAAGTTTATCCACAGCGGTAAAAATTACCTTGAAAGGCCCATCATATTCTTGGAAACTTAAGTAGCTTACTTCTTCAGGAATATTTTTTCCGTTTCCTACGGACAAAACACAAAACGCAAATACTCTCTTAAATGTTTGGCCTGAGCTACTTTTTCCGATCCACACTGCCTGACAGATGGCCTGCCTCCCGTCAGACATCGGTATGATGAAATAGTCACCGCTATTTACCACCTGTTTTAAACTCATAATCCTATATCCTTCATTTTTTTCAGTGCATCCGACAATATTTTCTTCCCCCAATCGGGACTATGTCCTGCTATATCATAGATTGGTGAGTTAGGGTTAGCTGGACTGTAGGACCAGATCTTATTAAGAAGATTAGTTTCTGGGCGAGTAGATTTAGCCCCACCATTAAGGTTCATGATTTGCTGCTCAAGATACTTAGCCTCAGCCTTTGTTAAATTATTATTAAAAATTACACGCTGCCTTAAATGTGACTTACCCTCAGTAGCCGCATGTATAGCCAAACGCGACTTAGCATCACCACGACCAACATATTTTATTGACTTACCTTCAGTAAGCACATAAAGCCCCTGGCCGTTGACAGGATCGTACTTAGCACCGGTACCGCCTGCGCTACGTTGTGATGGCTTCCCCATGCACGGGGTAAGCCCTAACGGATCGACCCATGCAATCGTATTGTTTACATACTGGTAAAGATTCCACCCACCAGCAACGCCCACCGGATCTTGGGTTATGAACCGCCCAACCTCCGGATCGTAATACCTGAACGTGTTGTAGTGCAGGCCCGTCTCATCGTCGAAATACTGACCCTGAAACCGCAGATTTTGCTCAACTTCACTCACGGCCAACGATTCAACTTCACCCCAAGCCTTGTAAGTCGCCTGCCAAACGATCCGGCCGTCGACATCCGTCATCTCAAGCGGCGTGCCAATCTGGTCGGTATGGAAGTAGTAAAGCGTCTGCTCTGCCTCACCTTCGCTCTGGTCAACCCGGGCAAGTGGCGCGTAGCTTCCTGGCTCGTAAATATAGAGGCTGCTCTGCCAAGGCGTTTCCTCACGCAGCATCCGCAGGCCTTGCCACAGAAAGTGCTAGTGCTCAGTCTGGCCATCAATCTCGGACGTCTTGCCAACCCGACGACCCAGGCTGTCGTACCGGTACGTGCCAACGCTGTGCATCTGGCTGTTGACCATCGTCTCCGCGCGCACGAGGCGATTTTCGCAGTCGTAGCTGAAGGTCTGCAGCTTGCTCAGCCCTGAGCGCTTTTCAATGAGGTTGCCCCAAGGGTCGTAGGTATATTCCTGATCGCGCCACTGCTTGATTCGGTTGTCTTTCACCTGATCGAATTGGCTGGTGTTGAACTTCAGTCGGTTGGCCGCAGCGTCGTATCGGAACTCTTCGCTATCCACCAAGCACCCGGTGTCTCGACTATGCAGCTGACCATTGGCTTCATATTCGTACTTAATCTCGCCACGCAGTTTGTCGAGCGCTCGGGTCAGCTCTCCCGCCGGATCGTATTCATATCGCCGATGAATCGAGTTGTACGCATGATCGACCAGCAACGAGGTGTTGATGTCTGGGTGCTGAACCTGCGACAGCTTTTCAGCAGGCAACGTTGAAGCAAACTGCCAGCTCTTGCGCCCCATCGCGTCATAACCAAAGCAACTGGTGAGTTTGCCTTGGGACCGATAGACCTCCCGATGCAGATCATCACGTTCCATGTCGCTGATAAGCAGACCATCGAGGTTAACTTGGTGTAGATGACCGCTGCCGTAGTAAAGGTGATTGAGATGTTGGCCAGTCGGCAATGTCAGCGTGGTCAGGTTGCTGGGCGGATCGTATGCATTGACGTAAAGGCGAGACGATTCAACAGGCATAATTTCGGGAAAACAAAGTCGGTTTCGCCTTAATTAGGCAGAAGCTTGCGTCCGGTCGTGGCGTCGACCGGATAGCCGATAATATTGACGAAGAATCATCCGACTGTCGGTCCTCTGCTTAGATGCCCGCGACGCTGCTGGTGGCGAAGGTGGCGCCGAAGGGCCCTGCAGTCTCCAACCCTTGCGTCAACTCCAGCTTGGCCACTGATACTAACTCTTTGCCCATTGAGGCGATGATCATCAGCACCTCTCCAGCAACGCGAAGCCAGCCGGGAATCTCGTCATCAATATCAAAGGGACCGAACCATGCGCCCCCGATAAACACATCTTCCGAGGCGCATAAAATCATGACACCGCGGGTCAACATGTCATATTGATTACTGCCCAATATTCACGCTGTAACTGAGCTTTATTTAATAATCAGCCTGCCGGCATTTCGAGTATTAATGCTGACTTAAAAGCCTGTCGACCAAGACGTACCCAGAAATGCCCATTGTCAGATAATTTTTATATTCCTCGCTAGGAAGGACCTTCACAAACTCACCACGAAGATAAAGGTTCCCTG
Source organism: Pseudomonas sp. HP_01 (assembly GCF_055284355.1). Classification (NCBI taxonomy): domain Bacteria; kingdom Pseudomonadati; phylum Pseudomonadota; class Gammaproteobacteria; order Pseudomonadales; family Pseudomonadaceae; genus Pseudomonas; species Pseudomonas sp. HP_01. The sequence continues at coordinate 35,276 of NZ_JBTOPV010000034.1, read as the reverse complement.
CCATATTGAACTCAAAATTCACCATTTTCTGATCTACTATTGGACCACTACCAATCACAGGCCAATCGCCAGAAAAAAGTTTATCCACAGCAGTAAAAATCACCTCGTAAGTCCCCATATGATCCTGAAAACTCAAGTAACTTACTTTCTCGGGAATATCTTTTTCGTCTCCGACGGACAAAACACAAAACGCAAATACTCGCTTGAATTTCTGACCTGAGCTATTTTTTCCGATCCATATTACCTGACATACTGCCTGCCTCCCGTCAGACATCGGTATTGTGAAATAGTCACCACTATTTACCACCTGCTTTAAACTCATAACCCTATATCCTTCATCTTTTTCAATGCGTCGGCTAACACCTTATCCCCCCAATCGGAGCTATGTCCTGCTATATCATACGTTACTGAGTTAGTATTAGCCGGACTGTAGGACCTGATTTCATTGAGTAGATTAGTTCCCCGGTTCGTAGATTTAGCCCCACCATTAAGGACCATGATTTTTTGCTCAAGAAATTTAGCCTCGGCCTTTGTCAAGTTATTATCAAAAATCACAAACTGCCTTAAGTGAGACTTACCATCAGTTACCGCATGTCTACCCAAACGTGCCGTGGCATCACCACGACCAACATATTTTATTTTGCCATTATCAGTTAGTACATAAAGCCCCTGGCCCTCTAATTTATCGTACTTAGCACCGGTACCGCCTGCGCTGCGCTCTGATGGCTTCCCCTTACAAGGAGTAAGCCCTAGCGGATCAATCCATGCGATCGTATTGCTTGCATACTGATAAAGATTCCGCCCACCAGCCAATCCAATCGGATCCTGCGTAATGAACCGCCCAACCTCCGGATCGTAATACCTGAACGTGTTGTAGTGCAGCCCCGTTTCATCGTCAAAGTACTGACCCTGAAACCGCAGATTCTGCTCAATTTCACTCACGGCCAACGATTCGACTTCACCCCATGCCTTGTAAGTCGCCTGCCACACGATCTGGCCATCGACATCCGTCATCTCAAGCGGCGTGCCAATCTGGTCGGTATGAAAGTAGTAAAGCGTCCGCTCTGCCTCACCTTCGCTCTGGTCAACCCGGGCAAGTGGCGCGTAGCTTCCTGGCTCGTAAATATAGAGGCTGCTCTGCCACGGTGTTTCTTCGCGCAGCATCTGCAGTCCTTGCCAGAGAAAATGCTTATGCTCGGTCTGGCCATCAATCTCGGACGTCTTTCCAACCCGGCGACCCAGGCTGTCGTACCGGTACGTGCCAACGCTGTGCACCTGGCTGTTAACCAAGGTTTCAGCACGCACCAGCCGGTTTTCGCAATCGTAGGTGAACGTCTGCAGCTTGGATAAGCCCAACCGTTTTTCAATCAGATTGCCCCAAGCGTCGTAGGTGTATTCCTGATCGCGCCATTGCTTGATGCGGTTGTCTTTGACCTGATCAAACTGGCTGGTGTTGAAGTTCAGGCGGTTGGCGGCAGCGTCGTAGCGGAACTCTTCGCTATCAACCAAGCGACCGGTGTCACGGCTGTGCAGTTGGCCGTTGGCTTCGTATCCGTATTCGTACTTGATCTCGCCACGCAGCTTGTCGAGCGTGCGGGTCAGCTCTCCCGCCGGGTCGTATTCATAGCGCCGATGAATCGGGTTGTACGCATGATTGACCAGCAACGAAGTGTTGATGCCTGGGTTCTGGATCTGCGACAGCTTTTCAGCCGGAATGGTGGATGCAAACTGCCAGCTCTTGCGGCCCATCGCGTCGTAGCCAAAGCAACTGGTGAGCTTGCCCTGGGACCGATAGACCTCGCGATGCAGGTCATCGCGCTCCATGTCGCTGATCAACAATCCATCGAGGTTGAGTTGGTGCAGGTGACCAATGCCGTAATACAGGTGATTGAGGTGTTGGCCTGTCGGCAAGGTCAGCGTGGTCAGGTTGCTGAGCGGATCGTATTCGTAAGCCAGCGCACCTTGAGATGTAGTTTCTCTTACCAAACGACCTAGCAGGTCATAGCTGAAGTCTAGCGTCTCTTCCGCAACGCCCAGTTTCTTGCCAATGCCTGAAGGCAGCCGGTGAATGCTGCGCAACCGGTCTGCTTCGTCGTAACTGTAATCCTGACGCGCATCCTGGTTGACCTTCGCCAGCAGGCGACCAATCACATCACGCTCAAATTCCGTACTGCGCTGTAGCCGCTCTGCCCTGTCCCCGTATCCGATTTAATCCAACCGCGTCAGATGCCCACCCACGTTGTAGGTGAATCGGCGTGTCAGGTTGTCGATGCGCTTTTCTTTGATCAGGCGATCCGAGGCATCGTAGGAAAATCGGTACGCAGCATTGTTTTCGTTAACCAGCGCTGTGAGACGAATCGCCTTGTCGTACTCGTAACGGATGCGCTGGCCTTTGGCGTCTTGCCACGAGCTCGGCAGGCCGCGATCGTTGCGTTGCAACCTGATGATTTGGCCCTTGCCGTCGGCATGAGTGAGTACTTGTCCAAAAGCGTTGTACGTAAACGCTTCTTGTGTGCCATCAGGATGTTTGATGCGCAGCACTTCACCCGCGGGTTTAAGCCCAAGCTCGGTGGTCTGGCCAAGCGCATCGGTGACGGCAACCGACTGCAGGCGCTCGTTTTATCGGCAAGTGGTGCTTTCCAGTGGAGTCCTTACACTTCTCAACCTGTGCGTTACTGTTATCCCGGGAGCTTTTTTTTCGTTTCAGCTTTTTTTGGCTTCCAAGCCAACAATGTTCCCGCTTTACCACATATCTCATTTACCGAATCGATATATTCACGCCCCACCTCCCAGCACCATCCATTTAAAACTTTTGTAATTACGCCGTGGCTTGGACTTTCTGAAATCCATTCCAAAAGGGACGTACTACCGATCTTGATAGACAAGTGCTGATCGTTTAAAAAGTTAACAGGGTAGATCATTCTAAGACGTGCATGCTCATACTGACGCCCTCCTAGATATAGCGGAGACGCATCGTCGATAAAAGCAACCGGGTCTTCATACTGATATATCGTTTTGAAATTTTGGCCTCTAGCATAAGACATCGCACCCGAAACACTAGCCAGCTCGTAAACTATTGCATAGATATACTTGAGCTTTACGGAAGCAGAAATCAAAAAACTTTTAATTTTAATATTTAACTCTTCGAGTCCCACGTCCGACTGCATATCTATACAAAAGAAACTTCCAAATTCTTCGGTAGTGTAGCCAAACGAACTAAACCAAGGTTGGACATTTTTAATCTCGCTGAAGACTCTAAAATTAAAAACCTTACCTTCAGAGATTAGGACTTTGAGCTCCTTAGGCGAAACTTCGACGAACTCAATATCATCCACGCCATCCACTAGTCCTCTTCTATCATAGCCTGCCCCAGTAATCGGATAGCCTAGCTCATTAAAAAACCTCAAAGCCTCATCAAAAACGTCCAAAACAGAAATCCGATCCACCCCGTAAATTGCAATCCCTGTAGCCATAATTAACCTATAAAGTTGATATAAAGGAATCAAGTATGCTTTTCATTTCAGCAGCATTGTAAGGATGCTCTAGCCTAAGAACCCTCCCTCGACTCTGAGCAGGCAAGCCACTCATTGCGTCTGTATTCCTAGTTATCAGCGTGGGAAGCTTTCTGCCCATATCAGATTTAGATGCTAACTCGATTGCATGCACCTTACCATTCAAGTCGACAGCCATTACATCAGGACGGCGCGCTGACACACCGGGGCCTTTTGCAAAGTTATAGCTACGATTTAAATACACATCTTTAAATTTTCCGCTCATTGCTAACTTATTCGCAATAGCTTCAGAAAACTGATCATGACCTGGAGTACCGTCAACTTGGCCTCGCCCATGTATTTTTGTACCATTTACGGTTCGCACCTGACATGGTGCCAATCCGAGAGGATCAATCCAAATGATAGGATTCTGGTTGTACCTGAATGAATTCATCCCGCCCAACAGACCAATCGGATCCTGCGTTATAAACCGTCCCACTTGCGGGTCGTAATACCTGAACGTGTTGTAGTGCAGACCCGTTTCGTCGTCGAAGTATTGACCCTGAAACCGCAGATTTTGCTCAACTTCACTCACGGCCAACGATTCAACTTCACCCCAAGCCTTGTAAGTCGCCTGCCACACGATCTGGCCATCGACATCCGTCATCTCGAGCGGCGTGCCAATCTGGTCGGTATGGAAGTAGTAAAGCGCCTGCTCTGCCTCACCTTCGCTCTGGTCAACCCGGGCAAGTGGCGCGTAGCTTCCTGGCTCGTAAATATAGAGGCTGCTCTGCCAAGGCGTTTCCTCACGCAGCATCTGCAGTCCTTGCCAGAGAAAGTGCTTGTGCTCAGTCTGGCCATCAATCTCGGACGTCTTACCAACCCGGCGACCCAAACTGTCATACCGATACGTGCCAACGCTGTGCACCTGGCTGTTGACCATCGTTTCAGCACGTACGAGCCTGTTTTCGCAGTCGTATGTGAACGTCTGCAGCTTGGTTAACCCTGACCGTTTCTCAATCAGGTTGCCCCAAGCGTCATAGGTATATTCCTGATCGCGCCATTGCTTGATGCGGTTGTCTTTGACCTGATCGAACTGGCTGGTGTTGAAGTTCAGCCGGTTGGCCGCAGCGTCATATCTGAACTCTTCGCTATCGACCAAACGACCGGTATCACGACTGTGCAACTGGCCGTTGGCTTCATACTCGTACTTGATCTCGCCACGCAGTTTGTCGAGCGTGCGGGTCAGTTCTCCCGCTGGATTGTACTCATACCGTCGGTGAATCGGGTTGTACGCATGATCGACCAGCAACGAGGTGTTGATGCCTGGGTTCTGGATTTGCGACAGCTTTTCAGCCGGAATGGTGGATGCGAACTGCCAGCTCTTACGCCCCATCGCGTCATAACCAAAACAGCTAGTGAGCTTGCCTTGGGACCGATAGACCTCGCGATGCAGGTCGTCGCGCTCCATGTCGCTGATGAGCAGACCGTCGAGGTTCAGTTGGTGCAGGTGGCCGCTGCCGTAGTACAGATGATTTAGGTGTTGGCCAGTCGGCAACGTCAGCGTGGTCAGGTTACTGAGCGGATCGTATTCGTAGGCCAACGCCCCCTGCGGCGTGGTCTCTTTGATCAAACGACCTAACGGGTCATAGCTGAATTCGAGCGTCTCTTCAGCAACACCGAGCTTATTGCCAATGCTTGAAGGCCGTCGGTGAATGCTGAGCAACCGGTCTGCTTCGTCGTAACTGTAATCCTGACGCGCATCCTGGTTGACCTTCGCCAGCAAGCGGCCAATCACATCACGCTCAAACTCGGTGCTGCGCTGCGGCCGCTCTGCCCTGTCCCCGTATCCGATTTCATCCAACCGCGTCAGATGCCCACCCACGTTGTAGGTGAATCGACGTGTCAGGTTGTCTATGCGTTTTTCTTCGATCAGGCGATCCGAAGCGTCATAAGCAAATTCATAAGTCGCATTATTTTCGTTGATCAGCGCGGTGAGTCGAATCGCCTTGTCGTACTCGTAACGGATGCGCTGGCCTTTGGCGTCTTGCCGCGAGCTTGGCAGGCCGCGCTCGTTGCGTTGCAACCTGATGATCTCGCCCTTGCCGTCGGTATGAGTGAGTACTTGTCCAAAAGCGTTGTACGTAAACGCTTCTTGTGTGCCATCAGGATGTTTGATGCGCAGCACTTCACCCGCAGGTTTAAGCTCCAGCTCGGTGGTCTGACCCAGTGCATCAGTGACCGAAACCAGCTGCAGGCGCTCGTTGTATTGGTACGTGGTGCACTTTCCAGAGCAGTCCTGAAACTTCTCGACCTGTGCGTGGTTGTTCCACCAGAGGAATTTCGACTTGTGGTTGGCATCGATGATGGTGTGTACCAAACCATCATCACTTTGGAAATACTCGGTGCGCTGGTCCAGCGCGTCGTATTCCTCTATCAGGTTGCCCTTATTGTCGTAATGGCCTTTCCAGGTACTCCCGTCGGGATAGCTGACCTGTTTGACCAGCGTGGTCAGATGATGATGTTGATAGCGCGTGCTGCGACCCAGCGGGTCGACTTCCTCGGTCAGGCGCGAGTACTCGTCGTATTTGAGCGTCAGCTGGTTGCCGTCGGGCAGCGTCAAGCCGACGATGTTGCCGAAGTCATCCAGCGTAATTGCGTACTGTTCTCCGCCGAAGTCGCGGCTAGCGGTGACCCGGCGATCGGCGTTGTAGTGAACCCGCGCCTCGCGACCCAGTACGTCTGTGACGCGGGTGGTGCGCGCCTTGAAGTCATAGTCAAAATTTAAATGTTCGCCGTCGCTGGTCCAGTGCTCCACCACACGCGGCTGGCCGTCAATAGTTTCCCAGCGGTATTCGCAGGCGAGGCCGAGCGCGGTGCTGTGCCGCGTCATAACGCCATCGGTGTAGCTGAAATAACGCAGAGTGTCGCCGTTGCGATTACTGACCTGGCTCAACTGGCCGTTGTCGTCATAGCGATAAGTGACCAAGGTTTCGAACGCTTGGTCACCGACGATGCGTTTGACCTCGGTAAGGCGACCGAGTGGGTGGTTGTAGTGCAAATGCACGCGCAGGCCCCCGGTCGCGCTGGTGTCAGTTAGCTTGCCATCGGCTGTGCGCGAACAGTACAGGTGCCGAGAGCCACGCCGGCACCAGCTGATCTCAGGCTCGCATGATTCGCCAGTTTTGCTCCGATCAGGAACGTAAAGCACCGAGGGAGATCACACCTCTTGCCTTTGAACCGTTCTTTTGGTGACGTCCTCTATGGAACACGTACTCTCAGAAGCCTCGTTAAACGCGCTGCAGTCGTCTAATGCGGCCCAGCGCTCATGAATAAATATAAAATAGGGACTTTCACACCGTTAACGGGCTGCTCTAATCGGGCTCGACAACTTGTAAAGACATGCATCCGTCAATTTCGTAAGCCCTCACATTGACGATAAAAATCAGTATATTTTCGTGGACTTTCATCGCTACCCAAATCCGTTTATGAGAATTATCTTTGTCCCTTAGAGATTGTAGACACTTTGTCGCACCGTTAAGCACACTCCCCTGAAATTTTAGATTATTAGCGCGAAACTCTATTATGGAACGGAGTGTCGGAAACTCCTCTTCGTTGTAGCTATTCAGATCTAAAGGAATAGGGAGTCGGCCATGTAAAACTTTCGCTTTAGCTAGCACCTCAGCAGTTCGGCGATCAAAGTGGCCAGATTTAATGAACCCTTCAAAGTCTGCGTTTTCTAATAACTCTTTAGAGTTCATTTGGATCAAACACCTTTAGGCCAGATCGACTCCCTTGCAGTAGCACTTCTGACTCACCATAAGCATCTGGAGAAAACTTCCATGCCCACGCATCACCTGGCTTGGGAGCTCCCGTAGGAGTACCTAGCACAACGCCTCCCGCCCCGTCCTTTTCTTCCCACCATTTAGCAACTTTCGGATCACGCGTCCAAGATGTAAATGGGCTATCCCCGGAGACGCCGCCGAGGTTATGTGTCTCTTCGGACATAGTGCTATTAACATTCCCGGGCTCCACGACACCATTTCTCGCATTAGCAATCTCAGGATGATTAGCGCTTACGCCCCGTCCAACTCACACTGCCACCCTAGCGGGACGGTCCAACTACTTGGTTTTGGGACATAGAAGTATAGGTTATTGCTCCCCAGCAACCCAGTCGGGCCCTGCCTTATAAATCTGCAGCATCAAAAATCCCTTCGCAAGAAAAATATGCATTCGCTATTTTTTGTGGACTAAAAGCGCAACGCTTAATCATAGGTGTGTCGAACCCCGATCAAGTAACGTGATGAGATCGGCGGTCGGACATCGGGAAAGATTATCTCTTTAGTCTCATCCCATCTCATAGACGACGCAGCTTTGAACAAGCAAGTTTAAAGAATTATGCTAAAACTGCACCGACGTTATGAGCCAGCGACGAACGGTGGGCCGATGGTTATACATCGATCTCCGATTCATCTTTCAGCCCTTCAATGAAAGAGCCAAACGTTTTAGCGATCCACCTATATGCGTTGGCATGATTGGTCGCTGGACTGCACTCGGAGTCGAAGGAATCCGTTGCGAAAAAGCATACATTACCTTTTTTTAAATCAAGACAGAAAAAATTACCTCCATCATCGTTTGCGAATGGCAACAGCGTGCTTGGAATAACATCCTTTGCGGTCATCAGAGCATAGCAACCTCCCAAAAAATTCGTATCTTGCGCGGCAGGATCGTCTTTAGACGCAACAGCTTTGAATTTTTTTATCCGAATAGGATCGTACTCATCTTCGCTGTCCCACCAATCTTTATCCGGTACGCCCCCATTGTTTCTTAAGTAAAATTCCTTGAAATCCTTAGGTAATTGGATATTAACTATGGCCTCTAAGCTCTCTATATCAGTTAGTCCAACAGGGGGTTTAGCTTTAGATACCTTAAGTAGCGACATTTGCTGCACCTTCCTTAACAAACCGTTGAGGCGCCCCTAGGCGCCCGACCTTTAAGCCATCCCTTCGATTGAGCAATCCCTACCGCGTCGGCTTTACCATATGCTTTTGACGGCAGTCCAAAATGCTTTTCAAACTGCGAAACTGAGCCTCCATGAGGAAAGGTGGCTTCGTGAGCTGAAGTTTTGACAAGCTGCATTGTGGTTTTGCCAGTTTTCGGATCAAAATCATCAACATGATGCCATGTGTAATCGTCCGCTGCAGAAACTTTGATGCCGGCCTCTTTATAAGCTTGAGTAAAATCACGAGTCCGGGATCCCTGCATGGTGATCGTGACGATATTTTTTTGATTACCAGTTACCGGAAATAGGTCAGGCGACCCTGTAAAATCGACGCCCTTAAAAGCCCAGCCCCATGGATCGATCCATATATTCGGATTCGGCGCATATCGATAAAGATTATACCCACCGGCCAAGCCGATCGGGTCTTGAGTAATGAACTGACCTACCTCCGGATCGTAATACCGAAATGTATTGTAGTGCAGCCCCGTCTCGTCATCAAAGTACTGGCCTTGGAAACGCAGGTTTTGCTCAACCTCGCTGACCGCCAACGATTCAACTTCGCCCCACGCCTTGTAAGTCGCCTGCCAAACGATCTGGCCATCGACATCCGTCATCTCCAGCGGCGTGCCAATCTGGTCGGTATGAAAGTAGTAAAGCGTCCGCTCTGCCTCACCTTCGCTCTGGTCAACCCGGGCAAGTGGCGCATAGCTTCCTGGCTCGTAAATATAGAGGCTGCTCTGCCAAGGCGTTTCCTCACGCAGCATCCGCAGGCCTTGCCAGAGAAAGTGCTTGTGCTCAGTCTGGCCATCAATCTCGGACGTCTTGCCAACCCTACGACCCAAGCTGTCATACCGGTACGTACCGACGCTGTGCATCTGGCTGTTAACCATCGTTTCCGCACGCACGAGCCGGTTTTCGCAATCGTAGGTGAACGCCTGCAGCTTGGTTAACCCCGACCGTTTTTCAATCAGGTTGCCCCAAGCGTCGTAGGTATATTCCTGATCGCGCCATTGCTTGATGCGGTTGTCTTTGACCTGATCGAACTGGCTGGTGTTGAAGTTCAGCCGGTTGGCTGCTGCGTCGTATCGGAACTCTTCGCTGTCGACGAGTTTACCGGTGTCACGACTGTGCAGTTGGCCGTTGGCTTCGTATTCGTATTTGATCTCGCCACGCAGTTTGTCCAGCGTGCGGGTCAGTTCGCCCGCTGGATCGTACTCATAACGCCGATGAATCGGGTTGTATGCGTGATCCACCAGCAGCGAGGTGTTGATGCCTGGATTCTGGATCTGCGACAGCTTGTCAGCTGGCAATGTCGATGCGAACTGCCAGCTCTTGCGGCCCATCGCGTCGTAACCAAAACAACTGGTTAGCTTGCCCTGGGACCGATAGACCTCGCGATGCAGATCATCGCGCTCCATGTCGCTGATGAGCAAACCGTCAAGGTTCAGTTGGTGCAGGTGACCACTGCCGTAGTACAGATGATTGAGGTGTTGGCCCGTCGGTAAGGTGAGCGTGGTCAGGTTGCTGAGAGGATCGTATTCGTAGGCCAGCGCCCCTTGCGGCGTGGTCTCTTTGATCAGGCGGCCAAGTAAGTCGTACTCAAACTCCAGCGTTTCCTCGCCGATGCCGAGCTTTTTACCAATCCCCGTGGGCAGTCGCGCAATCGACAGCAGCCGATCGCCTTCGTCATACCCGTAATCCTGCCGCGCATCCTGATTGACCTTCGCCAACAATCGGCCAATCACATCACGCTCAAACTCGGTGCTGCGCTGCGGTCGCTCTGCCCTGTCCCCGTAGCCGATTTCATCAACCCGCGTCAGATGCCCACCCAAGTTGTAGGTGAATCTGCGCGTCAGGTTGTCGATGCGTTTCTCTTCAATCAGTCGATCAGACGCATCGTAAGCAAACTCATAAGCCGCGTTGTTTTCGTTGACCAGTGCCGTCAGCCGAATCGCTTTATCGTACTCATAGCGAATGCGCTGACCTTTTGCGTCCTGACGGCTGCTTGGCAGACCTCGTGCCGTACGCAACAGCCTTGTGGTCTGACCCTTGCCATCGGTGTGCGTTAGAACTTGGCCGAGAGCGTTGTAGGTAAACGACTCGGCAGTCCCATCCGGGTGCTCGATACGCACCACTTCGCCGTCGGGTTTGCGCTCTAGCCGTGTCGTCTGATTCAACGCGTCGGTGACGGCGATCAGATGAGTCCGATCGTCATAGCTATAAAACGTGCTTTTGCCCGAACAATCCTGAAACCGCTCGACCTGCGCCAAGCCATTCCACCACAGATATTTCGACTTGTAGGTCGCATCAATAATGGTGTGCGGCAGACCATCTTCGCTATTGAGGTACTCGGTCTTGTGCCCCAGCGGATCGGTTTCGGCAATGAGATTGCCCTTGTCGTCGTAACGGGCTTTCCAGACGCTGCCGTCCGGGAAGGCGGTTTCGGTGATCAAGGTGGTACTGAGGTGGTAGCTGTAGGTAATGCTTCGACCGAGCGGGTCGGTCTCTTCGATCAGGCGCGAAAATTCGTCGTACTTGAACGTCAGACGATTCCCGTCCGGCAGGCTGATGCCGGTCGTGTTGCCCGCTTCATCCAGATCGATGCCGTAACGCTCACCGCCAAAGTCCCGACTGGCGATAACCCGTTTGTCCTCGTTGTACTGCACTTCCAGTTCGCGCCCGAGGACGTCAACCGCCCACGAAATTCTGTTTTTGAAGTCGTAGCGGAAATGAAAGTGTTCGCCGTCACTGGTCCAATGCTCAACCACGCGCGGTTGGCCATCAATGGTCTCCCAGCGGTAGTTGCAGCTCAAACCCAATGCGTTGCTATGACTGGCCATCATGCCTTCGGCATAACTGAACCGGCGCATGCAATCGCCATTGCGATTGATGACTTCGATGAGCTGACCGTTGTCGTCGTAGCGGTACTGGACCAGGGTTTCCACAGCCAGGTTGTCGACGATGCGTTTGACGTCGGTCAGGCGACCAAGCGGGTTGTCGTAATGCAGGTGAATCCGCACGCCGCCCGGCGCGCTGATGTCGGTGAGCGTGCCGTCGACCGTGCGCGTGAAATGCAGGTAATGACCGAGCGCATTTTCCAGACGCTGCAACGGCACCGAAGTGTTGTCGTCCGGCACTTCGCCGAAGTAGAAAAACACGTTGTCGAGCGTTTGCAGCAGGTAATGCCCACCCAGGGTACGGACCAGATGAATCTGCTCGTAGGGGTTGTAAATGCGCTCCCCGGGCTCGATGTCGACAAAGGGCACGCTGCGGCCCTGGTTGTCGGTAAGGTAAACGAAGCTTCCGCTGCGGCGCAGGCTCTGCTCCCAGGGCAAGACCCAGCCCTGACCCAACACGCTGTCGACGGTCAGGTCGCTGGCGTAGAAGCGGGACCATTCAATCGGCATCAGGCCGGGCAGTACGAAGTCGGATTCGCCTGAGTCCAGCAACAGCTTGCGCCCAGTTGTGAGGTCGACGGGATTGCCAATCATCCCGCCCAGGACTTTCCCGACTGCCGGGCCAATGATGTAGGTGCCCGTGAGGTAGCTCGCGGCAACGGTAGCGCCGAAGCGCAGTGCGCACGGCCCCGCAGCTTTCAACCCTTGCGTCAGGCCCAGCTTGGCGACTGATACCAGCGCTTTACCCATCGATGCCACGATCATCAGCACGTCGACAACGACGCGAAGCCAACCCGGGATTTCGTCGTCGATGTGAAGGTATTGAACCGTGCCGCCCCCGATGAACACATCGTTCGAGCCGCCTGAAATCCGTGCACCACAGGTCAGCCTGTCATCCTTGCGCGCTGCAGCCACGCTATTGATGAAGACGTTGGATGAACCCTCGGCGACCTGAACAGGCGCAGGATGCTTTTCGCACCGGCCGAGGCTGAGTTCCACGTGCGCGGCATTGCGGTTGTTGATGTACACATCGGTCGAGCAGCCGGGGAGCTGGATCTCCCCGGCCGGCGAGCTGAACATCTTGCCGAAATATTCCCCCAAAGCCGGCAGCGCGCTGGCGAGAAGCCCCAGAGCGATGGGCATCAGGAAAGCAGCGGTGCCTCCCGAGCACACCATGGTGGCGGCATAAGCGGCAATCGCCAAACCGACGACTGCGCCTGCCAGAAACCCGGCCAGTGCGCCGGTGTGTTCAATTTCGTCGTTCCATCGAGCGGCTTCGAACATGGTTATTCCTGCTCGGCGTTTTCAGCAGGGGAATCCTGGGTCTGGCGGGGTTGGAAACTGGCGAGCAGTTGCAGCCAGCTTTCAGTTTGTGCGGCGCTGAAGTCTGTCTGGCTCGTGGTGGAAAACACCAGAATGCGACCTGGCTGAATTTCAAATCCGGCCTGACGCTGGTAATAAGGTCGACCGGCATCCATGTAGTAGCCATCGATCTGGATACCGGCCAACGGCTGTTGTGCAGACAACGTGGCGGGCTTCTTTCCCAGAGAGGTGTAGCCGCGCAGTTTTGAAGCAATCAGTTTTATCTGACGATCGATGTAGGTATTCAGGTCTTCCGCAGGGAGCATGTTGTCACGGGAGACGGTGACGTTCAGCGGCGCGGGAATCGTAGTGCCAAGCACGAACATGTTGACCGTGCGGTCCTGAAAGCCTTCCGGCAGTACGATCGATCCTTCCTGAAGCTGATAGTCCATTGGAGGCGTGTTCCATAAGTAATAAGAAAAAGATTTCAGCAGGCGGCGATGCGGCCCAGCATTTCGTCGAACTCGATCAGCCAGTTGGCAAATGCGGGCTGGTCGGGATTGATCACCGTCGACACGCTGAACCACTGACGCTCGTTACCATTGGCCGGCGCAATGACTGCGCTGGTTGCTCGACCGTGCCGACGTTCCTGGCCTACCTTGAACGCGTAATCCAGTGACACTGCGGGGCTACCCGCCAACAGGCAATCATTCTGGCGGACTACAGTGACGTCGCTGTGGTGCTTACGGAGATTGTCGACGTAGAGCTCGGTGGATCGCTCCAGCGTCAACCCTTCCGGCGCAGGTCGACGTTTCGCGCTGAACGTGACCGGGTGGCCTTCTCGCTCTAGCGTCATGTCGAGATCCCGAAATGCCAGGAGGTGGGGCATCACCAAGGCCAGCCCGGCAATCTTCAGCTCATTGCGCGAGGGTTGCAGCGGCAACACGGGCGCGGGCTCATGTGTGATCGCAATCGCCGCCACAGCGGCAGCCTGCTCGGCTTCCTCGCGAGCAAGCGCCTCGGCTGCCAGGCGCTTCTCCGAGATGCGGTCGTACATGCTGGTGCGGGTGCCGGGAATCGACGAGTTTCTCATTTGTTGATATCGACCCGTTTGCCGTGAACGAAGGTGTCGTTCTTTCCGAAGATATCGACCGAATCGCTGGTGATCTCGATACGGCCATCTGTGATCTTGATGCTGCTGGATCCCACCTGAAGGATGATGTGTGTCTGCGCACTGATCTGGACGAACTGCTTGTCGACCTGAATCGTCAACGAGCCGTCCTGAACATTCATCACCGTGTCTTTCTTGATTACTTCTGTGTGAGTGCCGTTGACGGCGATCTCGCGATTGCCGCCCACCTTATGGGTTTCATCCAGCTCAATCTCGGTGTCCATGTTGCGTTCGGCGTGCATTATGATCTGCTCGGCGCCGGACTTGTCCTCGAAACGGAAGAAGTTCGCCGTACCGCCGTGCCCCTTGGTCGAGCGCGTCAGGAAGCCGCTCTGGGTCTTGTTCGCCGGCAACGACCACGGCGGGGTGTTCTTGCTGTTGTAGACGCTGCCCATGATCAGCGGGCGATCCGGATTGCCATCCAGGAAAACCACCACCACTTCATCGCCCACACGCGGGATCTGAATGCTGCCGAAACCGCCACTTGCACCCGACTGGGCGACGCGGACCCAGCAGGAGCTGTGGTCGTTGTACTTGCCGTTGCGGTCCCAGTGGAACTGGACTTTCACGCGACCGAGTTCGTCGGTGAAGATTTCTTCGCCCGGCGGGCCGACGATGATGGCGGTCTGTGGCCCAGAGATGGTCGGCCGCGGCGTGGACAGTTGCGGGCGGAAGGGAATCTTTTTGCGCACGCAGGAGAAGGTGTTGTAGTAGCTCGCCTGATGGCCGTTCAAATAGTTGTTGTGGCCTTCGCTTTCGACGCCCATCAGCAGAAACTGACGATCGTCGGCCGAGCCTTGATCGTGGTCGTAGTGCTGCACCAGCTCGAAGGTGTAGCCAGGCTTCATCGCACGGCAGTTGCTTGCGCCTTCGAACTTCTTGCCACGGATTTCCAGGGCTTCCATGCGCAGGCGCAACAGCGTTTCGCCCTCGTCGTAGGTGCCGTGGGTGTACTGGCCGGGGAAGTCGTAGATCTCGAACGTCTCGACGTCGCCCTGCTTGTTCAGGCTGTTCATGCCGACGGGCAGACGGTTGTTGGGCTGACGGTAGTCGAAGGTCTGCACGGCCATCTTGCCCGCCTGCAACTGGCGGTTGCCGCTCCACTTGGTGATGGAGTCTGCGGTCTCGGTGACGGACGCGGTGTGGAAGCGGATCTGCGGTTGTTCCGGCAACGGCTGCAGCATGCTGGAGTCGTCGCAGATGATCATGGTGTGGCCTTCGGCGGTGTGCTCGAAGTAGTAAAACATCCCTTCTTCTTCGAGCAGACGCTGGACGAAGTTGAAGTCGGTTTCACGGTATTGGGTGATGTAGGTGTAGCGCTTTTGCGGCTTGGTCAGGCGGAATTCATGGCGGGAGAATGCCGGGCACAGGGCGAACACCTGGGTCACCACTTCCTCGACGGTATTGCCCTGAAAAACCCGCGTGTCGAAGCGGTTTTTCAGCATCGAGAACCAGGGGTTGAGCGTCGCGGTGTAGCGGGCCATGCCGCCGTCGCTGCCGGTGCTGGCAAAGCGCGTGAGGTAGCCGGCGATATAGCGCGGCGTGCTGTCGGCCAGTTCGATTTCGATGGTGACCAGTTGCCCCATCATCGACTTGAGCTCGACGCCGGAGTCTTCGCAGATCAGCAGCAGCTCGAAGCTATACGCCTGGGACAGCGCTTCCCGACCTTTGAAGGTTTCGAGCAGCAGTTGCTGTTCCGGGTTGGCGAGGTTATTGAACTTGAACAGGCGCCGGTTCTGGGGCGAGAGCAACGCGGCAAGGTCCATCATCATATAAATCTCCTGGATGGCACGGGGTAGAACGCTACCGCCATGCTCAGCAACAACAGGTTACGAGCCGACAAGGGGGCCGGAGCCCTTGTTGCATCGTCGCTAACGGGTTGATGACGCGCCACCGGGCGGGTTCGCCATCGGCCGTGGGGGCATTCCTACAATCACGTAAGACCCGAGCTACAGACGCTTCTTTAAAACAACAGTCTCGGAATCGACGGTTGGGTCCGCGCGCATGTGCGCAATCGGCAGCAACGCCACCTGGTTCCGGGTAAACATTCAATTGCTGGACACTGCGACCGCGCTGCAATGCGAAAGTGCCACCAGGCAACGGAATTCGCGAACGACATCACGTTCTCAGAATCGTTACAGATGTTTCACAGCGGCAAAGGAGACACTTATGCGCCTCCCGCTGTCAACCCGGTGAATCGATTTTGCGGAGCGTCGCGCAACATGGTGGATCCCCTTTGAAATTTCTTAACCGGCGGGTGAATGTGTCGAAGTGCCCGTAATCACAGGCGCTGGCCGAGGGCTATAGCGATCAGTTGGTTGAGTGACGGTGTTCTGCCATCATTGCCGAGTGTAAAAAACCTGAGAAAAATGCGCATCGCCGGAAATTAAATCGTACGTTAGCGGTCGATAGCGGACTTGACGTCTACTGCTGGCGACTTGCTAGCCATAACGGTCAGCCGCAACAGACACGCCCATCGGGACGCTGTCCAGCGCTTCCCCCTCAAGGACTGTGATGTGTAAATGGACCTATTAACCAACGTGCCAAGCTGGGACGACATCGAGCGAAACCTCGACGAACAATTTAACGCCCTCAACCAAGGCGTCAGCAGCGGCTTGCAGAGCGCGAACGACAGTTGGGACGGTATGAGCCGCCGGCTCAGTAACGGCGTCAGCCAGGCGTACGGCTACATGGGCGGAGCCCGTATCGATCACGTCCGGCAGGCGATGGCCCTCTCCTACCCGATCATGCAGTCCGATCTCACCCGCAAATGGGCGTCGATCAACATCAAGGAAATTCTGCCGGTACTGATCAAGCTGGTGCAGCAAGTGGTGATGATCCTTGGGGGCAGCGTCGCAGTGGGTGGCGCTCTTGGCGGCGCTGCAGGCGCGTGGGCTTTTGGTATTGGTGCAGCACCCGGGGCCGTGGCTGGCGCGGGGATCGGCCTGCAAGTGGGCAACGTGATTCTCATGGCACTGGGTCTGTCGGCCATTGCGGAGTATTTCTACAAGGGCCTGCCTGCATGCTTGTCGACATTGCAGGAAGGACTCGCCACCGCCTGGCACGCCGAAGATGGCTTGAAACCCACAGGCCTTGACCCGACTGGCGGCTCCGCTGCGCAGGTCCAGGAACGCACCGAACGCGCCGCTCGGCAATTGGCTCGCGGGCAAGAGCAACTGGTGATGCTGCTGCTAACGGCCATCGTGACTTATCTGACGCGCGGGCAGATGAAGGCCGGCGTGATGAACAGTCTGGAGAGCATCGCTACCCGCAGCGCCAGGCTACAGGCCGACATTTCGAACAAGGAATTCGCGGCGTGGTTAGCGCGCAATGAACAGAAGATTCTGGCTCAGCCGGAATTGCAGGCGAAAGATGTGACGCCATTGAAAAAGGCTGAGCCTGAACCACCGCTGCCCAACGAGAGCTCCAAATCTACCAAACCACCCAAAACACGCCCAACCTTCGAAGAAATCTATGCAAAGGCCGGTGCAGCCAAGGCCGAGATAGACGCCGTGGCTGATGAGATCGCTGCCAAGTACGGCGGCACGGTTGCAAAAGCACCGATCAAATCAAGGGCGCGAGCATTGGAAAAGATCGCCAATGACTACGGCGGTGACCCTACAAAGATCAAGGACCTGGCACGTAACACGATCATTGTGCCCGCAGACAAAATTGCGTCAGTTACTCAGGAGTTGGCGGAACGCGGTGCCAAGGTGAAAATCATCGATGGTGCTGCAGACCCACTTGGCTACAGTGGGGTCAATTCATCGTTCATGACCAAAGCCGGCATACCCGGTGAAATTCAAGTGAACTCTCCCCAAATGATTTTTGCTAAAGAGCCTGAGGCGTTGGCCAGAAACCTGTTGGGTAGCGACACCTATGACGCCGTGGCCTCCAAGGCCGGTGTGCCGGGCGGTCTTGGACATGCTTACTATGAGGATTGGCGAACAATGAATCCAACTTCCAGCGGTGCCGAGGCTATTGTCACGAAAAGCAAGGCTTACTACGACACAGTGAGGGGATTGTAATGGGCATCAACAAGGGGGAGCGCTTTGCTAAAGAAGATGTTTACGTCGATTACCCATTCGAGGACGTCACTTACCGATGGGACCACGCTTCCCAGCTGGTATTTGTGCGGTTCTATGGAGAGCAGGAAAGCCGCGAGCCCGTTCCGCACGAGAACCGTCTTTTCAATGACGCTCTTCGCTACGGTGAGGAGATGACTAAAGCTGAGTACGATCGAGGTAAGTAAGTCAACGGCACGCGGAATGGTTCACAGAAATCGCCGTTGTGAGCCACGAGTCATCCTGTGCCTGATTCACAATACAGACCTCCATGCAGAAAGATTTACGCCTGAATCACCAATCGTGTAAACGACAACAAGGAACGTTATTTTGACCCGCTTAATCCGATGCTTGATTGCCTCAGCGATAGCCTTCTGCGGCATAACACCGACCTACGCTCAGGACAGTGAGCAAGCGCTTGAAGCCGTGATTGCCGAGCAACAGAAACAGCTTCCCATCATGCTCGACCCTATGACCCGCATCGACAATATCAGCTATGCCGATCACACCGTGCTCTACAAGATCACGCTTTCTGTTTATGCAAATCGCCCAGGTGAACGGGTGTACTACGAGAGTTACCTGACTCAACAGATCCAGAAGGCGCTGTGCAGCCAGACTGCTTATTTGCTCATGCTAGCGCTGGGAAACAAGATCACTTACAGCTACTCCAGCAGCCAGGCCGAGCCTATTACTGAAATCACCTTCGGACCAGGGACTTGCCGGGAAACGTAGCCTGTAATCCCTGGTAGTTGAGTTGAGCTGGCGTAATCGGATCAGGGCCTCTGGGATGACAAACAGCATTTCGATAAGTGCGACGATGACCCGCATGTCCGCGTTGCTACGTGCCGGGAACAAAGACGGATGGGCTGAGCACCTTGATGATTATCGAGCAAATCTGCCTCACGACTATGATTTCGCACTCTCGCAAATAATCGGACTGTATGGAGGAATGGGGTCCCTGACCGACATCGTTTTGTACTGTAACGGACAGCCCTTGATCGACGAAAACAATGAGTTCGCCGAATTGCGCACCCGGTTATATGAGCTCTGCATGCAACATTAGCTGTCTCTGTCCCCCATCGCTGTCGCATCCGCCGCCGACCAGCAAGGTTGGGGAGCAGCTCAACAAAACAGCATGGGCACAGGAAGCGTTGATAGTCATCACGCCGGGCATGCCATGAATCCAGCTACACCGCTCCACTCTCTAGGAAAAGCACCACCTGCCCTGCCCCGCGCCTAAGGCCGCGCATCCATTCAAAGACAAGGACGCAAACACTCATGCAACCAAACAACTCCCACACTTCTCCCGACACCGGTGAGCTGATCGCAACGTTCCGCCAGGGCAAGGCCTTTTTGATTTTCGGCCTGATATTGGCCGTTGTATTTTTGGGCCTCGCCGCGTTCGTCTTCTATCTGTCCACGATTGTGCCGATGGGCGATCACGGCCCGGTGACTCTCCAGACGTCCCGCGGCATGACCCTCAATTTCTCAGGCGAACACAAACTGTTTAGTTTCACCATAGGCTTGTTGGCCACTATCGGGCTATGCCTATTGGGTACCACCGTTTGGCAAAAAAAGCTGCGTAGTACCCACTACGAAGTTTATGGAAACGGCATCGTGCGCATCACTAAAGACCAGCGCGACTACACGGCGTTTACCGAGATAGAGGACTTGTACCTGTTCAGCTCCGGGCAAACTGTATTGACCGGCCTGATCACAAACCTGGCCTATCGTCGTAATGCCTCAGAACCCTTTCATCGAGTGGTCGATACATTGAAAGGCTTCCAGGCATTTCAGGAACTGGTCCGTGATTTACACGTACGGGCGCGGCTGCCGGCCGTGGCCGAAGCGCTGGAGTCGGGCCGCTCGGTCACCTTCAACTGCATCAGTTCAAAGCAGGTCTGGGGCAAGCGAGTGACCGGCAACTTCCTCAAAGTCACTACGGCGCCGATTGTTGTGCACCGCGACTTCCTCGAGTACCAAGGCAACAAAGTGCCGATGTCGTCGTTGCGCACAGTGAATCTGGGCACTTGGACCGAAAACGTGGTGATCAAGGACGAGAACGGCAAGCCCGTTTTGTCGACCATCGCCACCGGCATTCTGAGCCATGACCTGTTCCTCAATACGCTCGATATCGTATTGGCGGTTGAAGAGCAGGCACGCGAGCCAGCCGCTAATGTCTTCGACTTGAACATCCAACGATGATCTATTGCGGCGCAGGCTGGATGACGTTGTTCACAACATTAGCGATGGTGCTGTCAATGATGTGGTTATGGCCGGATCCGAGCGTTAAGCCCGGCAATACATCGCTCATGCAATTCTTGCTAGCAGTGGGTATTGGGTCAGCCATCAACGTTGTCCTGGGCTTTGTGTTGAAAATGCTAGTTCGCGGCGTGCCGGGCAAAGATATCAAGTTTCTACTGAGTGGTCTGAGGCGCAAGTACTGTACAGGCCTGGAACATCTTTAAGACTTTAAACCGGATTGAAACAGGCTCAATTACTCATTTACTACTAGTAAGAGATCCCATGATCGACCTTCATAGCCCAACGCTGATCGTAACCGAGCACGCTCATCGATACGATCACTTGCAGCCGCCTTCCTACCCTTGTGATACAGGCAGCAGAGATTATGTCGAGGCTGAATGGGAGATGTCTAGACCCTCCACTCTGACCCACAGCCAATCCATTGACAGAGCGAAAGGAGCTCTGTTGGGGCTGGCTGTAGGAGATGCTGTAGGCACCACTCTTGAGTTTTTGCCACGCGATGCAAAGCAGGTAAAAGATATGGTAGGCGGCGGACCCTTTAACTTAAAGCCTGGGGACTGGACCGATGATACAAGCATGGCGTTGTGCTTAGCGGACACTTATCTGGCAAACGGCAGATTTGATTATATAGATTATCTAGATAGGCTCTGCCAGTGGTACAAACAGGGAAGGAACAGCGTAAATGGAGTTTGCTTTGACATCGGGAATGCAACTCGCAATGCACTCGAGGGTTGGCTAAGTCTGAGGCTGAAATGGATTGGGAATACCGAACCTAACACCGCAGGGAATGGCTCTATAATCAGACTGGCACCCGTTGCCATCTTTCGGCGGCATATGCTGTCATCCACTTGGCGAGAAGCCCAGACTCAAAGTCGCACCACCCACAGAGCTTTGGAAGCAGTGAACTGCTGTGAGTTCTTGAGCGCACTATTGCACTTGGCACTCAATGGCGCAGATAGGATAGAGATGTGCCAGCCTATGGTTCGTCCCCTTCTAGCGCGAGCAACCATCATCAATGCAGGTGAATACAAACAAAAAACCCGTGATCAGATCCGTTCTAGTGGCTACGCCATTGATACTTTGGAGGCAGCACTGTGGGCAGTGTGGAACACTGACAACTTTAAAGACGCAGTGTTGTTAGCTGCTAATCTTGCAGATGACGCTGACAGTGTAGCTGCAGTAGCCGGACAACTGGCTGGTGCCCTTTATGGCGCGTCCGGGATACCGGAAGAATGGGTATCAAAAGTCGCTTGGTCAGAGCATATCCAAAACCTAGCATTTCAGCTGCACGAGCAAGCACCTTATAAAGATCCATTTTATGAACTAGGTTAGTTAGTAACCCCTGCCTTGAGTCGCAACTGCTCCGTAAGCAGTGCGCAATAGCAGTTCTCTGATACGGAGATAAAGGACGAGAACGGCAAGCCCGTATTGTCGACCATCGCCACCGGTATCCTGAGCCATGACCTGTTGCTCAATGCGCTCGATGTCGTGTTGGCAGTTGAAAAGCAGGCACGCGAGCCAGCGTCTAATGTCTTCGAGATGAGCATCCAACGATGATCTATCGCGGCGCAGGCTGGGTGACTCTGTTAACACCATTGGCCATGGTGCTGTTACTGACGTGGTTATGGCCGGATCCCAGCGTTAAGCCCGGAAATACATCGCTCATGCAACTCTTGATGGGCTTGGGTATTGGTTCAGCCATCAACGTTGTGCTGGGCTTTGTGTTGAATCGCGAGCTTCACCCCGATGGCGTTCGCCACCACTTCTTTTTCATACCAATGCAGTGGCCGGCGCTGTTGATCATGCTGGCCTGCACAGTGATCGCTTTACTGAAATAGGCTCACCGGCCGCTCGGCAAGGGCGGTCGGGTTTCGACTTGTTCAAGGCTTACACGGTAAGTCGTGTAAGTGTCCCCGTCTTTCAGGTAAAGGTCGCTGCGGTAATCCGAGATAGCACCTTTCAGCTTGATATGCAGGCCGTTGGGGACACGCTGGATTTCCACGTCTTTCAAGTCAGTATCCGAGACCAGGAAGGGCGGGGTCTTGCCCAAATACACCTTCATGGTTTCGTCAGTCGATTCACGATGATCCATGTAGAACTTTAACCACTTGGGGTCTGAACGGTCCCTCGCCTCCTCCACGATATAAAGCCACTCCCCCGGTATGAAGTTTTGCTTCAGGACTATTTGCGGAGGAAGTTCAGGTTTGTGCACGTAGCCATAGGTGAGCGCCCCTGCAAGGCAGATCAGGAAGAAAATCGCGACGTACTTTTTAAGCCTGAGCTTGAGGGCTTGCCATTCGGTGTTATTCATAGACTTTAACGTTGGGCGTCAATGGTTGTCTTGATAAGCGCCTAGCGTGGCGCAGTGGCGACATTTGAAGAGGTAAGCCGTAGGGCCATGATCTTTATCCAACGCGGTGAGGAACGCTTGCCACTGAGGTCCCTCCTCCAACCCTGTTGAGTCCTGAACGGCGGCGATGGCTGCCGGCCCCATTTCAAGCAATTCTGTGTGGCCGGCCTTGCCAATGAATTCGGCCGCGTCGTTGCAGTGAGTGAACCAGCATTCTTGCTGCCAGCCATTAAAACCAGGCGTGCGCTGACAGACTTCGGCGATCTGCGCCTCGTTCAGCGTGTCGTCGCCATCCAGGCCGATACTTTCGTCATCCACAAACGTCGCGCCCAGACGCTGGTGCGCACTCCCGTCGGCAATGCACCAAGGGCAGATGCAGTTTTCGTACTCATCAACGGCGTATACCGGCCCCACGTAGATGTAGCCGCGCGCCTGGTTGCAGCTCACGCAAGTGTCGGAAGAGGATTGAACCGAACCGGTACCGACGGGATCGGGATGGTAGATAAAGCGGGGCAGTGTCATAAACGCATCCTTGGTGATTGCTTAATCGCATTCTTACACGCTAATTGAATCGAGCAAAAAAATGGCGGATTGCTCATCCAGGTGACCATAAATCGGCACATCTCCATGGCGATCAGCGAACACGCGCTTGGCTTGGAAACACAGCTGCGTGAGGAGCAAATTCACCATAGCTAATATCTAGCTTCAAGCTGAGGAGCTCATCCTACCCGGCCGGTACGCATCACCGGTATGCTAGCGGGAGTATGGTCACGTGCCCCGGGTAGGCCTTGGGCCCTGGAAACGAAAGGATTAACCATGCCAGATGCCACCCCCGCTATGAACCGCAGGGAAACCGCCAACAAAAAAGAGGTGGCCATCCGTGCAATTGACTGCGCAAGGACGTGAACCCAATGACAGATAACCTGGACAATGTGTTGCTGATCGCGCTAGCGGACGGCGCACTCGACAAATTTATCGTCGGCGAGCCTTTCTATTTTCAAGAAGCCAAGGTAGACACCCAAGAACCACAAAACGTGATGGCTGCCTTCAACTTGGTACTCGACTATTGGATGAGGACTAAAGATGAAACGTTTCCCGGCGAATTTGCAGCAGCAATGTTCAAAGCGCTGGAATCCTATCCAGACAAAAATCGAGCGATTTATGCTGTATCCGACTGGATCCAGCATTACTACTATTGCACAACCCAAAAAAAGGCAAATCCAAATGGCAAGTATGGTGAGCTTTTTGAAATGGATACAGCCGGCGTCGCCGGTGCGCTCAAGCACGAACTTGAGGTCAATAAAGCTGACTTGATTACCGATACGAGGTGGGCAGGCGAGTCCTGGAACAGTAGGCAAGGTCTGTGGGAGCCGTTGATGCGCGAGGCGCTAGGCGTGCGGGATAAGTTTGAAGGTCCAGACTTCGTGCCTGATAATCTTTAGCGGGACCTTCGCTCGTGGTACTTTCGCTAAAAGCTTTCACGAAAGCACGCAGGTTTCGTGGAAGCTGATTTTAACTTCACGAGTTTTAAGCTTAGTTGAAATCTTTCACGCCATTATTGATGCCGGCAAATTATCCGCGGATCAATTTATGACCACTCTACTACCGAAAAGAATCTTATGAAATTTATAGACACTTACTTTAATCGCGAGGAGCGCTTTTCCCTAGGTGTTGAGGAGTCCTCGGGGAAGTTTTATGCTTCAATTCCGGTAACTAACGGCATGACTGACTATGAAGAATATTACGAGATTAGCCATGCACAGCTGGAACTATTTAAAAAGGACCTTAACGCTGCATTAGCGTTTGTCACGAAATGTCGAAACCGACAACTAGACGAGTTGCTTATCCAAAAGCCTGGAGATGTGAGAGGTTCGCCTGAATGACACTCCCAAGCCAAACATAGTGATGGCAGCAGCTGCTGGAAATGGATAACATCCGGTACCCAGCAGCACGGCGCGGCGTGGTACTTTATTCCAAATCGCGGAGATTGGTCATCCGTCAAACCTATAGGCTCAATCGGGAATTAACCATGAACATTCCAAGACTCAAAGAGCTAGCCATTGCCCTTGAATACCAGCTGTTGATACATTCCAAGATAGATCCTGAAGCCGTGGCTCTTCATGCTGACTTGAAGCCATTATTGATACAAGCAAAAGCTGGCACCCTCACGAACCCGCTTGAAGTGCGAGACGTGCCGGGACGTTATCGCTTTACAGAGAGAAACCTCCAGCAATATCGCGACCTGGAAAATGCATTCGCGGATTTTTCGATTGAGGCAAGAGGAGGAGAGACGCCAGCTTTGAAGTGGCTTCGAGAACAGATGAAGTGACAACCTGCATTCAACCGATACGTGCTAGCTTCAGCTGCACCCTTCGCTTGTCTCCCTTAAAACTACGCGCATGAACGTAAACGTGCTCTGCCCCCGGGCGGGCACCAGAGATCGCAGGAAATTAGCGATGAATATCACCAAACTAAGAAGCACTGCCTTAAAGCTACAACATCAGCTCGATGAATACTCAGAGATAGATCCCGAAGCTGCTGCCCTCTGTTCCGATTTAAAGCCGTTATTAGAGCTGGCAAAAGCGGGCAACCTATCCGAACCCATTCAGATAGGAGCAGTACCTGGCCACTATCGGTTTACCGAGAAAAATCTTCAGCGGTACGGCGAGCTTGAAGACACGTACGCGGATTTTTCGATCGAGGTGACGGGCGGCGAACCA
Source organism: Pseudomonas sp. HP_01 (assembly GCF_055284355.1). NCBI lineage: Bacteria > Pseudomonadati > Pseudomonadota > Gammaproteobacteria > Pseudomonadales > Pseudomonadaceae > Pseudomonas > Pseudomonas sp. HP_01. The sequence goes on along the minus strand of NZ_JBTOPV010000034.1, from coordinate 10,014 downwards.
CTGTCGCTGAGCCTATGGATCGAATCCAGGAATAATGGGCAGAACGGTGAGTAAATGCTATCTCGACTGTTCTCGCCACTATGCGCGCGCGCGTGGCAACCACGTCGATCAGCGCCACTAGGTCAATACATAGCCATAATCGAAGCCAGGGCCTTAAATGCCCTACCCGGTATCAACGGCTGCAGAGGGACAGTAAGGAAAGCAGGTTTGCTTCTGTTTCGCTTGGGCCAATGCGTGTACGCCTCAGCGGCGCCCCTTTCTGCCTCCACGTTGTGCTGGGCTTTGTCTTGAGTCGAGAGCCTCACCCCGACGGCGTTCGCCGTATTCATGGATTCAGCTGTAATCGAAAGTAAACAAAACCAAGCGCTCAATTGGCTCGTAGAACATGACGATCAGGTCTGCGCCGGCCGTTCGGTAATGCCAGCCCGGAACGCTCGCCACGTGGAAAAACCGTTTGCCCGCAGGACTCAGCGGATAGACATTCGTGTCGCCGCGGTCTGCATCGATCTCAACGATCTGCATCGGAAACTCGACCGTTTCCACCCAGTTCGCGACCCCATCGACTTCACCGCCCAACTGCGAGACGAACTCGACCGGATAAAGCGGGTCGCCCTGCTCGCGCGCCAGCACCCCGCTGGTGTTAAAGCGCTCGACGGTACTGATAAACGCACTGTGCTGTTCAGCGTAGTGCTGCTCCAAATCTGCTCTCGCGCCTGGATGAGGGTCCGCCAGGTGCGCGTTACCCTCATGCAGAAAAAAATAGCGCGGGTCGCCGCACAAGCGGTAACGCCCGTGCTCGACCGCGAAGCCGATCCAGTTGGTTTTCAGCAAATCACCGTGGTACCCGTCCCACTCGGTCAGCTCGCCAACAAGGCTCTCGTAGGGCTCCAGCGGGCTGAGCATGTGCAGCACGCCCGACCACTCGGGATTTACGGTGCTGATATCAACGCTGAACAAAGGGTGCAGATGGTTGGCCAGCTCCAGTTGATCGGCGACAAACACGTTTTCAATCGGAGGGAACGGCGTCAGGCCGGCGGGGACTTTGGTGAAGTCGAAGGTGTGATCGTTGGTCATCAGAAGTTCTTCCTTGTGGGTCACATGGGTCGAGGGCTTTGACTTAGCGAACACGCGGCTGGCTTTTGCACCATAGCTACGTGCGCAGCAATTCCATACGAACAATAACGGGCTTCACGCTGTGGCGCTCATCCTACACGGCCGGTACGCATCACCGGTATGCTAGCGGGAGTATGGTCACGTGCCCCGGGTAGGCCTTGGGCCCTGGAAACGAAAGGATTAATCATGCCAGATGCCACCCCCGCTATGAACCGCAGGGAAACCGCCAACAAAAAAAGAGGTGGCCATCCGTGCAATTGACTGCGCAAGGACGTGAACCCAATGACAGATAACCTGGACAATGTGCTACTTGTCGCGCTAGCAGACGACGCACTCGACAAATTTATAGTCGGTGAGCCTTTCTACTTTGTAGAGGCTAAGACAGATACAAAAGAACCACAAAATGTGAGAGATGCCTTCGACTTATTAGTGCTCGACTATTGGACAAAAACCAAGAATGAAACCTTTGCGGTCAAATTTGCAACAGCAATGTTGAAGGCTCTGGACACCTACCCAGACAAAAATCGAGCGATTTATGCTGTATCTTACTGGATCCAGTATTACCAATATTGCCTCATCCAAAAGAAGTCAAATCCAAACGGCAAGTATGGTGCCCTTTTTGAAATGGATACAGCTGGCATCGCAAGAGCGTTCAAGCATGAACTTGAGGCCAACAAAGCTGAATTGATTAATGATACGCGGTGGGCAGGCGAGTCGTGGAACAGTAAGCAAGGTCTCTGGGAACCATTGATGCGCATGGCGTTAGGCGTTCGGGATAAGTTTGAAGGTCCCGACTTCGTGCCTGATAATTTCTAGCGGGACGTTCGTCTATTGGCATTTGCGCCGATTCGAAGCGTGTTTCCATGAATCCGCATCACCCTCAGATCACAGCCTGCGGACTGCGGCCCGAACGCCACGAAGTTTCGGTTACCCAAACATCAGCAGAGCCGTGGCAGTCTCAGCTTCAACACCACTTGAGCAGCGACGCCTGGCGCATGACTAAAATCCCGTTTAGACCGGCAACTTGCCACAGAGCGCTGACCAGCAGGGTCAGGTTTTGTAATGCGCAGGAAGGCAGTTTGGAAGAGAGCCGCGATGAATAAAAACAAACTCCAGGCATCGGCGCGTGAGCTGCAGCGCACGCTAGATAAATACGCAGTCGTTGACCCTGCCGCAGCGTTACTATCGGGTTCGCTTCAGGACCTTATCGAGAGGGCCGAGCGATGCAGCATTCTTCAGGCGGTGGAAATCGGAGATATCCCAGGCTACAGGCTGCTCTCGGAGACCCATCTCCAAGGCTACAGTGATTTGTCCGAAGCATACGCTGCGTTCTACATTGAGCTTACCGGCGGCGAGTCCGCCGCTCTCAAAGCCTTCAAAGCGAGACGCGGCAAGTAACACGCTCGAACGCACTATCTACAAAGGATTTGCACGCACAGCTGCATGCGAAGGAACTCGCCATGAGTAACAACAAACTTCACGCGGCAGCACTCAACCTAGAAACCGAGCTCAAGGCGTATGCCGAGCTCGATGCTGAGGCAGCGGAGCTATACGCTGACCTGAAGCCCCTGCTAAACCTCGTGATGGAAGGTTTGATTACCACGCCTTGGGAGTGGGGCCAGATTCCGGGGCGATACAGGTTCAGCGAACGAGGCCTCCAGGCGTACGAAGCGCTTGAGCAGGCGTTTGCAACTTTCTGCATTGAGCTCACGGGAGGAGAAACGCCGGCCCTGAAATGGATGCGTGAATTCATGTCTCAAAACAACTAGGCGCTGATGGCGTTCGGTTGGCTTGAGCAACGCCCGCTCTCCTCAACCGGCGCCCGTCACCGGCATGCTGCCGGCAGTTTTGGTCACGTGGGCCGGGGAGCTTCTGAATCTTGAAAACGGAAGAAAAGTCATGCAGGACGCCACCAAGATGAACCGCAGAGAAACTGCCAAACAAAAAATAGAAGCGGCCCTTCGTGCAATTGACTGCGTACTGACTGAGCGGCCGCAGGCGATTTTTGAGATCACCACCGAGGATCAACTCATTCGCTTCAAAGCAGTACTACTGAAGGCTTTACACCTGATTTCCCGAGGCGAGATTCCGGAACTGATCAGCCATCGTAAGCTCGGGATGGCTAGAGTCATTACGGATCAGTGGCCTTAGAACCTGTCACTGGGTCTTATCATAATCGAAGCCGAACACGCCTTCGAAGCGACCTAACTGATGTAGTCTCCATCCAATTAAGCAGCCCGCGCAGACCACGCCGTGAATCACCCTCGTTCACGCGCCACACGCTCACGATGGAGAACTGAATGGACAAGGAACCTGCCAACGACTTGAGCTTGCATTGCATCACGATGAATTCGACAGATTCCTCGCAGGCGAGCCCTTTTATTTTCTCGAGACCAAAGACGACAACGCCGACCCTCAGAATGTTGTCGTAGCTTTCGATCGGCTGTTCATGCCGCAATTTAACGCCCGTAACGCTTCATTCTCAGGGAGTTTTGTTCAGGCTTTGCTGAAACTGCTCAACCATTATCCAGATCAAAATCGGGCGATCTATATGGCTCAAAGCTGGATCTGGTGCTACTGCTACTGCCTCGCGAATAAAGAAGCGCAGCCAGACGGGCCATATGCAGCGCTGCCCAAGATTGATTTGAGTGCCGTCTCAGATATCCTCAAACGACGCTTGGTCGAACGCAGGGCTGAGTTGACCGCCGACCAACGTTGGGCAGGCGCTGCCTGGAACAGCGAGTCAGGCTTGTGGGATCCCTTGGTGCGCACAGCACACCACGTCCGGGACAAGCTTAACGGCCCTGACTCCGTTCCTGATGGAGCATAATCATTTGAAGGATTGGCACTGGGTCATCGGGTCAGGAGCGGCAACATGAGAGCAATCAGCAAAAGAATGTCTGAGGTACTCGGTGCTCATTGCGCAAACCCAACCTCTCGCCAGATTGACGAACCCCTGCGGGAGGGATGTGTCATTGAGATTGAGGATCTATTGCTGGATCTCACCACCGATCTAGGCGGAGCAGTCGTCTTCGCCCGAGGTGCCCAGTGCGTGAGCCAGACCGGGACCTACGACCTGGACATCATCTATGGCCTATCAGCCGACGGATACAACATCTTCCACAGGAACAACATGTATTCCGGACGAATCCCCGACAAGACCTATACATTCGGGGAGTCGCCGACGGGCGACCAGTTTTGCATCGATAAATCAACTGGAGCCGTTCACTACTGGGTACATGACGCAGCGAATGAAGACCGGGGATATGTTTTGATTTCGTCCAGCCTTGAAGATTTCCTCAACCGGTTAGCGCCAGACGGGGCAAGCGATAGCGAAGCGTTGGAAAAGAGCAAAAAGATCATCAGCATCGATTTGTCCTTCTGAGATATCACTCTTTAGGGCGGTTCTCCCAGGTGGCATGGCGAGCGCGAACGAACTGATTTTTCGCGGACCGGGAAAGTGACATCGGTGATCTGTCCATCGCGATGCCTGCCGCGCTTCTGCACAACGTGATGGAGGACACCTGCCGGCATAAATAAGAGGTATCCGCGCCTCGAATTTTAAAGACTGATCTATCGCAGAGGATCTTATGAAATTTACAGATATTTACTTCAATCGCGAAAAGCGCTTCTCACTAGGAATAGAGGAATCTTCAGGAAAGTTCTATGCTTCATTTCCGGTGAGAAATGACATGATTGAGTATGAAGAATATTACGAAATTGATCGCGCGCAGCTTGATCTATTCCAAAGTGATCTGAATGCCGCACTGACGTTCGTTACCAAATGCCGCAACAGACAGCTGGACGAGTTGCTCATACAGAAGCCCGGAACTAGACGAGGGGTAGCTAATTAACTCGCCGAATCAATTCACGAATATGGCAGCGTCTTGAGGACTGGAAATTCTCAGCACTGAGGCTACTTTGTCCCAAGTTTTTTACGATGCCAACGACAAAGGTGGTCGAGGCTCATGTGTAAATCATCCCTAAAGGTGACATAGCCATGGCCACTCGTGAACTTGGCCCCACATCAGATACACATTTAGTGATCTACCCTACCGCGGCGGCGCCGCAGGTTCAGGGTCAAGGTCTTCATGAGGATTCACCAGATCCAGAGGGCACTACAGAGCCAGACGGCCTACTAGCTACGTCAAGTGGGGAACAAAATCACCTATAGTTACTCCAGCATTCTGGTAGAGCCGATTGCCGGAATCCCGTTTGTACCGGATACCTGCCGAAGGTATTGGGAAATACGGGCTACCATACCCCGAATGGCTTAGGCGTCCGTCGAGGCGCACCTAGAGGCAACCCAGGTGAAAAATCTACTGATCCACCACCGACCGCGCGCTTCGCGGATGCCGTCGATTTCCATAAACGTGTAGCGCACTGATGTGGTTTTTTCTTTTATGCTCAACGTGCGCAGCGCTCTAACTGAATGACGCAGGTGGTAAAGAATCACTAAAGCGCAGGTCGTCAGGACGACCGCACCAACAACTCCCGCTGCGGGTACCCCAAAGATTTTGACGAAGATACTCGCGACTAATGTGGAAGCACCAGCCAACAATGCAGCCGGATACCTTGCTGACTTACTCTGACTAATTCTCGGCACTACCTTTACCTTGTTTCCACTGTATTCAAACGGATGAAACGACGGTTTTGTGCGCGCGATTATAAAATAAGTCAAAAATACTAAAGCCACGGGTAACAATCCTGCAATGAATGCCTCGGCACTTGCCAAGCCCCATACGTCGGCGGCGGAAGAAAACGCAACACTGCTTGCCAGCACGATCAGAAAACTCTGCACACTTGCTAAGACCGACCACAAATAAAATGTAAACCTCTCGCAAAAATAGATCAGGTAAAGAAACCAGCTAAGCTTCAAGATAAAAACAAATAAGTAGACACACCAGAAGAACGGTACAACAGAGAGCCCTAAAACCATAGCGAACACGAGCACACTGAAACAGACCCAAGCACCACGCTTAAGATAATCGGAGCCCAAAATCATCAGCCATCACCCTTTTCAACGCTTCAACGCATTCTTTATCTGTTTGCTTCAACCCTATGGATCAACAAATGTTCCAACCCAATCCATACCTCCCAAGCAACGACTGATTTGTTAGAGGTCCTGCGTCCGTCGCCAGCGCGCCATTGGGCAGTTTCGGATTGGCAGAGCCTAGACTCGATCAGCCGTACGCTCTGCGGCACGAGAAACGCTGCGAGGTTCATGATCATGTAAATCTCCTTTACCCCTTAAGCGAGCACGCGAAGAGACAATTCAGCGTGCGCAGAATCACCTAAAGTCACGCACCTGGTCACTGGTGCCTGGAACTAACCCACTTGAACAACCTACTGATCCACCAGCGGCTGCGCGCTTCACGGATCTCGTCGATTCGCTTGAAGGTGAATGGAGCTGCCATGGACTTCTCCCGAGAACGGAGGGTGCGCAGGCCGCTAATCGCATCCCGCTCATAAAGCATAAGGGCAACACAGCCAAAAAAGACGCCCAACACCGCGACGGCGCTAGACGTGAGCGATGACACAGAGTTAATCAAAAGAGCTGATACCACGGTGCCGATACCTGCAATAAGACCGGGACCGTAATCACTGCTTCGGATAGCGACACGTGAAACCTTGTTTCCATCGGTTTGAAAAGGAAAACTCTTTCGAGGAAAAAAATAGACAAATGCGTAAATCAAGGCCATCAATGCCACGAGCCCTATATTTGCAATGGCGGCTTGGGATCTCGAAGCGTGCAAATCTACGACAAGCGCGACATGGGCTAGACCCGCCGCAGCGACGCCAAATGAGAATACAAATGAGGAAAACATGCCGAGTGTGAAAGAGGTGAAACCTTCACACCAGTAAATCATATAGAGCGTATATAAAAACAATAAGGCCACGAAACCGAAATATAGCCAAGTACATTCAGGAAAGTTAGCAGGCCCAAACGCACCTGCGCCCACGACAAACAGAAAGGTCAATAGGGGACCTCGTTTGATTGTACGCGGGTCTGGATCATACATCGTATTCATTGAACCAGATAACTCCAATCCGCACATTAATGATGAATTCCCGGTCGCTCTATCAACGCTTGTAGCGAACGATCGCTTTTCGAATAAAAAAATTGCAATCGGCGGCAACTGTCCCCGTAGTTGAATTCCAAGCCTTGCAACAGGCTGCGAAAAGTATTCAGGAAGTCGGACCTCTCATATCTTCGCAGCGCCTAAACTGCGAAGGAGGTCACAGTCTCAGAATCGTTACAGGCGTCACCGCGAGAAAGGAGACACTTTTGAGCATCTCCCTGTCAACCCGGTGAGTCGATTTTGCGCAGCGTTGAGTATCGTGCTTGGGAGTTCCAGCAGTCCGCCTCGTCGCAGGAAGACTGCGCAGCCAAACGGTCTCTGGTTTGTCGAAATGTGTTAGACGCGCACCCATCGGCAAATGGGCAGTGGCTTCTGCCCTGCAACTGCCTTCCGGTTCCATCCCGCCGGACTATCGGATGACGTCAACCGACACCGCGCCGTTTCCGTCGCTATAACCGTTCACAAATCAGCGACGCGAGATACCCACCAAACCAAGTCGAGACGAATCATCGAGCAATCAGTCATCCTGCGACGCCCTCCAAGACGCGATCAACGCAAACAATCTGCCCAAATACCAACGCCTCCGCGCTTCGCGGATTTGGTCAATTTGCATGAACGTGTAGGGCGTAGGCATTGATTGTTCTTGAAGGCGGAGCGCGCGTAGCCCCCTGATGATGTGCCGAGCGTGAAACAACGCGGCGATGCAAAACGCCTGCAGTCCAACCATAGCGACCATTGCACCAGTTAAATGGCCGAGTGAATTTATAGTAATACTTGCCGCCAAGGTTGTAGCTCCGGCAACTAACACGGGATTATACGAGGCAGGTGATCGCTGCCTATCCTGATACCTCGGCTGGACTTTTAGCCCGTTATATTCGAACGGATGAAAGGATGGTCTACCTCTGGCCAGTACATAGTAGGTCAGCAGCGTGATACCGACCGGGGCGCACCCTAGCAATAAGGGCAAAAGACCCTCTTTGCCCCAGATGCTTCCTGCAGCGACATACGCGACCGAGCAGACTGGTAAACAAAACGCGCCTAAAAACGCCACCACCAGCGAGAGCATATAAACGGTAAATCTCTCACAGAAATAAACCAGGTAGAGAGTCCACAGAATCGCCAGCAGCGCCACCACGAGGTACAGATGCCAGAAATATTCAAGATTTGATGGACCTAGGGCCATCATGGATAAAAGGAATGTTAGCAATGTGCAACTGACCTTCTTGAGATTATGCGCATCAATCATTACCGTTCCCTAGCCCATAAGCACATACATTCATCGTCGATCACTGACGGTTGACCAGACAAAAACTCGACCTCATTCGCACCGCCTTGCTCAACGACAACCAACCTGTGTAAAGCTTTGCGCAGCGAGCTTTACCAGATATTGCATAATGCGGCAGCGCTAAAGCTGCTTTAGCAAGCAAACTGGAGCCCTACGAACGATGACATTCAGCAACACTTACGTAAACTGCGAAGAAATGTTCTCCCTGGGAGTCGAAGAAACCTCAGGCCAGTTCTACGTATCCTTCCCCGTAAGCAGCGGCTTTGTGGACTACGCAGAATATTACGCAATAGACCAACAAATGTTCGAACGCTTCCAGCACGATCTCGCCTCAGCGGTTCAATTCGTCAACCGCTGCCGCCGGCGAGAGCTGGACGAATTATTAATGCAGAAGCCAGGTTCGAACCGAGGCAGCGCGATCTAGCAAACGCGGCCGCATGACAGGGAACGACGAATTGAAAAAAGCCATCGACTACATCGGCGAAGCTATTGCGATCACCCGCCTGACGGAGGCATCGTGCCCAGCGTTCCCCCTTTATTCGAGCTCACTGATCCAACTCGACTTCATCAGAAACATTCTGCTTGGCACCGAAAAAGACAAGAGCCGCCTGCACAAATTGACCATTGGCGCGTGGGGCGGGAAGGAGTTCGAGGAGACGGATCCGGAGCTCGCCCATGCACTCGGCATCGCCTACTACATCGGCATCCAGATCGGTCGCGGTTTAAAAATCAAGCTACCCGACGGCCAGCCTTTGGAAAGCCTTCACCGCCCATCTCCCCCATCTCAGGAGTGAATTGATTGACGTGCACCGACCTGCAGCATCTCTACAACAAAGCCTGGCTGTTCGCTTCTCACGCCCACGTCGGGCAGATGATGAAGGGGTCAGATCTGCCGTATACCACCCATGTCGCGATGGTCGCCAACGAGCTGATTTTCGCGGACCGGGAAAGTGACATCGGTGATCTCTCCATCGCGATGCCTGCCGCGCTTCTGCACGACGTGATCGAGGACACCGCGATCTCGGAGGAGGCATTGGCTGAAGTGTTCGGCGCCGCTGTCGCATCGACCGTCGCCTGCCTGAGCAAGAACCTGATCGTGCCCTTCTCGGATGAGCGCTATTTCCAGGCAATCGCCGCGCATTCCCGGGAAGCGGCGGCCATCAAATTGTGCGACCGGATCACCAATCTCCAGTCCGCGCCATCGACGTGGTCTCTGGAAAAGCGCGCGTCCTATCACGAGGAATCTGCGCAGATCCTGGCGGCGCTTGGGCATACCAATGAGTATCTGAATCGCCGGCTCACGGATGCCATGGCGCGGTACAAGTCTTTATACGTTGATGGGCAGTGAGGGAGTCCGAGGTCCTCATCGCGAGCAACCTCTCACAGTTCTTGCGTCCAATGCGCCTCTTAGGTGTCACCTGATCCCCTGTAGGAGCGGGGGGGGGGGGGGGGGGGGGCGGGGGGGGTCTGGGGGGGGGGGAAAGGCACCCAGAGAGAGAGGGGGGGCCGGCGCGCACGAGGCACGGAGGGTGA